>JAFGJR010000235.1 GCA_016928975.1 Sedimentisphaerales bacterium | reverse complement strand
ACGGCGGCGACCGCGAGCTGCGCATCCGCCAGGAGATTCTGCTGGGAATCGGGGGCTTGAAGGCCCTGGCGGCGATGGGTATTACGCCAACCGTCTGCCACATGAATGAGGGACATGCGGCTTTCATGGCCCTGGAGCGCGTCCGGCAATTGCGGACGACCACGAGCATGACCTTCGACGAAGCCGTCGAGGCCACCAGGGCCGGCAACGTATTCACGACGCACACGCTTGTCAAGGCCGGCCTCGACGAGTTCAGCGTCGATCTCATGGACAAATACTTCGGCAGCTACTTCCCGCACCTGGGCATCAACCGGCGTCACTTCCTGTCATTGGGCAGGATCCTGCCCGACGACGAGAACGAGCCGTTCAAGATGGCGGTCCTGGCAATCCGGCTCAGCAGCTATCTCAACGGCGTCAGCAGACTGCACGGGCATACCTCTCGTGAGGTGTGGGGTTCGCTATGGCCCGGCTTGCCTACGAACGAAGTGCCGATCACGTCGATCACGAACGGCATTCACCTCAAGACCTGGCTGGCGGACGAGATGGCCGCTTTGTACGATAGGTACCTGGGACCTGCCTGGAGCCAGACGACGTTCGACAAGTCCGTGTGGGACCATGTGGACCAGATTCCCGACGAGGAGCTGTGGAGCGCGCACCGGCGCTGCAAAGAGCAGTTGATCGTCTTTGCGAGAAGGCGCCTGGTCGCGCAGATGCAGCGTCGCGGCACGTGTCTGGGCGAGTTGAAGCAGGCGGAGGAGGCGCTGGATCCCGAGGCATTGACGATTGGCTTTGCGCGGCGATTCGTGGCCTATAAGCGGGGCGATCTACTCCTTCGGGATGCGGAGCGTCTGGCCGCACTGGTCAACAACCCGGAGCAACCGGTTCAGATCATCTTCGCCGGAAAAGCCCACCCGAAGGATGACGGTGGCAAGGAAATCATCCGCCACATCATCCATTTCGCGTCCCAGGAGGCGGTGCGGCGGCGGATCATCTTCCTGGAGGATTACGATATCGATCTGGCCCGCGTCCTCGTGCGCGGCGTTGACGTCTGGCTGAACAACCCGCGCCGGCCGATGGAGGCCAGTGGCACCAGCGGCATGAAGGCCGGGGCCAACGGGATCATCAACCTCAGCACGCTCGACGGATGGTGGTGCGAAGGCCACAACTCGGAAAACGGTTGGGTCATCGGTGGCGGTGAATGCTACGACGATCCCGCGTATCAGGACGCCGTTGAAGGCCAGGCGCTGTACAGCGTGCTGGAAAACGAGGTCGTGCCCTTGTTCTTTGCACGATCGGCCGGCCACCTGCCGCGCAAATGGATCGAGAAGATGCGAGAGTCGATCAAGTCAGTAGCTCCCCAGTTCAACACACACCGGATGCTCGGGGAGTACTCCCGACGGTTCTACAATCCATCCGCCACGCGATACCGCTATCTGACGGACGACGCGATGACCCGGGCCAAGGCGTTGGCGCGATGGAAGTCGGAGATTCGAACTGCGTGGTCTGAGTTCGCCGTCTGTGAGGTCGTCATGGGCGCGGGCAACGGGGAGGACGGCGAGCCGCTCAATCCTCGCCAGCGGCAACTGAAAGTCGGCTCGGAACTCACCATCCGGGCGCTCATCAAGCTCGGGCGCATGCAGCCGCAGGACGTGTGTGTGGAGCTCTATCACGGCCCGACCGACTCATGGGGACATATCCGCGAGGGCAGCACCGTCCAGATGGTGCACGAGAAGAAAACCGGCCAGGACGACGAGCATTGGTTCGCGGGGCGGATGGCCTGTCACACGACTGGACAACACGGCGTCGCCGTCAGGGTCTTGCCAAACCATCGCGATCAGGTGAGCCCCTATGAACACGGGCTCGTGCTCTGGGAGAAGAGTTAGCCTACTCGTTCTCGCGCTCGCTGAGGAGCTGATAGGCCGCTTCGGCCGACTGCGCCTTCTCCAACGCGTCCTTGAATTCGTGGTCAAGCATGAGCCGGCTGATCCGTGCCAGGGCCTGGATATGAGGCCCCGTCTGGTCAAGCGGCGAGACCAGCAGGATAACGATGGACACGGGCTTCTTGTCGACGCTGTCGAAGTCCACAGGCTGGCGGGCGATCCCCAGGGCCATGACAAGCTCCCGGACCGCGTCGGTCTTGCCGTGGGGAATGGCGATGCCCGAGCCGATCCCCGTGCTGCGGGTACGTTCCCTCGCAAAGACGGCATCCAGGGCCGCCTGCTTGTTCTGGAGCAGGCCGCTTTCGTCAAGAACGTCCACCAACTCGGCGATCACCGATTCTTTGTCTGTGCCCGTCAACGGGACTCTCACGCATGTTGGCTGCAATATTCGCGTTAGCATCATGGTACAAGAAGCCAAACTGATATCGGACCGCAAGCATCTCAATACAAAACCGTGAGTATACCTGCGCGTCGCCGTGTTGCCAAGTCCTTTGTTGGCCTCGACAGACGATTTCTTTTCCCGTCAAAGGCACTGTGGAGACTCCTCTGTCTTCCTGGCTGACCAGGCGCGCCGAGCTGCCGTTCCGGGACCTTTCGACTTTACAGGACGTGTCGGGCGTGTAGAATCAGAGCCGTTTCCGTGTACGTGGACTCTTGATGATTCAGGTTCGTCTGTCGGAGGGTCTCGAATAGAGCCAGGACAAGGTATGACAAAAGTAGCACTGTATGATACGACGCTTCGGGATGGGATGCAGGCGGAGGGCGTGAGCTTTTCATTGAAGGACAAGCTGGACATCGCCGGGAGGTTGGACGATCTGGGGCTGGACTACATCGAAGGAGGCTACGCTGCGTCCAACCCGAAGGAGATGCAGTTCTTCCAGGAGGTGGCTCGATCTCGTCCGACGAACTCGAAGATCGTCGCGTTCGGAAACACCCGGCGGGCTGATTGCACCGTCTCGGATGATGTCTCGCTGAACACCATCCTGGCCTGCAAGACCCCGGCAGCTACGGTCGTGGGCAAGACGTGGGACTTGCATGTCAAGGAGGTGCTGCGCTGCTCGCTGGACGAGAACCTGGCCATCTGCGCGGAATCGGTCGCGTACTTGAAGAGCAAGGGACTGGAAACGATCTTCGACGCGGAGCACTTCTTCGATGGTTACCGGGAGAACCCGGAGTACGCGTTGAAGGTGCTTGCCGCGGCGGCGAATGCCGGCGCCCACGTCCTGGTCCTCTGCGACACAAACGGTGGGTCGCTGCCCGATCAGATCTACGACATCGTGCGCAAGGTCTGCGAGACGTTTGGATCCATCACGATTGGCATCCATACGCACAACGATGCGGATTGTGCGACGGCGAACTCCCTGGCGGCTGTGCGCGCAGGGGCCCGACACGTGCAGGGTACGGTCAACGGGCTGGGCGAGCGGTGCGGCAACGCCGATCTGTGTGCCGTGATTCCCGGACTGGCCTTCAAGATGGGCGTGGAGACGCTCAGGCCGGAGAAGATACGGCTGCTCACCGAGACATCACGCTTCGTCTTTGAGGTGGCGAATGTTTTGCCCGTGATGAACCTGCCCTATGTGGGCGAAAGCGCATTTGCTCATAAGGCGGGCTTGCACGTCGATGCCCTGCGCAAGAGCAAGCGCACCTACGAACACCTCGAGCCTGAGCTCGTGGGCAATGAGCGGCGATTCCTGATCTCGGAGTTGAGCGGCAGGTCAAATATCCTCGCCGAGCTCGAGAAGGCCAAGCTCACGCAGGACAAGAAGCTGGCCAAGAGGATTCTGGAACGGGTCCAGGAACTGGAGAACGAAGGCTATCAGTTCGAGGCAGCCAACGCCAGCTTCGATCTGCTCATCAAGAGAACGCTCGGGACGTTCAAGCCCTCTTTCGAGCTGATCAAGTATCATGTGGAAGTCGAGAAGCGAAAGGCCGGGGAGATTGTCACGGAGGCCACCGTCAAGCTCAAAGTGGGTGACGGCATCGAGCACGTGGTCGGCGAGGGAGATGGCCCGGTGAATGCGCTGGATGCGGCTCTGCGCAAGTGTTTGGAGCGGTTCTATCCGAACGTCTGGGAGATGCACCTGATTGACTACAAGGTCCGCGTGGTCAATGCACGTGCCGGGACGGCGGCACGCGTCCGGGTAGTGATCGAGTCGTGCGACAAGCACTCGATCTGGGGCACTGTGGGGGTCTCGGAGAATATCATCGAGGCAAGCTGGCTGGCGCTGGTGGACAGCGTCGAGTACAAGCTCCAGAAGAACTCGCAGTAGGGACGTTACATTCATCCACGGGGGCAGTTGACGTCGGCTTCTGAGATCTTCCCCCGATTGCGGTCCGTCGCGCGCGAGCGCCTGCCGCCGATGCAGGGGCTGCGCTCGATGATGCTGGTTTTTCCAGCAACAGGGACCGACGGCGAGGGGGCTCGCCGCCAGCTCTTGTGCTACACGGCTGCGCCCACGTGCTCGATCGGTACAGCCTGATACTTGCGTTTGCGCCGATTGACGGTCCTGCGGTCTGGGTTGGCCACCTGCGACTCGTCGGCTGCCACCTGGAGCACTTCTGCGGCGGTTGCGGCGAAGCCGTCCGCGCCGATTTCCTCCCACAGACCCTCGGCTCGGTTGAATAGCCCGCCGGATACGACGATCCGCATGTCCGGCCACGCATTGACGCCGCGGATCCTGTCGATCAGCCGCCGCACATCGGGCGCCTGTTTGGGCGTCGTCCCGTAGATTGTCAACACGTCTGGAGCGTACTCGTTGATGAAGGCGAAGATGTCATCGTTGCTCATGCCGCCACCGGGGAACCGGACTTCCCAGCCGTCACTTTCGAACAAGTCGGCGATCATCTGGGCTCCAAGCTCCTGCAGCTCCTCCCGGGCGCAACACACGGCCACCTTCTTGTGTTTGGCAGGGCGGCGGGGCAGCTTGTTCTGCAATTGGTCGACGATCGTGCGATTGATGCGTGTCGCCAGGTGCTCTTGAACCGTGGTGACCTTGTCCATCCGCAGAAGCCGCTCGATCTCCACGACGACCGGCCAGATCAAGTGCAGATACACCGAGTTGGCGGGAATCCCGCTTTGCAGGGTCTCCTCGACAACGCTACGACATGCCTTTCGGTCTCCTCGCAGCAGGGCTTCCAGATACTTGGCAAGAGTTTGTTCCTTGATCATTGCTTTCTCCTTGACGGGCCGGGGTGGACTCCTCGGCCAGGCCACCGACTCTGAATTCGTTGCTGTTGTCCATGTTAAAGTGGGCAATACACTGAGAGGTAGTATCGGGGGCGTAGGCAAGAAATCTTTAGTCAAAGTGGGCTAAATCGGGTGACTGGGTGGGGCTTATTTTGAGGTCAGAGGTGGCATTGCTGATATTTGGGCGAGTGCCGTGGAAGCGAGGAGGCGATGCCCGGACGCAGAGGAGGTCCTATAAATGGCTGTCAGGCAAGCGTCCATCTCAGCCGCGAGGCAGCGTGCCTGAGGCGACGGTCAATCGGCGTTCATGCACGCCGCGGCTCCCGTGACGGTAATGTGGCTTGCGTTTGTACAGCTTGTATGCGACAGTCGATGACTTGGGGTGTCATCGCCCCATAAAAGGCTGGATTTCGCTTGCAGGGGGATGTGCAGGATGATAGACTGACCCATAATCGGATCACCGGTTGCAGAGCGTGATATGGAGCAGTGATTTCACCGTGTGGGCGTGTGGGGATCCTGTTCTGGCGCTTGGGAAGTGTGGGTCTATGTGGGCGTCATCATTTGTGGGGGGCCGTGTGCGTCTGGGCTGCATTGCGGTCGGACGGGTGCGCGGGCTGCGCCAGCAGAGGGTATCTGAGAAGGAGGTGAGAAGGACGAGGGGGGCTGATCGATTGCCCATGTCTTGTGCGAGTGCATTGCACCGCCGCGGCTATACCGCCTTTTACATGGCAGCTCAGCGGTTGGTGTCTGGATTCAGCGGCAACAGCGACGCCTGGTACGTGGCCAGGTGAAGAGTGTGGGTGTTTGGCTTGAAGGAGGACAGACATGCATAGAAGAGCAGGGTATCTGATTCTCGTGGCCCTTGTGCTGGGCTCATGTGGTGCGGCGTGGGGTCAGAAAAAGGCCGGAAACGTTATGCCTGTGGATGGCGCAACGGACGTAGCATTACCGGCGCTCATGTGGACGGCCGGCAGCACGGCCGTGTTCCACACGGTCTACTATGGCACAACCCCTGAGCTTGGGTCGGCAGACATCATCGCGCCGAGACTGCCGTTGGCGCTAACGACATTCTATTATCAGGGAGCGCTTTTCGAACCAGGGGTGACGTATTACTGGCGAGTGGACGAGACCGAGAAGGACATGAAAACAGTCATCACCGGCGACGTGTGGCACTTCACGGTCCAGGCGATGACCTCCTATCTGCCGGACCCGGCGGACGGGAGCAACGTCGTCCCGGTGAACGTGAATCTGAAATGGATGCCAGGTCAGGATTCCCTCATGCACCATGTGTACCTGAGCACCGACAAGGCCGCTGTCAGCGATGGGACGGCTGAGGCCGACAAGGGGGAAGTGGCCGACCCGAACCTCCTCGTGAGCGACCTGTTGCCGGCGACCACCTACTTCTGGCGCGTGGATGAGATCGGATTCGATGACATGGTGCTGCCCGGGGCCGTGTGGAGTTTCACCACCATCCTGCCGGTCGATGACTTCGAGAGTTACAGCAATGACGTCACGAACAGGGTCTTCCAAACCTGGATCGACGGTTGGGGATACAGTGAGCCGGCACCGGGAGATCCGGGCAACGGCACGGGGGCCTTGGTCGGCTACGACCCCACGGTGGGCGACATCATGGAGACCAGGACCGTCTATGGCGGGCTGCAGTCCGTTCCCGTGGAGTACAACAACGTCAATGCGCCATTCTACTCTGAGATGGACCGGGCGTGGACATCCTCCCAGGATTGGACGCTGAATGGCGTGGACACTCTGATCCTCCACGTCCAGGGACCGGCGAGGGACTTCGATATCGCGGCCACCTCGACAGCGCCGGTGATCGACGGGAAGGCCGATGGTCTGTGGGCCAACGTCACAACGTGGCCCCTGACTCACGCCATTGTCGGTTCGGACCAGGTCTCGGGTGCGGCCGACATGTCCGGTCAGTTCCGCGTCCTGTACGATTCGCAGTACCTGTACGCGATCGTCGACATCAACGACGAGAAGCTCTGGAACGACTCCAGCTCGGCCTACCTGGACGACAGCGTGGAGTTCTACGTCGATGGGGACAACAGCAAAGCGCCGGCGCCCCTGCAGGGACACGCCCGCCAGTACACGTTCGGGTGGACAGCCACCGACATCCAAGGGACGAATACGGACACGGCCGGCGTCGTTCTGGCGCAGGCCAATACGGCGACCGGGTGGTGCCTCGAGCTCAAGTTCCCGTGGCAGGCGTTGATTGGCGCGCCTACGGCCCCGGTCGGCCAAGCTATCGGTATCGATTGTTTCTACAACGATGATGACAACGGCGCCGACACGCGCGAAGCGCAGGTCTCCTGGCATTCCCTGTCGGGAGAGGACTGGCAGATTGCAGCCAGTTGGGGAACGGCGCGCATCGCGGCGCCAGTGACCGCAGGCGGAGCGGATGCTCTGTATGTGGCGCTGAAAGATGCATCCAACCACACCGCCGTTGTCACGTATCCCGACGTGGGAATCCTGGACACCACGTCGTTCGTGGAGTGGCAGATTCCGCTGGCGGACTTCACAGGTGTGAACCTGGCGGCGGTGCGGAAGATGTCCATCGGCGTCGGAGATCGGGACAATCCGGTGAAGGGCGGTGCCGGATCGCTGTTCTTCGATGACATCTATCTGACGAGGCCGGCACCGGCCAAGGAG
Organism: Sedimentisphaerales bacterium; assembly: GCA_016928975.1. Next base: position 42,735 of record JAFGJR010000235.1, on the reverse strand, counting down.
TAGTCGCGAGGCCGACGGGCCTGGGAGCAAGTCGGCTGTGTGGATGACTGTGATTATGCGGCAAGGGGGGCCTGGACCACGTGGTGCAGGCCCCTGCCGATTTTGCTATGGCGTCAGGCGTGTCGCCAGCGTGGAAGTACGGATGTTCGTGTTGAAGGAGGACAGGAATGTATAAGAGAGCAGTGCACCTAATCCTTGCGGCCGTCGTGCTGGGTTCGTGTGGCGCGGCGTGGGGTCAGAAGAAGGCCGGCAATGTCATGCCCGCCGACGGCGCAACGGACGTAGCATTCCCGGCGCTCGTGTGGACGGCCGGCAGCACGGCCGTGTTCCACACGGTCTATTATGGCACAAGCCCTGAGCTTGGACCGACAGACATGGTCGCGCCGAGGCTGCCACTGGGACTGACGACGTACTACTACGACGGGCCGCTTTTTGAGCCGGGGGTGACCTATTACTGGCGCGTCGATGAGACGGAGAGGGACCTGAAGACAGTCATCACCGGCGATGTGTGGTCCTTCACAGTGCAGGCCATGACCGCGTATCTGCCGGACCCGGCGGATGGGAGCAACACGGTCCCGATGACAGTGAGCCTTCAATGGATGGCGGGTCAGGAGGCTATGAAACACCACCTGTACCTGAGCGACGACGAGGCGGCTGTGGTGGACGGGACAGCCGAGGCGGACAAGGGGGAGTTGGACGATCCCAACTACGTTGCGAGCGAGTTGCTGCCTGCAACGACTTACTTCTGGCGTGTGGATGAAATCAATGTGGACGACACTGTTCTTGCGGGTTCAGTTTGGAGCTTCACGACGGTGCTGCCCATCGATGATTTCGAAAGCTACACGGATGACGTGGGCGAGCGGGTCTTCCAGACATGGATCGACGGGTTCGGTTACACGGAGCCAACGGTGGTCGAGGGCAATGGGACCGGCGCCATGGTCGGGTACGGAGAGCCGCCATTTGCCGAGCAGAAGACGATCCATGGCGGCGCTCAATCGATGCCGATGGACTACGACAACACTGGCTCGCCATTCTACTCCGAGGCGGAGAGGACGTGGACGTCGTCGCAGGACTGGACGCTCAATGGCGTGGATACCTTGACCCTCTACGTCCACGGAGAGGCACGGGACTTCGATGTGCCGATGGCGACGGCGTCGCCCGTGATTGACGGCAAGATTGATGATCTGTGGGCCGAGGCGTCGGTGCAGTACATCAATGCAGTCGTGGATGGCCAAGCGGTCGACGGCCCGAAAGACTGCTCCGGCAGTTTCCGGGTGATGTACAACTCGCAGTACCTCTACGTGCTCGTCGACGTCAATGACGAGACTCTGGTGCAGGACTCGGACGCCGCCCAGGGATGGCTGGACGATCGCATCGAGGTCTTTCTCGACCCGGACAACAGTGGGGGCGCCACCAACGACACGATGGATGACTGTCAGTACTGCTTCCGCTGGAACCACGCCGTCGTGGAGACACCGGTTGAATGGTATCGTTCGGCGAGCAGCCTGCCGGGTGTCCAGTACGGAGTCGCCGCGACCAGCACCGGATATCGTCACGAAATCGCACTGCCGTGGTCATCGGTGATTGGCGGGCCTGCGCCGGCAGGTCAGTTGATCAGGATAGACGTGATGATTGACGATGATGACGATGGCGGCGACCGGGATTCGCAACTTGCCTGGCATGGTACCGCCCATGTCCCCGATACGTGGGGTACCGCCCTGATCGGCGGGCCCGCGGCGAGCGAGGTCGACCGGATGTACGTCGCGTTGCAGGACGCGTCCAACCGTGTGAGCGTCGTCACGTATCCCGACCTGGACATCCTGACGGGCAAGACATGGTTTGAATGGAATATCTCGCTGACGGACTTTAGCGGCGTGAACCTGGCGGCGGTACGCAAGATGTTCATCGGCGTCGGTGATCGCGTCCATCCGGCGCAGGGCGGCACGGGGTCGCTATTCATCGATGACGTCTACCTGACCAGGCCGGTGCCAGTCGAGGAATAAGCGCGGGGCGGATGCGCTGTTGCATGACGGACATGGGATTGTGGAACGGGGGCCTGTCTCACACAGTACGGGCCCTCGTTCTTTTCTATCGTCGCCACTCGGGTTTGCGGACCATGAGAGGGGGCATCTGCTGGGGGAGGCGTCTGCGGTCTCCAATCCGCTGGCAACTGCGGCTGCTCGGATACCAGCGAATCGTGAAGAGTTTCGCCCTCAGGAGGAACTTGTCTTTGGTCAGCCAGTCGAACATACGTCTGTACACGCATCGTCATGGAATCGTCATGGACGGTCACCCTCCTCCCTATCGGCCAATTCAGGGTCGGACTTTTGCCAGGAGCGGGCAGAGCGTCGCCCTTGACGGCTGCCTCACGTGGCGCCATTCGCAAGGGGCGATAAAGCCGTCTCGCTGTCAGAGCCTCACGGGGATATCCCTGTCGGCCAGATACTGTTTCATCTCCTTGATGCTGTACTTGCCGAAATGGGCGATGGAAGCTACGAGGACGGCGTCGGCGTGCCCATCGATGATAGCCTCGTAGAGATGGTCGAGTGTTCCTGCTCCGCCGGAGGCGATGACTGGCAGTTTCACCGCATCGGCAATGGCCCGCGTCATGGGGATATCGTAGCCGCCCTGAGTGCCGTCGGTGTCCATGCTTGTGGGCAATATGGCACCGGCGCCAAGGCTGGCCACCTTCTTGGCCCACTCAACGGCGTCGATCCCCGTGCCGCTCGTTCCACCCTTGATCATCACTTCGAAACCTGAGGGCAGATCGGGGTTCTTGGCCGTGTCGATGGCAACGGTGATCTTGTCTGTCCCGAATGTTTTGGTGGCCTCTTTGACGAGGCTCGGGCTTCGTACGGCCGCTGTGTTGATCGAGACCTTCGACACGCCGACAGCCAGCAGCTCCTCAATGCCCTTGCAGCTACTGATCCCTCCGCCGACTGTCAGGGGCACGGAAATCCGCTCAACCGTCCGCTGGACAGCGTCGAGGAGCGTCTTTCGTCCCTCGATCGTCGCCGTGATGTCCAGAAAGACCAGTTCATCCGCGCCCGCCTGGCTATAGGCGGCGGCATTCTCCGCGGGGTCGCCGACATCTGCCAGGTGAATGAAGTTCACGCCCTTCACCAGCCGGCCGTGCTTGACATCCAGACAGGGAACAACTCTGCGATAGTCCATCTCTTGGCTCTCCATGTACGGTTGTCATTGTGCTGGGTACTATGCCCTAGTTGTCGTATGAATATAGCCGTAGGAAATGGGCCGGTCGAGAAAATGTTGCGTGACGGCGTGCCCAAATCCCCGTACGTTGACCTGGAGCCGGGAGTCGTAGAGATTTCGCCTTGGCGATGAACCTGCGGGCCCCGAGGCCTGTACGCATAGAAACCAAGCCGGCAGGGTGGCCTTGGGAACAACTGAATTGGCGGCCCGAATCGGGCTCGTGACAGGAGCTTTGGAAGGCGAACGAACATGGCAAAGATCGAAATGCCTCATCCGCGACATGACGTGCACTTGTGCTACCTGAACAACCTGGGCTTTCAGATCAGCAATCCTGAGGAGTACAAGAAACTCGTGCGGGATGCCAGGTTCATGTGCAAGATCTGCGGCCGCGCCGCCGTGAAAAAGGAAAACCTCTGCAAACCAGTGGACCTGTAGGCTTTCATTCCTGGCGGGCCTCCGGCACGGTGCATTTGATGCCCCCGTGGGGCCCGAAAGGTGGCGTTATGATTAAGTTGGTTCTCGTCAGGCACGGCCAGAGCACGTGGAACCTGGAAAACCGCTTCACCGGCTGGACCGACGTAGATCTGTCGCCACAGGGGATTCAGGAGGCGCACGAGGCGGCCCGCGCCCTCGTCCAGGATGGCTGCACGTTTGACATTGCCTTTACCTCTGTCCTGAAAAGGGCGATCCGGACCTTGTGGATCATCCTCGATGACATGGACCTGATGTGGATTCCTGTTTCTCGCTCCTGGCGGCTGAACGAGCGGCACTACGGCGTCCTCCAGGGACTGAACAAGCGGGACATGGCCGAGAAGTTCGGACTTGAGCAGGTCCAAATCTGGCGGCGCAGCTATGATGTTCCGCCCAGCCCTCTCGGCGAAGACGACCCGCGACACCCCCGGCATGATCCTCGGTATGCGAATGTGCCCGGAGAACTGCTGCCTGCCACCGAGTCGCTCAAGACGACGCTGGACAGAGTCCTTTCTTATTGGCACGAAACCATCGCTCCCGTCCTGCAGCAGGGGCGGAAGGTGCTCATCTCTGCGCACGGCAACAGCATCCGCGCGCTGGTCAAATACCTGGACGGCATCAGCGACGAGGAGATCACGGGACTCAACATCCCGACGGGGATTCCCCTTGTGTACGAACTGAACGACGACCTGAAGGCTGCAAGGCACTACTACCTGGCTGATGAGGAGAAGGTCCGTGCCGCCACAGCGTCCGTGGCATCGCAACTGAGTGCAGGCCGAGCTTCCTCATAGGTGTGGACTCACTAACACGAAAGAGCCCTGGCGTGTGAACTGTCCCTGGCCATATCCCACCTGGCGGGCATCGTGTCCACTTCAAGCACTTCGACGCGTGTGACGAGCCAGCTTGCGTCCGGCTGCTTCGCAAGTCTCACCTGCACCTTCACCAGGGCCGCCAGTTTGCCGTAGCTGCGCACCCAGTAGCTTTCCTTCTCGAACCTCACTCTGAAGGTCAGGGTCACGGCGGCCTGGGGTGGCGTGATCTCCATTGCCATCCCTATCTTTCGAACTTGATCCACGGCCGGCGCCACGAGCCTGGCCCGGCAGTGGCTGATGAAGGCCTGTTTGTCCTTGTGATAGGAGTCTTCGTAGTTCGGCGCGACCAAGCGGGCGATGGCGACACAATCTTCCTTCTCAGCAGCCCTCATGGCGGTCTTGACAATCCGGCTGACCTTCTCCAGGTCCGTGGCGACCACGAGGTCGAAGCCCACGCCCAGGACAGCGACGCCCACCGGCAGAAGCCACTGCCACCGCGCTCGCTTCTCAGGCCAGACACTGCGAAACGTCAACACCGCCAGCAGAACGATTGTCGCCGCCCCCAGCAGCGTCCAGGGTTGATCGAAGATGTCCCACATGCTTTCGCCTCTCGCGAACAATGGCAGCCAACGCCGATATCGTTGCACGGACCGTGCATCGTAGGCAGGCAAGAGCCGGGAGGGAACGTCTACCGGATGGCTTTGTATGGGAAGCCATTGGCCATGAAATTCACGTCCGCGCGGTCGTCAGCGGGAGGATTCATGCCGAACCCCTGATACCCGGGTTCGTTCATGAACCTGAGGTTCCACTCGATGAAGCTCTGGGACTCCCAGGTATGCATCTCAGCGCTGCCGTCGGCATAGGAAAGCGTGCTCTTCTTGTTGTGCCACATGGCGAGCGGGTCCGTCCAGCTCGGATTGATCGGATCCGGGTCCATCTGCCAGGAGCCCATGTTCAGGCCTCGCGTGTCCATCTCCTCCACGAGGACATACGTAGTCGCCGGTCGCTTGATTTCGCTATAGATCGTGCATCTCCTGTATGCGCTCCAACTCTCACCGTTGGCGCCGCCGGCGACTGAGAACGTCCGGTAGGCCACAGGCAAAGAGGAACTCTCTCTTCGCCGGTCCGCTGGGCAGCGATAGATCTGCACTTCCTTGCCAACGTAGTTGAACAGCGACCCGCGTGCGATCGCCTCTTTCTTGAGGACCCAGTTGGAGTCGAGAGCAGGTGGCTCATCCACCCACTGCAATTGATTGACCCAGCCAACTTCGGTGTCCGTGCGCCTACCGGTGTGGCCCGGCACGAGCTTGCCATCCCAGTCGTCTTTGTACAGCAGCCACCCGAGCGTAAGCGCCTTCGCATTGCTGACGCAGTGGATACGTGTAGCCTGATCCTTCGCCAGCTTCAGCGACGGCATCAGGATGGCCATCAGAATCGCGATAATGGCAATGACGACAAGCAACTCGATCAGCGTAAAAGCTCTCGGCTTCATCTTCTCGGTCCTTTCACCTTCCCTATTGACTCATGCCGAGGCCTCAGCGAGGCGGCACGTTATTACACTCGACCCATCCGGTGGGGCGAATTCACTTCGTATCATCATTAAGACGCTTCAGCGGTGACAACTGTTCCCCAGGAATTCCTACAGTGGACCACGCAGGGCAGAGCCCGACGTCGAGGAGACCGGTCAGAGATGCTCGCTCAGCCGACTCGGCCGTTCTTCGAGGCGTCTGAACTCTTCTGGGGGAAGCCGCCGATCATGAACCGCAGGTCCTCGCCCTCATTCGGCGGCACGGGACAGAAGAACTCCTGTCTCTCGGACATCCCAATCGTACTCTGGTCGACCCAACGGTGGATTTCCGCGTGACCGTCCGCATAGCCCAACGTGCTTCTGCTCCTGCTGTGCCAGACCGCCAGCGGGTCCACCCATGTTTCACCCAGCGGGTTGAGCACCCAGGAGCCCTTGTTCCACCCTCTCGGGTCGGCCTCTTCCACAAACACGTATTTCGTGCCGTACTGGACGATCTCGGAGTACTTCTCGGCCGGTGTGAAGGTGTACTGCCAGCCCTCGCCATTGGCGCCGCCGGCGATGGAATAGCTTCGATAGGCCATCTGTCCGGGCATCTGTTTTCTCTGGTCGGCCGGACAGCGGAAGACCTCGACCTTGTCGCCGGTGTAGCGGTACAGGGCGCCCTGGCGGATGCCTTCCTTCTGGCGGTCGATGGCGGTCCCGACGCCGGTGGGCCCCTGGACCCAGTCATAGGGGTGCCCCACGCTGCCGCCTACGAGCCGGTCGTCGTTATCGTCTTTGTACAGCAGCCATGCCAGAGCGAGGATCTTCTGATTCTGGGCGCAAACGGCCCCCTGGGCCTGGTTTCGTGCCCGCATCAGGGCGGGAAAAGACAGCGCCAGCAGCAGGGTAATCACACCCACCACGACCAGCAGCTCTATGAGCGTCAGACCTCTCCTTGCCATCTCTATTCTCTCATTCCGGTCCTTTGGCTGGAGAAGGTATATCCCGGAGAAGACACCTTACCTCACACCACAAGTATACACGATCCGATAAAAAGATGTCAAAAGAAATTTCTTGATATCGGACAATTGTCGCGCTATGGGTGGGAGGTCAATTACGGAGGGCGAGGCTGGGTGACGGCACACGGCCCCGACGCTCGATGAACTTGGCGGAGGAGTACTTGCCCACCTTCATGACCGGAGCGGAGCCGAGGAGGCCTCCGAAATGCACGAGATGCCCGGGTTTGGCTCCCGGGACTGGGACGATGCGAACGCTGGTGGTCTTATTGTTCACCACTCCGATGGAGAGCTCGTCGGCGATGATGGAGGAGATGGTTTCGGGCGGGGTGTCGCCCGGCACGGCGAACATGTCCAGGCCCACGGAGCAAACGCTGGTGAGAGCCTCGAGTTTCTCAAGGCTCAGGGCCCCGGACTTGACGGCCCGGATCATGCCGGCATCCTCGCTGACCGGAATGAAGGTCCCCGATAGGCCGCCGACGTTGCCAGAGGCCATGGCGCCGCCTTTCTTGACCGCGTCGATGAGCAGGGCTAATGCGGCCGTTGAGCCCGGTGCACCCATCCGACCTACGCCCATCGCCTCGACGATCTCCGCTACCGAGTCGCCGGTCGAAGTCGTCGGGGCGAGGGAGATGTCCACGATGCCAAAATCGACCTTCATCAGGGCGGCCAGCTCCCGGCCAATCAGCTCGCCTGCGCGGGTGATCTTGAATACGGTTCGCTTGATGATCTCGGATAACTGCGTCAGGTCGCAATCGGGATTCTGAGCCACCACATTGCGAACGACCCCGGGACCGGAGATCCCAATATTCAGGGAGAAGTCAGGCTCGCCAATGCCGTGATGGGCGCCCGCCATGAAGGGACTGTCCTCGGGAACGTTGGCAAAGACGGCCAGCTTGGCGCAGCCAATCCCGTTGGGGGATCGGTGGGCGAGGTCCTTGATGATATGGCCGATCTTGACGACGGCGTCCATGTTGATCCCTGCCGCCGTGGAGGCGAGGTTCAGGAACCCGCAGACCCGCTCCGTCTCCGAGAGGGCCTGCGGAATCGCGTCGATCAGGTTCTCCTCGGCCGCCGTCATGCCCTTCTGCACCATGGCCCCGAAGCCGCCGAGGAAGTCGATGCTTGCCTTTCTGGCGGCGCAATCGAGGACCTTGGCGAACTTGACGGCCGTGATCGCCTTATGAGGCAACGGCTCCAGCAGCAGCGACACCGGCGTAACGGCGATCCGACGGTTCGTGACCGGGATCCCGTACTTCTGTTCCAGCGCATCGGCGCAGTGATTGAGCAACTGGCCCTTCTCAACGATGCGAGCCTGCACCTGCCTGGAAAGCCAATCCAGGTCCCGGTCCATACAGTCTTTCAAGTTGATGCCGAGAGTGACCGTGCGGATATCGAAGTGATGATCCAGTGTCATCCCGACGGTTTCGAAGACCTCTTCCACGGAGATTCGCATGAATCACACCCTGTGCATCGCCTTGAAGATGTTCTCATCCTGGATGGTGATCTTGAGGGCCATCGTCTTGCCGACACGGTCGAGCTGTCTCTTGATCTGACCGATGTCCATCGTTGCCTGGCCGATATCGACCGCCATCGTCATCACGAAGCAGTCCTCCAGGATCTTCTGGTTCACGTCCACGATGTTGATATTGGCCTTGGCCATCGTGGCGGACAGCTTCGCGATGATGCCCACTCGGTCGGCCCCGGTGACCGTGACGATGCAAATCTGGCTTGTCTTGTGCTCCGCCATAGCAGTCCTCAGTGTTTGTCACAGTTGCCCGTTGAATCGCGCCCTCAGTGCGTCGGTCTTGCGGTGGTCCGTCATGTCAGGCAGCAGGGGCGTCACCGTGATGAACCCTTCCGCCAGGGCCGTCGTATCGGCGGGGAGCTTCTCGTCGCGGTGGGCTCCGCCCGCCAACTGAAAGATCGCTTCGCTGTCGCCGCTCTTCTGAAGGATGTAGTGCTCGTGGAATCCGGAGGTTGCCTGCGGCACGACGCGGACGCCCCGGGGCTCGCCGCGGGACAGCGCGGGGATATTGACGTTGACCACGTCGCCACTGTGCAGTGGGAGCAGCCTCTTGAGCACGTCGAAGGCGTATCCCGCGGCCCGCTCGAAGTCCATTTGTGGCTCGGAGGAGACGCTGATGGCCACCGATGGGATGCGCAGGAACGCCGCCTCCATCGCCGCCGCCACGGTGCCGGAGTAGTACACGTTGATTCCGACGTTGGCGCCGTGGTTGATGCCCGCCACGACCAGGTCGACCGGGCCGTCGAGCAGTTGCATGCAGGCAAGCTTCACGCAGTCCGCCGGCGAGCCCCGGACGCCAAAGCCACAAAACAGACCGTTGATATCCGCTTTGCTGCAGGCCAGCGGCTCGAAGAACGTGATGCTGTGGCTGGCCCCGGACCAACCGTCCGTGGGGGCCACCACCGACACCTCGCCGAGCTCGATCAGTCGGCGGTAGATCGCCGCGAGGCCCGGTGCAAAAATCCCATCATCGTTTGTCAGCAATATACGCATACTACCTGAGCATTCTCAGTGTTGCCGGGTATGGAGTCCCGTAGAGAGAGTGGCGCCCACGCCGGCGTCCAATACCATGCATCCGGAGCATTGTAGCAGGGCGCGGCCGCGTCGTCAATTGCCCTGGTCAAAACGCTCGACGACTTGACGGCGGGATCGCACGTCCTGTATAAGGAAGTGCATGGAGAGATACACGCCAGACAGACAGTATCGGGTCATGACCCGAGAAGAGGTCCGCGCCGTCGATTCCTGGGCGATCGATCAGATCGGCGTGCCCGGCGTCGTGCTCATGGAGAATGCCGGCCGAAGCTGCGCAGAACTCATCAAGGAGAAGCTCGCCGGGGTGGACAATCCCCGCGTCTGCATCTTCTGTGGCACCGGCAACAACGGCGGCGATGGCTACGTGATTGCCCGCCATCTGATCAATGCAGGCTTCGCTGTGAAGGTCCTGCTGCACGGCCCGCAAGAGAAGATGCGCAACGATGCGCGAGTCAATCACGGCATCCTGAAGCGGCTCGGCCACGCGGTTCAGCCGTTCGATGCGGCTGCCACCGACCTTTGTGCCCAGGTTCGTTCGCTCGCCGGTGATGCGGACCTGATTGTCGATGCCCTGTTTGGCACCGGCTTGCAGGGCGAGTTGCATGAGCCCTACCGGTCCCTCATCGATTCCATCAACGCGCTGGGACGTCTCATACTCGCCGTGGACATTCCCTCGGGCTTGGACTGTGATACCGGCAGACCGCTTGGCACCGCCATCCAGGCGACGTACACAGTAACCTTCGTGGCGGTCAAAAAGGGATTCGTGGCTTGCCCCGACGCACGCAAGTACCTGGGCGAGCTCTATATTGCCTCGATTGGCGTTGAGCCACCGGCGAATGACTCGAATACTCTGAAGTTCCGCAGCCCCGATTCACCCCGGCGTTAGAACGCCCCCGGTTTGCCGACCTGGCTGGCATAGCCGGTGAAGTACAGGAATCGCTCATAGTTGAAGATAGGGACCCAGAGCATCTCTGACCGTTGGCGAACCTGGTCATATCGTTCACGCTTCTGCCGGGCGGTGTTGTACTTGTCCAAAACGGTCGGGTCGGTCGCCTGAACCTGGAGGCTTGGCTCTGGCGGAACCTTCGGCTCGTCGCCCAGGATGACGTAGTCGGTCCTTGCCGATACGTCCGGGTCCACGGCGCCGCCCCATTTGCGAACAAGGGCCTCGATCTTGTCGATCGCACCATAGTCCTGAGTGCCGTTGCCATCCAGGTCGAACTCGCCGGCAATGACGAAGCTGTTCTCCCTGCCGCTGTCCCAGATGAGGTTGGCGACGAGATCGTCCGTGTTGACTGGATTGCTCTTCGCAGAGGACATGATCCTGGCGGCGCAAACGTTCTTGTCGATGGCGAAGACCTCCACCTCTGCCTTGGGCTTGCCGTCTCTGGGAATGCCCGCACCCTTGTCGTACACGGAGAATGTCAGGCCGCTGTAGACTCGGTCGTCGGCCCCAAGGTTGATGCGAATCACGCCGGCCGCGTCGTCCACCAGAAGGACCTTGCCGTCCGGTCTGTAGGCGGCGGCTTCCTGGTCCGGGGTCGGTTTGATCTTGCCGACGGCTATCAGCGCCTCCTGCAGCCGGTTCTGGGCTACGTTCAATTCCGCCTGAGTTTTGAGCAGGTCCGAGTTGAACTGCTTGGCATTGCCTTCCGCTTTCTCCGCCCGGTCCAGGAGAAGCTTGATCTGCTCGTCGGAGTTCCGTTGCACAAGCGTCCGCAAGTCATTGTAGTCGGTCCTGATCTGAGTGACTTGATCGCGGTACTCGCCGACCTGGGCCGTCAGCGACTCCTTCGTCTGCTGCATGTCCACCACGGCCATGTCGAACCGGTTGCGCAGGTCCACCAATTGCTGCTGGACAGCCTGCTTCTGATCAAGGGTGTGCTGCAGCGCCCCGAGCAGATCATTGATGACTGCCGTCAGCGCGATCCGGTTCGGATCGATCGCGGCGCCGCGCGAGGTCTCATCACCTGCCGCCAAGGCGGTCGCCGGGGCATTGGGGTCCATACCGGCGGCCGCATTGGGATCTGCGGCAACGCCGGGAGCGTCTGGATCGACGCCGGCTGCGACAGCATTGGAATCCGCCGTGTTGGGCTCGATAACAGGCAGCGTGATATAGTCTGCGGCTCGCGCCAGCAGAGGCTGTATGCGCCTCAGCGCCTCGGAAACCTGGACCTCCGCGCTGGTGGGCTGGACCGGGCCCCGGACCAGCCGAACCATCTGATCGAAGTGCGTGACCATGGTCCCAAGCTGGGTCTCTCCAGGCAGCTTCGTCCCGACGATGGTCCCGAGTGTGCGCAGCTCCTCGGCGTTCGCCAGGTTGTCGATCCGCTGCTGGAGCTCCAGGCCCTGCGTTCGAGCCTCTTCGGCCCGGACATAGAAGATGACAGCAACGGTCACCGCGACAATGCAAAGACCGATAAGAACGATCAGAGTGTAGAGCATATCATTGCTTTGGCGTCTCTTACTCGGCGGCATTAACGAACTCCTCGGATAACAAGGGCATCTCCCATAACAGCCAATTTAGCCATATTATCGCCTTTGTCTTTGCTGGAGTCAAGAGAAAACCCCCGCTGGTTTCGCACTATCCGTCCGGCCTTTCTCGGCCCCTTGCCGCGACTTCCCTGGCCTGCACCGCTCCTGTTCGGGGATCAACGTGGAACCTGCCCTCCGACCCATTCGCGGTTTCCGATTTGCCCTTTCGCCGGCCTGGCCCTACAATACCTTTGCAGGTCCCGGAACCGAGGGGAAGGCCCTTGGGCGGGCCGTATCCAATCCTTCTTGAGGTCGCAGGCATGAGAACTCTCTCTATCACGGTCCTGACCGTCGTGTGTAGTACGATTTGCGCTGGAGCGGGCCTCCCTCGCAGCAGCCCGGAGGCGCAGGGGGTCTCCTCCTCGGCTGTCCTGTCATTCATTGAGGCGGCCAACAGAGAAATAGACTCCCTGCACAGCTTCATGCTCCTGCGTCACGGGCACGTCGTGGCCGAGGGCTGGTGGTCGCCCTACAACCCCGAGTCTCCGCACTCGCTGTATTCGCTGAGCAAGAGCTTCACGTCCACGGCCGTCGGGCTGGCCGTTGCGGAGGGCAGAGTCAGCCTGGATGATGAAGTGCTCAAGTTCTTCCCCGAGGATGCCCCGGCTGAACCGAGCGCCAATCTCAAGGCCATGCGAGTCAGCGATCTGCTCCGCATGTCCACCGGACAGCAGACCGAGCCGCCGCGACCACCGGATCAGGTCTGGACCAAGGCGTTCCTTGCGCATCCAGTGCCGTTCAAGCCTGGAACCCATTTCCTCTATAACACTTCGGTGACGTACATGCTCTCAGCCATTGTTCAGAAAGCCACAGGGCAGACCATCCTCGATTACCTCCGCCCTCGGCTGTTCGAGCCTTTGGGTATCGAACAGCCGACCTGGGAAGCCAGCCCACAAGGCATCTCCACTGGTGGCTATGGCTTGAGCATTCGCACGGAAGACATCGCTCGCTTTGGCCAGCTCTACTTGCAGAAGGGCAAGTGGCAGGGCAAGCAGCTTCTGCCCGAGGCCTGGGTCGAAGCGGCCACCGCACGGCAGACCTCCAACGGCAGCAGCCCGAACAGCGATTGGGACCAGGGCTACGGCTACCAGTTCTGGCGCTGCCGTCACAACGTCTATCGCGGTGACGGTGCCTTCGGCCAGTACTGCATCGTCCTGCCCGAGCAGGACGCGGTGATCGCCATCACCAGCGGTGTGAAGGACATGCAAGCCGTCCTGAACCTGATCTGGGACAAACTCCTGCCGGCATTTGGGTCGTCGCCTCTTGCTCCCGACGATGCTGGAAGAAAGAAGCTCGCACAGACCCTGAAGAACCTATCCGTCCCACCTCAGGAAGGCTCCGCCTCGCCCGCCAACGTGTGGGGCAAGGAATACCGCTTTGCCGCCAATGACCGTAAGCTCGAATCCATCGCACTCGAAAACAACCAGAGAGACAGCCTTGTGACTCTCGTCGCTCGATTCGACGGCGCTGAGCGACGTATCACCTGTGGCCGCGGCGCCTGGCAGAAAGGGCGGGTCCCCTGGGGCCTCGACAGAGTCCTCTCAGGCGGTATCGTCACCGAGCATCCGGTGGCGGCCAGCGGCGCCTGGACCGCAAGTGACACCTTCACGACCAAGCTCTGCTTCTATGAGACTCCGTACATCACCACGATCCGCCTGAAGTTCTCCGAGCACGAGCTGAAATATGACGTTGAGACAAACGTGGGCTTCGGCCCGACCAGAGAGCCTCAACTGACCGGGAGGGCGGAATGACCGCTGCCCGAGCTCTGCTGATCCCGTTCTCGCCTCTGCATCCACGTCTGCCAGAGCGCCAAATGAGCCCGATGGAGAAGACAATGCCTCCGGAGAGGTAGTGGGAGAGCAAGAGTAATGAACTTGGCACGGTGGATTTCGCTGGCCGTCGCTGTGCTGTACGTGATTGGCATAGGGTTCCGTCTTGCTGGATCATCCATCCGAGCCAATGACGACGGAAGATCTCTTTGAGGGTGTCATCGGCCTTTGTGGCTGGCTCGCGATCAGCCTTGGATGTATCTGGTGGGGAGATGAACTCGGTGAAGGGTTGGTAGGGGCCAAATTTGGACTGATTTCATCTACATCGCCTGGCTGGGCCGTCAAGCTGATGGGATGGGTGCTGCTCTTGTTGCCAGCCGTCGTGGCGTTGACCTGCGGCCTTGATGGAATGACCGGCGGATAGGAGGTATTGGCACCCGGGCGAAGGCAGGCGAGCACAGCGTATGTCAGTATCCCAGCCTGCCCCAGGTGGCGACCTGCATCCTTTGTACGTCGGCTATGCCCTCCTCGGTTTTGGGGGCGTAGTTGTGCGGCGGGTTGGCCATCTTGCCGATCTCGATCGTTTCGGACCCGCTGTATTTCCAGTAATCGCTGTGGCCATCCGCGAACGAGACGTTGGTTCCGTCGGCGTGCCGGACAAACGGCGGGTCCCACCAACTGGACATGATGTAATGGATCGCGTAGCTATCCGGAGTGATCCGGCCTTCGTCGAGAAAGGCGAGTCGATAGGCGGGGATGGGGACCGCAATCTCCGATCTTTTCTTGACCATCAACACGGTCCTGCCGACCCTCACGCCGACGTTGCCGTTGTAGGTTCCCGCTGCGTCGAAGCAGCCGTTCATGCTGTAGCTTGTGGAGTACGTGCGCATCTCGCCGCGAACGCCGGTGGGGCAGCGGTAGACCTTCTCGGTCTTGCAGTAGGGAAACAGCGCTCCAGCTCGGATGGCTGCTACTTGCATGGCTTGCGGCCGTTGTTCTCCTTGCTGGTAGCCCGAGGCGCAGTCGTTGCCCACCCAGTACTGTTCGCCCTTGTGAGGTCCGGATGTGGGCACAGGGGCCGCAGGGGCGCCGGCAGGGTCATAATAGGCTTCGCCGTTGACAATCTTGTCATCGTTCTGATCGGCGTACATGATCCAGCAGAGGGTCAGTGACTTTAGGTGGTTCAGGCAGACAGCGCGCCGGCCTTGCTCTCGGGCCCGATTCAGAGAAGGCATGAGTACGGCCATCAGCACGGCGATGATGGCGATGACGACCAGGAGCTCGATCAGTGTGAACGCCCGCTGGAACCTGTCCTTTCCGCGATTACCCATAGCAAGGCTCCTTTGTCGGTAGTCACTCACGGGTCGACAGGCGGGCTCAACCCGGCCAGGGGTGACCGGGCCAGAACCGGCCAGTACTCTTTCCTGTTTTGTACAATTCTCGCCTTTCTGACGCAAGTGAATTCACCATGGCCGACGTGTCGGATTGAGGACCGATGGCGGCAGACGTCGCCACTGTCTGCGACGCGATAAAACCCACATTTCCATCCTCCAGGAATGACCGTTGCCATGTTCGCAGAAGGACTCTGTTGGCCCGATCGGGGTCGTGGCTGAGTCTCCCCTCAAGGCTACGTTACTGAGGAGACGTTTCTCGACGAGCCCTTACGCAGGAACTCGGGAACAAGAACCTGCGGTGTGCGTATCAAGATGCGCTGATTTGTATGCCTGGTCATGGAGGTGCATGACAATGGATGTGACGACCAAGAAAACCGAACAGCGATGCAACGTCGAATCGCACGTTGAGCATCTGTGCTATCTTCTCTCCCAGGGGTTCCATTTGGACGATGCAGACGCCTATCAAGCTCTGGTCGAGAATCCCCACTCTCGATGCAGCCGTTGCGGCCGCGTCGCCACGAGCCAGAAGAGCCTGTGTGTGCCGGTCCCGCTGTGAGGGCGGGTTGCTTCAGGGAATCGCTCTTGTAGCGCCGGTGGTGAAGCCGCCGTCCACGAGGATGATCTGGCCGGTGACGTAGGCGGAGGCGTCGGAGGCCAGGAAGATCACCGTGCCGTCCAAGTCATTGGGCTGGCCGGGGCGGCCCAGGGGGATACGGTCGGTGATGTACTCGACCCACTTGGCGTTGTCGTAGAGGAGCTTGTTCTGAGCGGTCTTGAACCAGCCGGGAGCCAGGACGTTGACGGTGACGCCGTGACGGCCCCATTCGGCGGCCAGGCTTCGCGTCATTTGCAGCACGCCGCCGCGACTGGCGCAGTACGGGCTGATCCCCTCCATGCCGAACACGCAGGTGCACGAGCCGATGTTGACGATCCGGCCGTACTTGCGTTTCATCATTTCCTTGCCGACCGCCTGGGCGACGAAGAACGCGCCCTTGAGATTCGTATTGAGGACGGTGTCCCACTCCTTCCATGTGAATTCCACAGCCGGGTGGCGGATGTTCAAGCCGGCATTGTTGACGAGGATGTCGATCTTGCCGTACTCATCGATGGTAGCACGCACCATGTTGTTGATGTCGGCTTCGTTGAGCACGTCGAGCTTGACCGGCAGCGCCCTGCGGCCGAGACCTTCAATCTCCTCCTTGAACGGCGTCAGACGCGACGCATCACGACTGGTAATGACGAGGTCCGCCCCCGCCTGGGCCAGTGCCCGGCCGAAATACTGGCCAAGGCCTCGGCTGGTCCCGGTCACTATCGCCACTTTGCCCGACAAGTCGAACAGATTCTCCATTCTTAGCTCCGGATAGTCCAAGGGCTCGTCGATGTCATTCCCGCGAAGGCGGGAACCCAGGAATCTGTCGCTCGCTCATGGACCCCCGCCCCCGATCAGGTCGAGGGCAGGCTCTGCGCGGGGGCGACATACTGAGCGGCACACTACGGCTCCAACACGATCTTCAACAGGTCTTCTTTGCCTTCGAGCAATCGCTTGAAGGCACTCGGACCGTCCTTGAGCGGCAGGACCTCGCTGATGAGCGGACTGACGTTGATCTTGCCGGACGCGATCAGATCGATGCAGGTCCGGAATTCGCCCGCGCTGGCGTACGAGCCGACAAACGCCAACTCACGCGAGACCAACTCCTGAAGGTTGAACTCGGTCTCCTTCTGGAGGTTGCCGACGGCGACGATGGCGCCGCCGGTTCGGGTGATCGAGATCGCCTGGCGAAACGTCTCGCCGAAGCCGACCGCCTCGAACGTGACATCGACGCCGCGTCCGTCGGTTCGCTTTTGAATCTCCTCCTTCAGGGTGGCTTTGGTCGAGTTGATACAGGCGTAGGCGCCGACCTGCCTTGCGAGGTCGAGCCGGAAATCGTTGATGTCACAGGCAATGACCTTCGCCCCGCGAAGCCTTGCGGCCTGCAGGATGAACAGGCCGATGGTCCCGGCACCGAGCACCGCGGCAATGTCGCCCTTCGAAATCGGCGGGCGGTTGGCGGCATGCGTGCCGATGGAGGCGGGCTCCAGCAGGCAGGCCTGCACAAAGGACATGCGTTCCGGCAACCTGGCGCAGATCCAGTGTGGGACCGCCACGAACTCGGCGAATGCTCCGTGCCGTTTGAACTCCGGGACCGAGACGCCGAGCACCTGACGCTTCACGCAGCGATTGTACATGCCTGCCTTACACGCCGGACACTGGTTGCAGTAGACGGTCGAATCAAAGCAGATGCGGTCGCCCGGAGCGAAGCCCGTGACACTCTTGCCTGTCCGCTCGACAACCCCGGCGGCCTCGTGGCCCATGATCAAAGGCGGCAGTCGCCGGCCGGTCTTGCCGGTGTGGCCGGCCACATCGGAGCCGCAGATGCCGCAGGCCTTGACGCGGACGAGAATGTCGTCATCCCCAATCTGTGGCTCAGGGCAGTCCGTGTACTCCAGCGTATACGGCGCCGTGTAGAGCAATGCCTTCAACGATGGATCTCCCCTGTTCTACTTCGTTACTGTGAGCTTGTCTGCAAACGGCAGAGTATCCGGGACCACGCGGACCTCCGTGCTGAAGCGGTAGGGCAGTGACGAGCCCGAGTCGAATCGCAGCTCGACGAAATAGGCGGTCCAGCCCTTTTCCGGCGGCTTCACGGTCGCGTCATAGACGCCCTTGTCGGTTCCAGTGAGTGGCGAGTTTGTCCATGCCTTGCCGATTTTCTCCAGCCGGAAGTCGCGCGCGTCGGGATTCGTGGCCGTCCAGAGCATCACCTGCGTCGGCTTGGTCTTGGCGGTGACGACCATGTGACCCTCACCGGCGACGTTCCAGGAGAACTGCGGCCGTTCTTTGCCCCCCAGGATCGAGATGTACCACGCCAGCAGGGCCTTTTCCGCCTCCGAGCCGTTGAGGCCGTGGTCGGTATTGGCGCAGTACAGCAGGTGCTTCTCGCCGGGCAGGTCCTTGAAGTAGAACTGGGCGGAGTCGCACAGGAAAAACTGATCGCCCGAGGAGTTGATCAGGAACTTGGGCATCGTGTAGCGACTGCGGTACTCGTAGGGGTCCACGAAGTTGCGGATGGCGCTGCCGCTGTCGGACTGGATCTGGCCGAGGACCTTCATCTGCTCGTAGTCGCCGATGGCCTGTGAGTAGAAGCCGTAGGCGGCGAAATGATGCTGCATCTGCGGGCCCATATTGAGCACGTCGATGACGATGGGAGCGATGGCGCGAACTCGCTTGTCGACGGCGCCGGTCAGCCAGGTCGTCCAGCCTCGCTTGGAGCCGCCGGCGATGACAAAATCCTTGATTTGAATCTTGCCGCCGGTGGCCTTGGCGAGATGGTCCTGCACGGTGTCCATCGCGCGGACGGCACTCTTGACCATGGGCAACAGCAGCGGCCAGGTCGGGTCCTGGGTCTTGAGGAACTTGTCGAAGGTATAGGCGATGATCGCGTCCTCGCTGCGCTCGTTGCCCGGATCATCGGCGAAGATCAGCGGCTCGTTCGGTACCTGCTTGAGGTCCACGAGGACCGTCTTGCTTTGCAGGGCGATCTGCACGAGCATCATGTCCGGACTGGGCGGTTTGGTGTTCTTGTTGCTGCCGCCGTTGATGAACAGCAGAGCGGTGTTGGAGGTGACCTCGTTTGGCACGATGATGCTCACCCAATGCTGCCACAACGTGCGATTGACTTCTTTCTCGCTGCGCCACGTCTGGGACTTCATGTCGAGGATGTATATCTTACCCAGCGGATTGTCGATGGTCTGCACGACGCTGTACGTGTAGCTCGAATCGGGCTTGGCGACGTAATCGTCCAGCGGCGTCGCGACGGCGACCGCCGTCATGAACAAGGTTAGCAGGACTACAAAGACCCTTCTCTGTGCTCTCATCATCGAACCTACCTTTCTCCAGTCCTATATGCTTCGGTGGGTGACCGTGTGGGCTAAGAACCCACCCCGCGTGATCGTATCCAGCTCACGATGCCGAGCGAACGCGACGCGCGTCATACTTGCCGCGGGAAGATCGTTCTCAGGTATTCGGCGTCCACACGGCAGCTTTCCTCGACGCCCAGCGGCAGCTTTGTGCCTTCCATCACCAACCAGCCGCGATACTCGGCCTCATCCATTGCCTCGCGGACCCGCTTGAAATCGATGGAGCCCTTGCCGTAGAGGT
Organism: Sedimentisphaerales bacterium; assembly: GCA_016928975.1. Next base: position 23,257 of record JAFGJR010000235.1, on the reverse strand, counting down.
CGTCGTAGTCCTTGGCATGGACCTGGCAGATGCGCCGGCCGAGCGTACGAATTTCCTTGTAGATGTCGTAACCCATCTTGTGCGAATTGGCGACGTCATAGTAGACCCGCACGGCGGGCGAATTGAGACGGTCGAGGATGGCAATGTGCTCCTCGGCGCTGAGCCAGGACTCGATACCGAGCGTCACACGGGCCTTTTCTGCTTTCGATGCGATGTTCTTGAGGCGGCTTACCACGGCGTCCGTGCCTGCCTTGTCGTTCTTCAGATCGCCTTTGCCGAAGAAGGCCAGCAGGATGATCCGCTGCCTCATCGCCGCCGCGGTGTCGATCGCCTGATCGACCCATTTCTCGGCCCGGGGATCGCTCTTGTACGGGACCTCGTTGAGGACGCCCATCGCCAGCGAGGCGATCCGCACGTCCTGGGTCCTGGCCTCTTCCAGGTATCGCTTCTGCAGTTCCGGGTCGAACAGCGGCGGGTCCTTCTCGCCGCCCCCGAAGTCCACCTGGACGCCGTCGAGCCCGATCTTCTTCGCCACCGCAAAAGCCGTCGGGTCGGTTCGCTTGTTGATCGTCCAGTCGCAGACGCCGATCCTGAATCCTCTCGGCCTTCTCCTGCGTTCCGTGTCCTGTCCGAGCGACAGGCCGGAGGCCGCGAGGGTCAGGCCCGCGATAGCTCCTCCAGTTCGTGTGAACATCTCTCGTCGGCTGATTCGTTCGCGTATCATCTGTGGCTCTCCAAGATGTGGCGCGTCAGGCCTTGACGCCCTTGAGGTTCGCGTCCAGTTTCTCCTTGCTTCTGAGCAGCTCATCCCAGGTGACGATGCGATTTTGATAGGCGGCCATGCGTCCGAGGATCGTGATCAGGTTGCTCCGCACGCTGGTCTCCACCGTCGGGTTGTCGAACTTGCCGCCGGTGATGCTCTCGTAGAAGGTCTTGATGTTGACCACGGCGCCGTCCTGGTAGATTCCCGGGGAGGAGCCGCCGCGATAGAAATGCTTGCCGCGGATGATGACCTGTCCGCCGTACTCGGTCTCGAGGACGCCCTCGCTTCCAAACATGCGGTTGCGGATCCCTTCCGGCTGTGTGCCGTGGCCTTCGATCTGGCGTGAGCTGAAGGTGATGCCGACGTTGTTCGGGTACTGGAAGAAGCCGCTGAAGGTATCGCAGCACGTGCCGACGGGACGCACCTTGCGAGCGCCGGTGCCTGCCGCCCAGAGCGGGGGCACCTCCATGATCCAGTTCATCACGTCCAGCGTGTGGATGTTCTGCTCGGTGATGATGTCGCCGGAGAGGACCCTGTCCAGGCCCCAGGCGCGAAGGCGATTCTCGCCGTTCTCCGGATCGCTGCGCCAGATGTCGTACATCCGTCCGAACGGGCAGGTCGCGTGGTAGATGGCCTCGCCGAACGCGATCTCGCCGATGGCTTTCTCTTCGCGGACGCGGCGCAAGGCTTCCATGTAAAAGGGATCGGCGCGAGTCTGGAAGTCGATCAGGAACGCCAGCTTCCTGGCTCTGGCTTTCTTGCCGCTGTCCTGAATGCTCAGGCATCCCGGGACATCGACCGCGATGGGTTTGGCCAAATAGACGTGTTTCCCTGCCTCGACCGCGGCGGCCGCGTGCTCGGGACGGAAGTATGGGGCGGTCTCCAACGCCACCGCATCCGCCTTCTCCAGCACCTTCAGATAGCCTTTGAGTCCCGTGAATCGATTGGCCTGCGGGACTCCGAGCTCGTTGCCGGCGTTGTCAGCGCGATCCTGGAAGTAGTCGGCGACAGCGGTGATGTTGTATCCGCCGTTGTCCCGGAACAGCCTGGCGATCCAGACGCCTCGTCCGCCGCAGCCGACCAGGCCGAGATTGATCTTGGAGTTGGCGGCGGTGCCTCGAACAAGCTCGGGCTTGATCACGGCAAACGACATGGCCGCAGCACCGGCGCCGGCCATGAAACCACGGCGGCTCAGACGGTTGCTGTCGGCGGATGCTTCAGTAGCTCTGCGTGCGTGTGACATTCGACGGTCCTCCCTTCGGGTCCATGATCTACCGTTTGCGACTCATGATCGGGCGCACCCATCATCGACCCAATCGTAAATCGGGAATCGCAAGATGTAAACAACAAATGGCTCCTGTCACGTGCTGGCTTGGACGGTCCGCGCGGTGACATATTCGGCCGCAGGCGTGTGCTTGGCCTCCAGATGTTCGAGGTTGATGTAGTGCTCGCGCTTGACTTTTCCGGTCGAGGTCTTGACCAGCTCCCCGGGGTGGATCTCCAGGTGATGAGCGGCGATCTTCTCGAAGCCGGAGAGCTGTTTGTTCTTCTGCTGACAGTCGCGGATGCTCTCCCAGAGCAGTCCCTTAACCAATTGCGGCTGACCGAGCAGGTCTCGCTGCTGGCGGCCGGTGTGGCCTTCCAGAAGCTCCCAGGCCGGTACGACCAGGGCCCGGACAGACTCCTCCATGATGCCGTCATTGTCCAGCCGTCGCGTCGGAACCACGAGCACCTCCTTGACGAAGCGGGCCTCGGATAGTGCCGCCTCGACCCGCTCCGGATTCACGTTTTTGCCGCCGGGCAGGATGATGAGGTACTTCTTGCGGCCGGTGATGCAGAGATTGCCCTCCTCATCGAGGTAGCCGAGATCGCCGGTACGAAGCCAGCGGACACCTTGTTCATCAGTGTCGAGCACGGCCTGGGTGGCTCTGGGGTTCTTGTAGTAACCTTTCATGATGCAAGGCCCGCCCAGACAGATTTCGCCGCGCTGTCGCGGCGGCAGCGTCTGGTTGTCCTCGTTCACGATCTTCACCACGAGCGTATCGATGGGCTTGCCGACGGAGCCGAGTCTCTCCAGCCGGTCGTTGAACCCGTACACCGGGGAGTTCTCCGTCGTGCCGTAGCCTTCGTACATCTTGAAGCCCCGCTTCCAAAGGACCTCCAGGACCCACCGGGGCATCGGCGCCGCCCCCGACAGGAAGAAGCGAAGCTGGGTCCAGCCCTGCTTTTCCCGGATCTTGCGAGCCAGATGCGCCGGCGCAAAGCGGTCGAGCAGGCGGACGATCCACTTCTCTTTCTTCTGCCTGTTGACGCCCTCCTCGATCTTCTTGGCCAGAGTGGTGTACAGCGCCGGGATGGCGATGAAGATCGTGACGTGCCTGTCACGGATCAGGTCCGCGACCTCGCGATACTTGTTCGTATAGATGTTCATGGCGCCGGCAGCCAAGGGGAGGAATTTGCCGACGGTCAGGCCGAAGGAATGGTGGGGCGGCAGGATGTGGCCGAGCACGTCGGCCGGCGTGATATCGACCTTGCGGACCGACCCCTCGATGTTCGCGACGAAGTTCAGGTGAGTCAGCTCCACTTCGCGAGGGTCGCCGGTTGTGCCGGAGGTGCAGAGGACTACGGCAGTGTCATCCGGGCTGACCTGTTGCTCGATGTCTGCCAGGGCAGCGGTGTCCGGGACCGTGGTCGCGCAAAGAGGTTCGTCGGTCATCGTGACCATGCAGAGCTTGTGGGCGTCGGCAAATTGGCTCAGCTCGTACCGGGCCTCCTCGTGCTCGTAGTCGTCCGCCATGATCAGGCCGCGGGCATCGGTCGACAACAGGTGGGAGATCACGCCCTGCGGCCCACGCTCCGGATCGATCAGGACCGGTATCATCCCGGCAAGAATCGTGCCCCACAGGCTGACATCCCAGTGGGTGCGGTTCTTGCTGACAAGAGCTATCTTATCCCCGACATGCAGACCGGATTCATGCAGCAGCCACGTTGCGAAGGCCTCCGCGCGTTCCTTCAACTGGCGGAACGTCATCATCTCGTGGCGGCCCGGGCGTATGACCTCGACGCACGTCTTGTCGAGCGACGCTACGGTCGCCAACGAGCGGTTGAACAACTCGATCAGGTTATGATGCTTGAGGGTGATCTCCATAGTGCTTAGCTCCAGCCAGGCGGGACAGCGATCCTCGTATCTCCTATGGTCAGGCATCCATGAAAGCCTACTACGAATAGGGTGCTTACGGTCGTTTCTCGTTCGGCACATTTCAACACGGGTTGACGGGATTCGCAAGGGCAAAATATGGATCGGGCGGTCTCCGTACGGGCGCCCTTGCATTCGCCGGGCCGGAAGGCCCCAGCCGCCGTCTACCACCGCAGACTTCGCCAGAGGACGGCGACGATCGCGGCGGAGATGGCGGCCAACGCGGCGACAATCCAGAAGCCGAGCGGATGGTGGCCAAACGGGATCGGGACGTTCATGGAGAAGATGCTGACGATGAACGTGGGGAGCATGATGCCGATTGTGATGATCGTCAGCGCCTTGATTCGCACGTTCAGGTTGTTGCTGATGATCGAGGCCCGGGCGTCCATAAGGCTGGAAAGCACCTGGGAGTAGATCTCGGTCTGGCCCCGGCACTGGTTGTTTTCAATCAGAACGTCATCCAGGAACTCGACGTTTTCCTGCGTCAGTCCGAGCTTGGCGGCATTGTTCTTCACCTTGTCGATGAGCACGCCGTTCGAGTTGATCGCGCTAAGGTAGTACACCAGGCTCTTCTCCAGGGTGAACAGGTTGAGCAGGTACTTGTTCTCCATGGACTTGTTGATCTGCTGCTCGAGCTCCGTCGAGATCATGTTGATCGCCTTCAAGTGCTCGACGAAATGGGAGATCGCCCGGTAAATGAGCTTGAGGAATACGTCCTGGACGGACTGAATCTTGATGAACGGCCGGCCCTCAAACAGCAGGGCCTCGTCGGCCCGGACAATGATCAGGCGGTCCTTGAAGAGAAAGACACCGGTGGACACCACCCTGAAGAGGAAGTTGTCCTGGGCCGTATAGTGCTTGGGTCGCTTGAAGATCATGGCCACGTGCTCCGGCTCAAACTCCAGGCGGCTCAGCTCATCCGGGTCCAGAGCGGAACTCAGTGTGTGCTCATCGATCCTCAACTGCTCGACGAGAAACCGCCGTTCGGTCTCATCCGGAGCCGTATAGACCCAAACCGGGGCCTCGCCCTGACCGTTCTCCGTCACTTTGCCATCCGTAATGTACATTTGCTTCAACATGGGTTGATGCCACAGGCCTCAAAGAACGAATCGCATCTGCCGTACCACATCGGGGAGTGTCGCCTCCTATAAAGCCTTCTACGTTGCCTGGCGTCAAGGGGTCGCTGAAAATGTTCTTGCTGAGAAGGAACGATTCTCCCAGCGGGAGCCTCAGCCTCTCGTCAGTAACTGGGTTGCCTCACGAACCACTGTCTCGCGTTGGGGTCGGTCTTGAAGAAGGCCAGCAGCATCTGAGCGACTTTCTGACGTCCGGACGTACTGGGATGCGTCCCATCGGAACCCAGGTCCTCCCGGAGCCAGACCAGACCATCGCTCTGTCGCGGCTGCACCCCGTCGGCCCACAGGTAGGGACCCCACAGCAGCAGCGGCGCCTGCACCGGGCCTTTGGCTGCATCGAAGCTCAGGTTGGGATCGTCGTTGAGCTGCGCCTCGATCAGCCATCGCACCGAGAACGCCGATTCGTACGCGTAGGGCTCCGGGTTTAACTGCGTTGTCGCGTAGCCGGCGTAGATTCGGCTGGATAGATACACGATGCGCAGGTTGGCGAACCGCGCTTCCAGCATGTGCACGATCAGGCTCATGTTGTCTTGCAGAACTTGTGCGTGCAAGGGAAACTCGCCGTACTGAGCGGGCGAGATTTCCGCCTGTTTCATCCATACCACCTGCACCTGATTGGGTTCGACGCGGGCCTGTTCCAGCCGCTGATCCATCACGTCCCAAGGGGAAGGTCTATTTGCCGTGCTGGTGGGATAGGCCCATTGACGAGCAGCTTGTCCGCCCTGTGCGCAGTCCACGATGACCACATACGGCGATGTGTTCGGGTCTGCGTCGGACAGCTTCTTGAACGTTGAGAACTCCTGCGTTGTGTTGGACATGCCGAGCGATATCAGCACGATCTTGCCGTTCCGGGAGGGCGCCCCATCCGGATCGAGCGGCTGGATCAGAGCGGTCTGGTCCTTTGCCGCCTGGAGGAGCGATTTGGGCGGTGTGTCTTGTCCGCCGCCATACAGACCGCCCGTTTGTCCCTGGTACAGGTCGTCTCCCATCTCCGTGAGCGGGATCAAGCCCGTTGTTTCCCCACCCTGAAGACGTATCGGCCGATTTCGGGCCGGCAGCGTCGGTGCCATCGCGAGCGCCAGCCCCAGCACGACAGCGTACATGCGGCGACGGTGCATTCTCATGGACTATCTCCAATGACCAATGGTGAGCCCTTGTTCATTCGATCTCCCCATTGTACTGCCATTGGCAGGACGGGACCACCCGTAAGATGGGGAATCTCTCGCTTGTCCTACGGGCGTTTGGCCTTGAGAAAGGCCTTGAGCTTGGTGAGGGGGAACGCGTTGAGCACGTCGGCCTTCGTGGCCCAGCCTCGTGCGGCGGTGGCGACGCCGAAGGGCATCAGGCCCAGGCTGCCCGTGCCGTGGGCGTCCGTGTCGATGGCCAGTTTGACACCCGCTTCCACCGCCATTTTGCAGTGAATGTCCTTGAGGTCCAGACGCAGGGGGTCGGCGTTGACTTCAAGCGCCGTGCCTGTTTGGGCCGCGTGCTCGATGACAGCAGGCATATCCAGGTCCATGGCGGCACGCTGCCCGATGAGCCGCCCGGTCGGATGGCCGATGCAGGTCACATACGGGTTGTCCATCGCCTTGAGCGTGCGCATCGTGACTCGCTCGCGAGGGCTGCCCAGGCCCGAATGGATCGATGCGACAACGAAGTCCAGGTCGGCCAGCAGCTCATCCTCGAAGTCGAGAGTGCCTTCGGCCAGGATGTCCACCTCGGCGCCCGCTAAGATCGTGATCCCCTTGAGTCTCTCGCCGATCTTGTGGATCTCTTTGATCTGCTGGGCGAGCCGCTGAGGGGACTGGCCGTTCGCGATGGCAGACGACTTCGAATGGTCCGTGATGCCGAGGAAATCGTAACCTCTTTCCTTCGCCGCCTGGGCCATTTCCTCGATCGTATTGCCGCCGTCGGAGGCGACGGTGTGCACATGGAAGTCACCCCGGATGTCCCCCACGCGGATGAGCTTCGGCAGAGCGTGTCGTCTGGCCGCGTCCATTTCGCCCCGGTCCTCGCGCAGGAGCGGATTGATGTAGTCGAGACCGAGCTTCTTGTAGATTCCCTGCTCGGTCGCCCCGGCGATCATCTCGTCGTCCTTGAGCAGGCCGTACTCGTTGAGTTTCAGTCCGGCCTTGATGGCGACCTCACGCAGGCGGATATTGTGTGCCTTGGAGCCCGTGAAGTATTGCATGGCGGCGCCGAAGCTCTCCCGTGGCACAACGCGGACATCAACCTGCACGGGCGTTGTGTCCGTACGGATGACGACCGAGCCCTTGGTCCCGCCGGCGGCCAGGACCCGCTCCACAAACGGGGCGCCCGTGAAGGACTCGATAATCTGCTCCGGTGTGTGCTTTCCTTTGGAGCTTGCCTTGTCCGTAGTGACGAGAAGATCGACGTCCCCGATCGTTTCCGCCCATCGGCGAAGCGATCCGGCTGTCTCGATCTTGTCAATGCCGCCCAGTGGTCGAAGGTAATCCTTGACGATTTGCGCGGCGCATATTGCCTGGTCGATCCGGATGCGGGCGCTGGCTGTCTGCTGGAACTCGATGCCTCGCAAGATGGCGGCGGCCTTCTTGGCCCCGAAACCCGGCAGCGCCTCGATGGTCTTATCGTCGACAGCCTTCTTCAACTCCGCAACGCTGCTGATGCGCAGATTCTCGTAGAGGGTCTTGACGGTCTTGGGCCCGACGCCCGCAATGGTCAGCAGGTCCAGCAGGGTCGGCGGAATCCTCGCCAGCAATTCCTGATGGGCCTGGATTTGGCCGGTCTTGACGTACTCCTCGATCTTGGCCAGCGAGGACTTGCCAATCCCCGGCGTCTCGGCCAGTTCGCCGTTCTCCAGCAACACCGCGATGTCGGTCCCGGTCTCCTCGATCACCCGGGCGACCGTGCGATAGCTGTTGATGCGGAACCGGTCCTCACCGAGAATCTCCATGATGTCGGCCATCTGGCTGAAGATCGCACTGAGCGCTGCGTTTGCCATGCGCCCGATTATACTCTCGTGCGGGCAGGATCGAAACAATCGCCTGCCGCAATCATCGGCGGCTGAAGTGATGAATCAGCCACAGGATGAGCGTCAGGATCAGGGAGAGGATGATGCTGCTGGCCAGCGGGAGGTAGATGCGCCAGTTGCGGCCGCCAAAGGTGAAATCGCCCGGGAGGCGGAACAACCCGATCCTGCCCAGCAGGAGGACGAGCAGACCGATCACGACGATGGCCACCCCGGCGACCACCAGCCACTTCCCGAATTGTCGCGGCCCAAAATCCATTGGAATCCACGCTTCACGATTTACGATTTGATACGTACCTTGTCGTGGCACGATACAGAACATCCATGATGAATCATGAATCATAAATGGGGCTCCTCATAGGAATCTGTGCACGGTTTGGGGCTCCGGGAGCCTGGCCAGAACGTGGTGGTGCGTCTGGTGCGACGGTGGTTTCCGGTCACCGCCCGGTTTCATGGGGAGCATTTCATGGTGCGGGCCGGAACACGGGCGTCCCATGAGAGCGAACAGCCCGGCACGGCTGCCTTGGCGGACGAAATGGTAGATCGAGCGAAGGCCGGGATGGTGGACAAGTTCCGTTACCTGAAAGTATCGCTCTCGCTGGTCCTGCTGGTCGTGGGAGTCAAGATGCTGACCGCCAAGTGGCTCAAGGCTGCCATCGGAGAGCATTTCAACTTCTACCTGCTGGCGCTGGTCTTCCTGATCCTGACCGCCGGCGTCGTAGCCTCCCTGCTCGCCGACCGGCGCGAAGGACCGCGTGCAACGATCGACCCGCACAAGCTGTGAAGACTTCAGCGAGCCAGGAGGGTAATACCTTGATGGCAGCCGGTGGCTGAGAGCGGCGTGCGTTCAGTCGGAGCGTTAGTCGGTCACTGAGCCGCCAGTGCGACCGGCACCTGAGGGGAAATCCAGCAACCTGGGCTCTCGGCATCGTAGAACTCGATTTCGACCTTCTCGTTGAACTTATGGATCTTCATCCTCACTGAATGACACAGAGATTTGGGGCCGCTTGATCCACCACTGCGGTACACAGACACTGCAATCTTGCTCTTGTCTTTGCAGAGCCTCTCAAGAATGTGCTCGTCGTTATCGCCGAGTGACCAGCCGTAGATGGCGAGGGTTCCCTTGTGCGACGATAGTTCATCGTATACGGTTGAGAGGTATCCGCTCCCTCGAATTGCCTTGAGCTTCTGGTTCTTGTCGCCTTCGGCCACGAAAAGTGGTATGCAGAAATCCCGTCGCCATTCCTTGATGATTTGCTCCAGTAACGGCGTACCGTTGTTCTTGTTGCTCGCGATTTTGAACTCACCGGATTCAGGGTCGTCAGCCAAAGACAGATTGCCATGTGGGTAGAGAACGACCGTTGATCGCTTCTTTCTCAGTTCGTTATACAGGCATCTTGTGGAAAAGTGTCCGCCATCGCTGAAACAGTCTTTGAACTGGTCGTAACCTTGACTCCGTAGAGCTTCATTTCCCAGCATCATCGCCCAGTACGCGACAAGATCGTAATTCAGAGATATCACAGTCTTGAATCTCGCCATGAACTCGTACGCTGGCTTCAGATGAGGCTCGGCGGTCTGATACCTGGGATGGACTTTCTGGACGGTCTCGATCAGCGCCTTTCTGACATGCTCGTAGGCGGTGTGAATCTTGCTGTCGTTGATTCCCAATGCTCTGTTCACATACTCGGCGATTGATATGTAGCGTAGAACAAGCTCGAAGTCGCGTGTCTTCATCTCTTTGAAGATGGTATCGACAGGCTTTGTTATCAGACTTTCGGCACGTGCTTTTTCGAGCAGGGACTTGTAGTTGAAGGCATCATGGATGGCGATGCTGGCCCCATTGCCGAGTACGAGCGTGTCTTTATAGTCCGGCGCAATATCCAGCCATTTGCCTAACGTCATCGCCATCTGCTTCCTCCTCAACCATTGGATGGGTTTCATGATCGGCGTATTCTCCACCCCGGAGCAAGTAGTCGGCGTTTGTCGACAGTGGCTTTAGCGGATGATAGTGATGGGGGCACCTGGGTGGACGAGATACACGCCCACCTGAACAGCCATTCACTCTCGATATGTTGACTGCCAAGGCGGCATGGCGCCTAATCCACGACGCCTTTTTCTTTGGAGCCGATGATGAAGCAGAGGGTCTTGCCTTCCAGTTCGTAGAACTTGATCATGGCGTTTTGTATTTCGGTCTGTCTCGTCTTGCTGCGGACTTCGACCGGGACATACCACAGGTCGTTCTCCCGGTAGGGGGCGCCGGTGATAGTGACTTCGCTGACCCACTGGCCGGCCTCCTTCACCTTCCTGATCTGTTCCCAAATGGAGGGCGGATACAGCCGGTAGAACAGGTTCAGCTTGCAGAGGGCAGCCTGGTCGAGATCGACAAGGGCCTGGCCGGCTTGTTTGGCGATGGCCAGGCAGGCTTGCTCCCGGGTCATGCCGTCTGCGACAAGACCCGAGTCGGGGTCCACCATGCAATCGACTTCCTGCTGGACCACCACGGCGTCGGCCGGCTTGTCGAAGAGGCCCGCCGGCGGCTGTTCGTTGTAGCGAATCTCCGTAAGGTGCTTGACGGCCAACGTCTGTCGCATCATCTCCATTGGATCATCCTCGCGGATCGTGGTGAAGCGGATGGGGCGCTTCGTCTGGGCGTCCACGACGAACTCCTGCTGCCGGTGCGGCGCGTTGATGCGTATGGTGATCACGTCCTCGCCGATCTGGATGGTATTCTCTGTCCCGGTTTGCTGGATGGCGTCCAGGAAGAAGCGGCTGAACTTTGGAATCCAGCTCTTGCCCCGCTCGTCGCGCGAGGCGTAGTGGACGCGATGGGTCCGCCGATTCAGACCGAAGACACCTTCCGGAGAACAGATCTTGCACAGGTTGTGCGTGGCCGAGCCCAGCCAGACGTGGCTGGGTCGGTTGGTGTCCCCATCGAATCGCATCCAGCATTCGAAGGGGCCTTGCTTGTAGAACTCGCCCTTCATGTAGACGGTCTCGATCCGCTTGATCGCGTCGATGGTTTGGCCAACCGCGTAGGCCGGTTTGGGGGAATCGTCGAACACCGATACGCCAAGCACGACGACTGCGATGACGATAGCTGCCGCTGCCAGTTGGGTCTTTCTCCCTTGCATGAGGAATCTCCTTGTACCCATCTCCGCCGGGGCGGAGCGTTGCTGTTGATTCTGCCGCTGGGCGTTCAGGACGCTACGCAAGACCTTCTCGTCGAATTCCGGAGTAGTCCGGGCGGCATGTTGTCTCCTTCGGCAGTGGTCGCGAATCTTGTTTTCAAGCTGACTCTGGTCTGTCATGGCATCACCTTGCCGTCCAGCAGGGAACGGAGTCTCTCCAGGCCGTAACGATAGCGGCTCTGGATCGTGTTGATGGACACGTTCCGGGAGTCTGCAATCTCCCGGAACTTCATACCCACTTGCAGGTGCAGCACCACGGCTTCTCGTTGATCGTCGGGCAGTTGCGCCAAAGCCCGGTCCAGCAATGCCGCCCGCTCGTTCCGCATCACCGTCTCGTCCGGCGGCGGCTCACACTCGCTGTCCGACGAGGCCCCGGGTGATGCCTGCCGCGAGACGCTTCTGTTCAAGCTTCGCACGCGGTTGGCCACGGCGGTGAGCAGGTAACTGCGCAGGCTCGTTCGCAGCCGCAGCGTCGGTGAGAGCCGCACGAACGATACGAACGTATCGTGTACGGCGTCCTCCGCGGCGGTCCTGTCATTCGACAACGTCACCGCCAGGCCCAGCAGGTCGTGCTTGTAGTTCTCATAGATCTGCCGCAGAGCGCCCGCGTCGCCGCGCTTGAGCCTCCACAGCAGCAGCCGGTCTTCCAGCATCAACGATCCGCCTCATCAGTTTCGAAACCAACGATGGTTGCCACTAAGACACACGACCGGGGCATCTTAGTCTACGCCAGATGAGAGTCTTTTGCGAGAAGCTGAAAAAGGTTCGAGGCAAGCCCCATTCGGTGCTATCATATCCCGCTTTGGAGCTGGGTTCCGGGGTGAACGCATGAATGCACAATGCGGATTGATCTTTGACGTGGACGGCTTGATCGGCGACACCGAGCCGATCAATGCGAAGGTGACGATTCGGGTTCTCGATGAGCTGTTCGGCCTCCAGGGCGTCGAGTACGCGGATTTCGCTACGGGGTATGGCAGGGGGGCGGAAGCCTACGTCAAGGCCGGCGCCACGGTCCATGGACTGGACCTGACGGATGAGCAGGCCCACGCGGCCGCCGAGCTGCGCGAGCGGTACTTGGTCGAGTCTGTGCGCCAGGAGGGATTGCCTGCCTTTCCAGGCGTGTTGCGATTGATCGCGGACGCCTTGCAGAGGGAGGGCTTCCGGCTGGCCATCGCGACGTCGGCCACGCAGGAACTGTCCGAGGCGATCCTGACGGCCGTGAAGGTACCATATGAACGGATGGCGTACGTCAGCGGCAGCGATGTCACGAGGAAGAAGCCCGACCCGCAGATCTTCCTGATTGCGATCGAACGGCTTGGCATGGAGGCCGCTCGCTGCGTGGTGTTCGAGGACGCCCCCAGCGGCGTGCAGGCCGCCAAGTCCGCCGGCGCCAAGTGCATCGCCGTGACGAATACCGTGCCCGCCGAGAAGCTCGTGGGCGCCGATATCATCTGTGATTCCCTGGAGAAGGTGAATCTCGAAATGGTCCGAGCGCTCGTTGATTAGAGATCGCGACTGAATACAGAAAGCGAGAATCATGATGCGCGTCACTGCGACTACTACGTTCTGCTGTCTGCTGCTGGCTTGCTTGCCGGCGGGCCCTTCCGGGGGTTGTACGTGCTTCTGTCTCGACACGCCCGATGGCCCGGTCTTCGGAGCCAACCTTGATCTGTTCTTCCCCGGCGACGGACTTGTGTTCATCAACCAGCGAGGGATGGCGAAAGAAGGCTTTCCGTCGCAGGCGGGCACGACGGGAAGAACGGTCAAGTGGGTTTCCAAGTACGGCAGCGTGACGTTCAACCTGGCGGGGCGCTGGTGGGCGTTCGGCGGAATGAACGAGGCGGGTCTGGTCTTGGGCACCATGGAGTTGCTGAAATCGGAGTTCCCGGAGCGCGATGAGCGGCCGGGCCTGCCCATCGGCCCGTGGGCCCAGTACGTCCTGGACACCTGCAGCACGGTAGAGGAGGCCATCCGGGTGGACTCGAAGGTGCGAATCGAGGACTCGGCGCGCCCGGCCCACTACCTCATCGCGGATGCGAATGGCAACTGCGCCGCCATCGAGTGGATCGACGGCGAATTCGTGTGCTACAGCGGTGACAGCCTGCCGGTGAAAGCGATGTCCAACATGTCCTACGCTCGGGCTCTCGCCGCGTTCAAGCGGGGCGGCCCGCGCTGGTGGTGGTCGAACCCGGGTCAGTCGGCGGAGCGCTTCGCGGCCGCGCATGCTCGGAATGCGAGCTATGATGCCGGTCGCGAGGCGGATGCGATCAAGTACGCCTTCGGGACGCTGGTCGATGTGGTCGCCGCACCGCATACTAAGTGGAGCATCGTGTACGACATCCCAAAGCGGGAGATCTGGTATGGGACTGTGGTGAGCCGGCCCGTCAAGCACCTGTCGTTCCGCAACCTGGACTTCTCCTGCAAGGCTCCGTTGTTGATGCTGGACGTGAACGCCGAGATCGAGGGCGACGTGGAGAAGTCCTTCACGCCCTACGATCCCACCGTCAATCTAAGCGTCTTGCGCGCACTCTGTGACCGCTATGGGATGGACATCTCAGAGGAAGACGCCATCGGGATCATGCGGCACCTTGAAAGCTTCAAGTGCGCCCATTGATTAGAGACTGGGGCAGGATGGGGAGCCTTTGCAGGAGACAGACAGTGATGCGGAAGGATTACGAGCCGCCGGCTGTTACGACCGAAGGCTGGCGCTATCATCACATGGGCATTCCCACCGACACACCGAGGACCGGAGAACGATATCTTGAGCGTCTGAAGATGTATGTATCCGGCTTCGAGACCAGCCCCTACGGCATCGAGTGGATGCGGTTCGAGCCGGACAGTCCCATCTCGGAACTGGTCCGGACCGTGCCTCACATCGCCTTCGAAGTGGATGATCTGGATTCAGAAATCGCAGGCAAGCCACTCCTGGGCGAGGTGAGCGAGCCGTCCGAGGGCGTCCGGGTAGCGATGATTATCGACAACGGCGTCCCTGTGGAACTGCTTGAATTCCGCAAGGAGTATCGGGCCTTGAAGGCATAGAGTATGCTCCCGGCGTCACGCCACACTGGATGAGAGATCCACTACGAGTGCGGATTGCAGGTCCCGAGTGATGATCCTGGCGGCGAGGTTGGTCCACCTCTGACAGGCGTCGAGGATGACGCTGTCGGTGCTGACGACGATCGCGTCCATCTTGCTCAGCTCGGCGTCGGGACTGATCGTCAGGCGGATGTCCTGGGGCCAGCCGTGCGCCTCGGCGAGTTCGGCCAGCAGCGCCATCAGATGGTAGTTGGCTTCTTGACAGCAAGGCCGGTGCCTGTTAGAATGAAACCATGAAAGTAGTCAGTGGAAAGGTAGTTGCTGGCAGGATCGTCGTCGAAGGTGAGCCTTTGGAGGAAGGGGCCACCGTCACCGTAATCGCGCCGGAGCAGGATGAAGCGTTCGTGCTTGATGCAGAAGCTGAGGCGGCGTTGCTCGCCGCGATCGCAGAGGCCGACCGCGGCGAGGTGGTCGCGGGCGAACAGCTTCTGCGCAGGCTGCGAGAGCACCCTTGAGTCGGAAGCTGCCCATTCGAGTCGTCCGAACCGCGGTGGGCCAAATCACAAAGGCGTCCGCGTGGTGGGACGCAAATCGTCCGAAGGCGCCGGGTGCCTTCCGTGAGGAGATTGAGCGTGCCTTGGAGCTTGTTTCCGCCCAACCGCAGATCGGGGCGAGAACTGGAAATGTCAAGCTCACAGGTGTACGCCGAATTCACCTGAGCCGGATTCATTACTATATCTACTACCGGGTGAAAGAGACGCCCGAGTCTGTAGAGATCCTCGCGCTGTGGCACGCGAGTCGAGGCTCCGGACCACAGTTATAGTGCCCATCGTCGACGCGCCTGGTAGCCTTTGTCCGACAAGGAGTGTGTTCAGGTGTTTGCTCAATGCGCACGCGACGCAGGGGCAAGATCGATCACCCTGGTCTGGGGGAGTCGTTGGGCAATGATCCCAGTGGACAAGTTGGCCCATTTTGGGCACGCGTCGAGGATTACGCTGTCGGTGGTGACAACCACCACGGGCAGTTGACGGTTGTCAGTTGTCGGTTGACGGTTGGCTGGGAACTGGGGACTGGGAACTGCCAACGGGGAACTCAATTCGGCGTCGGGACTGATCGTCAGGCGGATTTCCCAGGGCCAGTGGTTTTCGCGGGCGAGTTGAGCGAGGAGAGTTTTGAGTCGGCCGCTGTTGGAGACCGGACTATCCAAGAGCCAGAGGGCTTGGGCGATGCGGATTTCGGTCAGGAACGCTCCGATGAGTTGTACGGCGGGGACGGTCTCCTCGACCTTGCGGTAGGTGCCGTGGATGCTGGCCAGATCGCGGAAGCAGCCATCACGGCCTTTGAAGATCAGGCCGCCACTCATGGCCGCTTCGATCGTGATCAGCAGGTTGTAGCCATCAATGGCGATGGGCTGGTCGGCCAGGGCTTCGATGGGCACCTGCCGTCGAAGACGCGATTGTAGTTGCTGGTCAGAACAGGCGCTTCGCATTACGGCCAGTCGCTGCCGCTGCGTCAGGGAGAACCGGTCGCCCACCAGTTTCAGGGCACTCTTGTCGGCGTAGCCCTTCGTCAACAACAGGGAGAAATCGGCCACGGCCTCACGTAAGCAGGCATGCATTGGCGGTGCGAACAATTCCGCATCGGCGGGATGCGGCCCTCGATGTTCTCGTTTGTCGGGCACGTTTGTGATTTACGAATTACGATTTACGAATTATGATTGGCCGAGGCGCGGAGTACGAAGACCGGCGCGTCTGTAGAGCAAATGGTAAATCATAAATCGTAAATGGTAAATCCAAATGCCCAGTCATCACCTGGCCCACGTTCAGATTGACGAGCTCGACATCCTCGGCTATTCCGTCGCCGGCGAAGAGACGGTCGTGGGCATGCCCCAGCTCAACGTCTGCTTCGACGTCGGCAAGGCGCCGGACCAGCTTATCGCCATCGAGCATGTCCTGCTCACCCACGGGCACATGGATCACTCCGCGGGATTTGCCTACTACCTGTCGCAGCGGGTGTTCAGCGGAATGTCGCCGGGCACGCTCGTGGCGCCGGCCAACCTGATCCCGGCGATGCGGGAGATCCTGGCCGCCTGGGGACACCTCGACGGCAACAAGATTCCCGCCAATCTGGTGGGGGTGCGGCCGGGCGACGAGCATCAAATCAAGCCGAACCTCTTCGCCCGCGTGTTTCCAACGAAGCATTCGCCGGGCTCCGTCGGGTATTGCGTCCTCGAAAAGCGGAAGAAGCTCAAACCCGAGTACGTCGGTCTGAGCGGCCCGCAGATCGTGACTCTCAAAGCGCAGGGCGTCGAGATCGATCACCCGCTGGAAGTGCCCATCGTCAGCTACATGGGCGACACGCAGTACGTGGACTTCTGCCAACTGCCGTACGTGGCGACCAGCAAAATCCTGATCGCCGAGTGCACGTTCTACGAGGATGAGCACGCCAGCCGGGCCGAGGCCGGCCGCCACATGCACATCAACGAACTGGCCCACCTGCTGTCGTCCATGCAGAATCAGCATATCATCATCACCCACACCACGCAGCGGACGCCGATGTCGGAAGTCCGTCGCGTGCTCGAAGAAGCCTTGCCGCCGGAGATCTTCGCCAAGACCACGATCCTGATGGACCGCAAGAGTCGCCATCGCCAGCCGAATCGGTAGCCCACCGCATCGTCCATTCTGTCCGGTGTCGCATAAGGTGAGAAGTCGTCTATGGTTGGCTTTGGACCTCTCGTCGGCTTCGTCGATGAAGCACGATGAACGACCCGGCCAGCAGGACGGACGCCGCGACCTGAAACTCGAGTTCCGTGTATCTGTACATCATACGGGGATCGATTGTCACTCCTCGCCAGACCATCTGAGTAGCCAAAATCCGAACCGCAACGAATGCCACCGTTCCGACGGCAAGGACAGCGGCCGCAAGTGTCGGCGCTGCTGTCGCGTCCCGAGAGCGTGAGGCACTACGACGAGACAGATGGCGAGCGTACAGCCACAGGGCGATGAGAGCGCCAACGAAGGCTGCGATTCGAACGAAGCCCTCCAGTTGGCCCACGTAGCGTCCATAGCCGTGCCAACCGCCCATGAGCACGAACCGGACCGATAGGATGGAAGCCGCATGGGCAAAGGTGATGACCGCGAAGTAGAGCAGCACACCCATGATCCCCCAGGAGAGCCTCTGGCGGAGACGTCCATGCGGATTGATCTTCCGGAACTCGCGTTCGAGTGCGGCCGTGTCGCCCAGCCGATGACGTGCGACGAGAAACGCCTCTTCGTCAGACAACGGCAGCACCTTCAAGTGCTCCATCTCCTCTCGCAGGTGGCTCTCCAATTCGCGGATGTCGGAATCGCCGAGAGTCTCGCCATTGGCCAGATCGATCCGCCACGGCTCGATCCATTTCTCTACGTCAGACATGGTCTATTCTCCCATAGTCGTTGAAAGGTGTTGTGCACGAGCATCCATTGGTCTCTGTGCTCGGCCAAGGCCTTTGTGCCGTTCTTCTTGAGTCGATAGTACTTTCGTGCCCGGCCGGTCTCGCTCCTGGCCGGATAGGACCCGATGAAGCCCTGTTTCTCCAGCCGGTGCAGGACCGGGTAGAGCATTCCGTCGGTCCACTCCATCCGGCCGCCGGACAGTTCGCGAACGCGTTTGATGATGGAGTAGCCGTAGCTATCCCCCTCCGCGAGGATAGACAAGATCAGCCCGGTCGCCGAAGCAGCCACCAAATCCTTCGAGATCGCCATGGTGTATACCTCCATAGCCACTTTACATAAGGCCACTATACATAATATAGCTATGTATATGCCGGTCAAGAGGATTTCGAGAATTCCTCAAGTATAATTCGTCGGCGGGTGGGGTCACCACAGGTAGGGCAGGAGCCGGTAGCGGACTCGACGAGCGTATTCAGCGTAACCGGGCAGCTCTGCGAGTAGAACGCGTTCTTCCATAACGAGTCTGACAACAAACGCTGTGGATGCGATCACGGCCGGAATGAGGCCGTAGGCCGAGCCGACAATCAGCGGCGTGCCGAAGGCCCAGAGGATCGCGCCGAGATAGCCCGGATGCCGGAGCATCGAGTAGGGGCCGGCGGAGACGACTTGATGGTTGCGGTTCCTCTGGACGCGGACGGTCACCTCGAAGTGCGGATTGACCCGCATGGCCCACGCGATGAGAATCGAGCCGAGCCCGAACAGCAGCGTCCCCGCCACGGCGGCCCACACGCCAAGACTCGACCAGCGATACCGGCCCACGTCCAGCCCCGCGACAGTGGGCGTGACATAGAAGCTGAGGATGCCGTACAGCACGATCAGCAGCTTGTCCCCGCGCATCGTGTCCCTGTGTTTCCGCCAGCGTCCTCGCTCATTGACCAACTCCGGATTGCATACCGCGACGGTCACGATCCCCCCGAACATGCCCACGAAGCTCAGCACGAGGTACAGCCATGCCCGGGGTATCTGAATTGTGCCGGCCGCCGCGAACAGGAGAAGAAGCTGCACAAACGGCGAGAGGAATGTCCCCGCCAGGACCGTGAGGCCGTCCTTCTGCAAGGTCGTTTGGGATCCGTGGGTCATTTGTCTCGCACGCTCGATCCTTCGGTGCAATTGCGAATACCAACGATAAGAGATATAGATATTAGTGTTTACCGTGGCGTCAGGAACGCGAGGTCGCCGCTCGCGGCCGGTGCGGACTGCCTTCGCACCATCACCGCTCTGTCTTCCATCGTGCTGCCATCGACGAGCGAATACTTCTCGACCATGACGATCTTGTTGTCGCCCACTCTCTCCGTGACTCGCACGGACGTCCCGGCGCCGGCCAGCGACCATTGCCATTCCATGATTTCCCTGTCGGCCTCGCGTGATCCCACGCCCTGGGCGACGCAGCGCCAGCTATCGAACAGGTAGGCGATGATCTGGCCGTTCCGGGGATCAATCGAGCGGAGCTCCAGGTTCGAGAACGCCAGGTTCTGCAGCGCCTGGATCTCCTCCTCGGGCGCGTGGAGGTCCTGCCGCAGATGTCGCAGATACTCATCCGAGATCTGGGCCATTTTCCCCTCCATTCGGATCAGCAGGAACTGCCCGCCCAGCCCCATCTCCACGTTCATCTGGCCTCTGCCTTTGACGGATACCTTGAAGCCGGGGGTATCGGATTCCGCAAGGCAGTCCCACTGGCCGACCAGCCATCGGCTCCAATCATCGTCGAGTGGCTTCGGCGGCGTCAGACTCAGCCCGCTCGTCTCGACGGACTTGTCCTGGTCCTCGAACGGTCCTGCGGCCCGTTGGTTCTGGTGCACGGCGCACGAAGCCGCAACCAGCGTTATCGCGATCAGCGGAACAGTCAACCTTCCCATATAGAGTCTCCGTCGTTTGACCAGTCTTCTGGCCCGGACGCGGTCCAGAGGAAGGATTTTATACCACATTGTCTGAGAAATGCACACATGTGAAGCATTCGGGGATGTGGGAGTCGTACACGCCGTGCTTGTTGAAGGACCAGCCGACAGACGGGTCGGTCACTCGACCGTTGTACGAAAGGGCCTCGAAGCGAGAGAAGTCCATCCGCCAGATGTCCCCGGTTCGCGGCGGCAGGGCACGGCCCTGTGCCAATGCCTGCATCCCCGCCCAGGAAAATGCCAGCTCCACCGTCCAGCCCCGATCCACGTCCGAGTCGTCATTCAATGTCCCATCCACGTGGACAGCCGTCTTGAGACCAGGAAAGTCCCAATCCATGAACGCCCATCGCCGCCCTCGCGGGTGCTTCTTGTACCGCATCCCATCCTGGAAGCCGCCGAGGACATCCACCGGATGGTCGAGCAGACTGAACTCCGGCTGATCCGCGAAGCCCGCCTTCTTATATGCCTCCTGCCAGATGTAGAAGACTTCATAGACGGTCCCGCGCGCGTTGATCTGGAACTCGTAGTAGCAATCCTGTCCTGCGATAAACAGCTCGACGTCATTCTCGAAGTACACCGGCGAATCCCGCTCGGAGAACTTCGCCTGGACATTCGGCTCCTCGACCCAGAAGCCTATGTACAGGTTCTGGTCGTCCCACAGCGCCGCCATCCGCGTATCGAGGAATCCCGGCACGCCCGTCACCATATCGACAAATCGCGGCGACTTCGGCGTCCGCTGCCAGCACGCCTCCGACAGCCACCCGTCAACGATGATCTTCTCTGCGGTTCGACGGCACGTGTAGTGTCCTATGTCCTTCTCCTCACAGCCGTATGATGTTGTCATTCCTGCACCTCTCTGCCGCACACGAACTCACTTCAGGACCCTCTTTGGACGGAAAGGAGTCTGGCCCGCCCCAGGTCCCCGATCACACATCCCATTCGTCAGCGGCGTCCACGTTCAAGCTCGCTGAGCAGCTCGATCTGGATCTCCTGAATCTCAACCAGGCGCTCCCACTGGTGGGACAGCATGTGGTCGATCTTCTCATGCAAATGCCGAATCTCCAGCTCCGCCTTCAGGTTCACCTGATAATCGTGTTGGGAGCGAAGGCGGTCTTTGGCTTCCTGCTGGTTCTGGCTCATCATGATGATTGGTGCCTGCACGGCCGCCAGGCACGAGAGGACCAGGTTGAGCAGAATGAACGGATAGGGGTCGATCGGACGCCGCCACAACACGATCGAATTCATGACGATCCAGGCGGTCATGAACGTCCCAAAACAGACCAGAAACACCCAACTGCCGCCGAACGCCGCCATGTGGTCCGCGAGTCTCTCGCCAAGCGTCCACTTCTCTTTCTCTTCCAGTTCCGCCTCGACATTGGTGGCGAGCACCTCGTGCTGTTGCAGACTGGTCAGCACTTCCTCTTCGAGGAAGGTCAGCTCGCCTTTTTCCGACTCCAGGATCTTCCGCACGTACTCGGAGCGATACTGATTGAGATCGGTCCGGCAGATGGCGCCCTGCGGCGACCATTGCGGATGATCCCGGCGGATCAACTCCACAATCGCTGGTCGCAGAAGGGTGCTGCTGATGAGTTCCGCTCGGGGGTGGCTCTTGCCGCAGATGGAACAGACCTCCGGGGCACGGTGATTCCTGCTCAGCCGATCGTCTTGCATGCTCGACCTCTCTATCTCGGGTGCGTCCATTGGGGCACATCGTTCACGTAAAGGGCAATCCGGTCATTGATTGGAATGAACAAGAGTATCGTGGAAGCATTGTCGATACACATGATCGTCTACCATTCCTCGATCATCAACGGGCTGTTCACACTGTGATCGCTGCGGAGGTCGATACTGGATCCTATGCCTCCGGATAGGCCCAGGGCTGGCGGTAGTGACGCCGGAGCAGCTTGTTGGCCTCGGCGTCGTTGACGCAGACCTCGCGGTCGCCGTCCCACTGGACGCTGCGGCCGAGCTTCAGCGACAACATTCCCAGCAGACTCATCACCGTGGAGTAGTGGATCTCCTCGATGTCGCAGATCGGGCGCCGGCCGGTTTCGATACAGTGGAGGAAGTCAGCCCAGAGCTCCTTGATGTTCTGGTCATCGGGCTTGTTGAGTCGGGGCTCCTCATGAATCTCCTGCCCGCCCCGGCCGACCGGGTAGAACGTCCAGCCCCCATGCCAGCCCATGTGGAACGTCCCCTTCGTGCCGTAGAAGAAGCAGCCGACGCTCTCCGTCCTCTCAGCGGGATTGCCGGCGAACTGGCGATGCTCCCACGTCACCGTCAGGTCGTCGAATTCGTAGGTCGCCATCTGGTGGTCCGGCGCGTCGGTCGTCTGGACGTCCTTCGTGAGGATGGGCGCGCCCTTGATCGGCCGGCCGCCGGCGGAGAACACCGTGTGCGGCGACTTGCACTCCATGACCCAGCGGACCTGGTCGAGCCAGTGGACGCCCCAGTCGCCCAGGGTCCCGTTGGCGTAATCGAGGTAGCTGCGCCAGCTTCGCGGGTGAATGCCGGGACTGTAGGGGCGGACGGGAGCCGGGCCGCACCACAGGTCCCAATTCAGTTCCTTCGGCGGCTCGGCGTTCTTCTTGGGTTCTTCCGGACCATCCCCGCCGTAGAGGACGAAGCATCGCACCATGGCAATCTTGCCTGCTTTTCCCTCCTGTAGAAATCTTCTGCCCGAGACGTTGTGTGGTGAGACCCTCCGGTGCGTCCCGACCTGGACGACGCGGCCGGCCGTCCTGGCGGCGTTGACCATCGCCCGGCCCTCCAGGATCGTGTGGGAGATGGGCTTCTCCACGTACACGTGGGCGCCGGCCTTGACCGCCGCGATCATCGGCAGCGCGTGCCAGTGGTCCGGCGTGGCCACGATCGCAATGTCGGGCTTCTCCTTGTCCAGCATCTCGCGGCAGTCCTCGTATTGCTTAGGCTGGTCGCTCGTCCACTTGGCTGCCTCCGCCGCGCACCTGGCAAGCTGACGTTGATCCACGTCCACCAGCGCCGCCAGCTTGCACCGTCCCGACGCGACGGCCTCCCGCAGGATGTTCGTGCCCCACCAGCCCGACCCAATAAGCGCCACGCGATAGGTCTTTGCGGACTGCGCGGTGACAACCGCCGGGAGGTTGAGGGCCAATCCAGTGGCAACCGAGCTTGTCAGGAATGTGCGGCGATTCATAGGCATGGTCTTCTCCTTGTCCAATCGGCGAGCAGGCCGTCCCCGCCCTTATCCAAATCCCCAGACGCATCAGCCGGCATCTGTCCCATCCAATCTATTGACTCGCAATCCCTCGTCAAGCCCGAAATACCGCGTACTCCCGTCCGCGTACGACTGCCCCAGCTCAGCCCTGCAAATTGGCTTTGTTTGACGCCTGCGTCAAAAGTTGGGGTGTCACAAGGATTTCGATAAATCTTTGTGTTATATAGATTTATGCCAGTTTTTGCCTTGACCGAGGATTTGGAGCGGTTACACTGTAACTCGTTGTCACTCAAGGACTTGGAGCCATCATGCAACGGATTGTGAACCCGCGACAAACCTGTCTGTT
>JAFGJR010000234.1 GCA_016928975.1 Sedimentisphaerales bacterium | reverse complement strand
TGGTCTTTTGCAAACCCTACCGTACACGAAAGAGCAACGCCTTTCATCTATTTTGGTTGCGGCTGAGCGAAGCGAAGCCGCGCCAAGAACTCCACGGTTGAAGAGGCCTGGATTCCTGCTTGCGCAGGAATGACATGAAAAGGAGATTGCCGCCCCCCGATCAGAGCCTGCCCCTGACTCGATCAGGGGTCGAGGGCAAGGTTGCGCTCGCAATGACGTGGATGGGTTCCCGATCGGGTCGGGAATGACGTGACTGCGGAATGCGGCGTTCATCAGCGGTTGCATCGGCGGGAGCCGGGCGCGACGTCGGCATGGGCGAGCCGTGATTTTCCGTTGATGGGGGGCGGCAAAAGGGTCATAATGAGAAAGGCCGCCGGAGCGTGGCCGTCCGGCTGGTGGGGACGGCAGCTCTCGCTGCGAGCGTGGCGGAATTGGCATACGCGCCAGGCTTAGGACCTGGTGTCCGAAAGGACGTGGAGGTTCGACTCCTCTCGCTCGCATTGGTCACAGGCCAGGGATCGTCCGGCGACCATCGACGGACAACTTGACTCTCACGGTTGGAGCAGGAGAAGCATGAACCGACATCTTCTCGCGGCAGTCTGCCTGACAGTAGCGGCCCTGCTGACCTCCTGCCGTTCCTCACCGATGCGCGGCGAGGTCCCTGGGAACCGCCTGGCGGTGCTGGGGGCGTTCCGGCCGGAGGTCGAGCTGCTGGAGAAGACGCTCACCGATGCCAGGGTGCAGGAGGTCGAGGGCATTGCGTTCATGTCCGGCCGGCTCGGCGGCACACCCTTGGTCGTCGCGTGGACGGGGGTCGGCAAGGTCAATGCGGCCATGACGACGACACTGCTGATCGAGCATTTCCACCCGACTCGCGTCATCGTCACCGGAATTGCGGGAGCCATCGATCCGAACCTGGAGCCCGGCGATATCGTGATCGCCAGGCGAACGGCCCACCACGACATGGGGACACTGTGGCCCGAGGGCATGGAGCACGGGGGCGTCAAGAACCGCCTCACCGGCGAGGACAATCCCGTCTTCTTCCCCGGCGATCCGAGTCTCCTGGCAGCCGCGGACTGCGCCGCCCGCAGAGTGGCGTTTGACCCCATCGACCTCCAGAGCGGCCGGCGACCTCCCAGGATTGTCACCGGGACGATTGTCACGGGCGATGCCTTCGTGGCCTCCAAAGAGAAGTGTCGAGAGCTTCAGGAGAAGCTCAGGGCCGATGCGGTGGAGATGGAAGGGGCCGCCGTTGCCCAGGTTTGCTACCAGCGACGCATCGGCTGCCTGGTCATTCGCAGCATGAGCGACAAGGCCGACGAGAGCGCGGTGATCGACAAGCAGCTATTCTACGACATGGCGGCGAGGAACTCGGCTACGCTCGTCGCCGGAATTATCCAGTGCCTGGGATCGTGGGGTGACAGGCGCGAGAGTCTCAGGTGAGGGGACAAAATGGTTGTGAAGTACTTCCAGCTCGGCAGCAAGCAGACCAACGTTCGTACGGAAGTCGTCGCGGGGCTGACGACCTTCCTGACGATGGCGTATATCATCTTCGTCAATCCCGCCATCCTGAGCCTTGAGGGGATTGACATCAGCGGCATCGAGAAGATGGACAAGCAGGGCCTGGTCGCCGCAACTTGTGTGGCCGCCGGAATCGGGACCCTGGCGGTTGGATTGCTGGCGAACGCGCCGATCGCGATGGCTCCGGGAATGGGCCTGAATGCCTTCTTCGCGGCACTGCTGATCTCGGGCAGGATGACGTGGCAGACTGCCCTGGGCGCTGTGTTTCTTTCGGGGTTGTTCTTCCTCACCCTGACGCTGCTGGGCCTTCGCAAACGTCTGGTGACGGCGATCCCCTCGTCGCTCATCTCCGCCATCGCGGTAGGCATCGGGCTATTCATCACGTTCATGGGTTTGGTGAACCTGGGCCTGGTCGTGGCGGATGAGCACACGCTGGTCCGGGCCGGCCCGCTGACCGCGACGCTGCTCATTGGACTGGCCGGACTGCTCGTCATGATCGTTTTCGAGAGGCTCAAGGTCACCGGCGGGCTTCTCGCGGGCATCGTGGTCGCCACGATCATCGCGGCGCTGTTCGGCAAGGTGGAATTGCCGCAGCAGCTCGTGACGACCCACGTTCCCCTGGGCCATGTCGCCCTCCAGTTGGACATCCTCGGCGCCCTGAAGTGGGGATTCATCGGTAGTGTTTTCACGTTGATGTTCATCGACATGTTTGACAGTATTGGGACGCTGGTGGCGTGTTCCCATCAGGCGGGGATGGTCGACGGGCAGGGCAGGATCGAACGTCTGGATCGGCTTCTCGGGATCGATGCGGCCGCGACGATGGTTGGGGCGCTTGTCGGCACCTCCACGACCACCTCGTACATCGAGTCGGCGGCGGGCATCGCGCAGGGCGGCCGAACCGGCCTCGCGTCGGTTGTCACCGGAGTCCTCTTCCTCCTTGCCGTTCCGCTCGCGCCGCTGGTGGGCGTTGTGCCTGCGTATGCCACCGCCCCGGCCCTGATCATGGTCGGCCTCTTCATGATGAGAGAGGTCAGGAAAATCGACTTCGACAATCTGGAGGAAGGGTTCCCGGCTTTTGTGATTATGGTGACGATCGCGTTGAGCTACAGCATCAGCACGGGGTTGGCCTTCGGCTTTCTCTCGTTTGTCATCCTCAAGGTGCTTTCGGGCAAGGTCCGCGAGGTGAGGCTGGCGATGTGGGTGATTGCCGGGCTGTCGCTGCTGTTTGTGATCGTCGAGTATGTCCCCGGGGCCTCCGCGGGGATCAAGAACCTGTTCTCGGGCGGGGCCGCATAGACAAAGGACGCAGGGTGTGCATCGCACACCATTAACGTGACGCAATTTCTGAAGGAGTGCAGCGATGGGAAAAGTACGCATTGGGGTGAACATGGAGTTCGTGCGCCATGCGGACAAGCCGTTCGAGTGGGGCGTCAACAAGGCAGCCGAACTGGGCTACGAGTACGTCGAGCCGTGGGTGCATCTGGGACGCGAACTGATGAGCGAGGCCGGATACTACATGACGTTGTCGATGTTGGACGATCCGTGTCGCGTCAGGCAGATCTGTGAGAAGGCAGGTGTGAAGCTGTCGGGCCTTTCTGCTCATACGCCGCTCTGCCGCCCCGACGTGAGCGGCAACTACCTCAAGCAGGCGATTCGCTTCGCCGCCGAGTGCGGAGCGCCGGTGGTGAACACGGATGAAGGTCCCAAGCCGCGGTGGACGACGAAGCAGGAGGACCACGTCCTGATGAAGTACACCCTGACGGAGGCAGCGGCGTTTGCCGAGAACCGAGGCATCCTGATCGGATTGGAGCCGCACCAGCAGTACAGCAAGACTCCCGCCGGCCTCGACCGCATCTGGGGTCTCGTGGATTCCCCGGCCATCGGCATCAACTTCGACACGGGCAACTCGTATCTCAGCGGCCACGACCCGATCAAATGGCTCCAGCATGTGAAGGACAGACTGGTCCACCTTCACGCCAAGGACATTTCCATCCAGCACTCGCAAGCCGAGCGGGGCAAGGTCACTGGCACGCCGGCCGGCTGCGCCTGCGGCGACGGCGTCATCGACTGGAAGCAGGTGGTTCGAATCTGCAAGACGGTCCGCCGCGACATCGTTCTGAGCGTCGAGTGCGGCACGATCGAGCAGGCCGAGCGAAGCATCAAGCATCTGCGACAATTCGTGTGAGAAGGGAGCAAAGATGAATAGCAGCCAGTCGAGTTTCCGCACGGTGGCGCTGGTTGTGGCGTGCTGCCTCGCAACCGGGCTGTCGTCATATGCGGCTGCCGGGGATCGCCCGCTGGCAGTCACGGTGGATGCGAACTCCATAGCGATTCATGCGGCGGGCACGCCGTTGCTGAAGTACCGTTATAGTGATGTGCCGTTCAAGCCGTACGTCAGAGAGCTTTTTACGCCCGGCGGCTTGAACGTGTTGCTCGATGCGCCTCACGATCATCTGCACCATCACGGCCTGATGTACGCGGTGGCGGTCGATGGCGTCAACTTCTGGGAGGAAACGCCCGCCGCAGGACGGCAGGTGGAGGGACCGGCGCCCCAGGTGGTGATCGCTCAGCATGGGGGAGGACCCAGCGCCGGCTTCATCGTGGGTCCGGTCTGGCTGGATGCCACAGGCCGCAAGGGGGAGTTGGCGGAGCGACGCACCGTTGAGGTCTGCCAGGCCGGCATACTGGGAGCGACTGTCGTGGTCTGGCGGAGCGACCTGAGCGTTCCGAAGGCCAAGCAGTCCGTGACTCTCTCCGGCTCGCACTACTTCGGGCTCGGCATGAGGTTCGTCCGGGCAATGGACGGGGGCGAGTTCTTCAATGCCGATGGCAGGGAGGGGACCGTCTTTCGCGGCGAAGAGAGACTCGTCCAATCGAGCTGGTGCGCATATACCGCCGCCATCGACGGCAAACCGGTCACCGTGGCCATGCTCGGACACCCGGACAACCCTCGCCATCCCACGATGTGGTTTACGATGGCCAAGCCCTTTGCGTACCTGTCGGCCACGCTGAACCTCCACGAGAGGCCGCTGACCCTGTCCGCCGGCGAGAGGCTCGTGTTGCGGTACGCGATTGTGGCCTGGGACGGTAAGGTCAGCAAAGACCGTGTCAATCAGGCGTACCAGTGGTTTGTTGGGGATTACTCGCAGGGTCCAAAGACAGTGGAAGGAGTGACACAAGATGGGACAGACAGGTGAGTCGATCAGCAACGGCCGGTTCAGTCGCCGGCAATTCCTGCGAGAGGCAGGCGGTGTCGCAGCAGCCGGGATAGCCGTCGGATCGTCAACCACCTCGGCGGCCAGAGGTGCCAACGAACGGCTCGGCGTCGGGTTCATCGGCTGCGGCGGGCGCAGCGGGGCACACTTTCAGACGGTGCACTGGCTCAAGACGCAGGCGAAGGAGCCCGTCGAGATCGTCGCGGCGTGCGATGCCTACCGACCCCGGCTCAAGCAGCGGACCGAGGGATTCGGCGGCAAGGCGTACATGGACTATCGCGAGCTGCTGGCTGACCCGAACGTGGACGTGGTGTGCATTTCCACGCCGGACCATGTTCACGGCTATCAGGCCATCGATGCGATCAAGGCAGGCAAGCACGTATACTGCGAGAAGCCGGTGACGCACTGGCGGCAGTTCGAGTTGACCAAGCGTCTGGCTCACACGGTCCGCGAATCCGACCGGGCATTCCAACTTGGCACGCAGGGGATGTCCGACAGCGCGTGGCGCCAGATTCGAAAGCTCATCCAGGACGGTCTGATCGGCCAGCCCATCCACGCGGAGTGCGGCTACTTCCGCGTCGGCGACTGGGGCGAGCGCGGCATGCCTATCGACGACCCCGACGCCAAGCCCGGCCCGGACCTGAATTGGGATGCCTTCCTGGGTGACGCCCCGAAGCGGCCGTTCGATGTGAGCCGGTTCTTCCGGTGGCGGATGTACGAGGATTACGCCGGCGGACCCTCCACGGACCTGTTTCCGCATGGCTTGACGCCCATGCTCTACATGCTTGGCGTCAAGATGCCCAGTCTGGTCGTCGCCACCGGCGGCAAGTTCCGCTACCAGGAGCGCGAGATTCCCGACACGTTCAATGCTCTGATCGACTACCCCGAGAAGATCACGGTCGCCGTGCTGGGGACGCAGGGGAACGACTATCAAGGCGCCGCCGGCGGTCGCGGGGCTCCGGGCCGGGTGCCGACCATCCGCGGCTGGGATGGCACCCTGACGCTCCAGGGCAATGAGATCGTCTTCATCCCGGCGGATGGCTCGAACAAGAAGCCCCAGCGATTTGCCATTGAGCACGGCGAGGACTTCACCGGGTACTGGAAGAGCTTCCTGGCCTGTTGCCGCTCGGGAAAGAAGGAGACAGAAAGCCCGATGGACCTGGCCTACTATGTGCAAACCGCGCTGCAAATGGGCATGCTCGGCCTGCGGGAAGGCAAGATCGCCAGGTTCGATTCGGAGAAGGAGCAAATCGTCCTTTGATGTCCGATAGAAACTGTCATGAGAAAGGAAGGTCTATGCGTATGAAGAACAGCGACTTTGTTATCAGCGTCCTGGCTATGGTTTTTGCCTTGGCACTGGCTTCACAAGCCCAGGAGCGTGCCGTGGGTGGTCCGCCGGTCTTTCGGCCTGAGGTCATGCAGGAGCCGCAGCCCCCGATGCCTCCGATCCAGGAGTACGCACGTCAGTTGTATGAGCAGGCCCGGCTGGCCCAGGAGCTTGCGGACCGATTGCGCCGCCAGGCGGAGGAGCTCGACCAAATGGCCCGCAGGGGGCCGATGCCGAATATGGGGCCCGGTCCAGGACCTATGGATCCGATGCAGCGTGAGCTGATGGAGATCAAAGAGGCCGTGGGCCGCGCCGAGCGCGAGGGGCGACACGAGCAGGCGGCAGACCTTCGCAATCGCGCGGAGCAACTGATGAAGGAGATGCGCTCGCGCCAGAAGGGGCCGCAGAGGAAAGAACCGGCATTTCAGGAGATCAG
This sequence comes from Sedimentisphaerales bacterium, assembly GCA_016928975.1. Next base: position 4,617 of record JAFGJR010000234.1, on the reverse strand, counting down.
AGAGCGGATCGAGCAGTTGCAGAATCAGGCTCGCGAGGCACAGGACGCCAGACGCGCAGAGGAGGCGCAGCGTCTGCGGGAAGAGGCGGAGGCTGTCGAGATGAAGATGCGGACGGAGCGAGAAGTCCGCAATATGGCCGCTCATGCCGAAGCTTTGATTGGCAAGGTGATGGAGCTTCGCAAGCAGGCTGAGCAAGCCAAGCGGGAAGGTCGCGGGGACGAGGCCGCAGAGTTGGCGGAAACGGCTGCCGACGTCGAACGACAGGTGGACGAGACGAAGCACAAGATCGAGCGGTTCAAGATGGAATCCCAGATCAAACACATGCACATGATGGCCGAGTGGGCGGAAAGACGCGGCGACATGGAGAAGGCGGAGGCTCTTGCTCGTGAGGGCCGCGAGCTGGAACAGCGCCTCCATGACCCTGACTTGGAGCGAGGACCCGGAGTGGGTGGCGACGAGCTGCCTCGCATTGTGAAAGAGCTTCGAGAGGAAGTCAAGCGGCTCCGCCGGGAGATGCAGGAAATGAGAATGCAGACCCGTGAGCGAGAGCGTCGCTGACGCTCGTCCATCGCGCCCCAGACCGTGAGATCATTGACGGGAAGCCTACCGGCACCGCGGATGCCGGGCGGAAGGGGTCTTTCCACAGGCCAAAAATCCTATGGCCCGATATGCTGGGCACCCCGTTTCTCGGGCCAGTATCGGCCCAAACAGCAAAATAGTTACAAAAGACAGCCCTGCAAGATTACCTATTTTGCCAGGCTTCGGGCATAATGATAGTCTGTGGTAAGGCAGAGCCCGAGAGGCAAGAAGGTAGGAGTCAAGTGCTCGACCCTCGAATCATGCAGGACTGGGAGATCGCGGAGGCGGCCGAGGAGCGGATGAAGTCCATCCAGCGGCTGGCTGCCGAGATTGGGCTGCGCGACGAAGAGGTGATCCCGTACGGCAACCGCCTGGCCAAGGTGGACTATCAGAAGGTCCTCGCGAGGCTCCGGGGAGCCCCCACGGCCAAGTACATTGATGTGACCGCGATTACCCCCACGCCCCTGGGCGAAGGCAAAACGACCACGACCATCGGCTTGGTGGAGGGGCTGGGCCAACTGGGCAAGAGGGTCTGTGGGGCGATTCGCCAGCCCAGCAGCGGCCCGACGTTCAATATCAAAGGCTCCGCAGCGGGCGGCGGCCTCTCGCAGTGCATACCCCTGACCCCGATCTCCGTCCGGCTCACCGGCGACATCGACTGCGTGACCAACGCGCACAACCTGGCAATGGTGGCTCTGACCTCGCGGTTGCAGCACGAGCGCAACTACGACGATGCCCGCCTGGCCAAGAGCAACCTGCGACGCCTGGACATCGATCCGGCGCGCGTCCAGATCGGCTGGGCCATCGACTTCTGCGCCCAGAGCCTGCGGCGCATCCGGATCGGACTCGGCGGCAAGATGGACGGTTTCGAAATGGACTCGGGCTTCCAGATGACCGTTGCCAGCGAGGTCATGGCCATCCTGGCCGTGGCGAGGGACCTGAAGGACCTGCGCTCGCGGATCGCCAAAATGGTCGTCGCCTATGACCGGCGGGGCAAGGAGGTTACGACGGCCGACCTGGAAGTGGACGGCGCGATGACCGCCTGGATGCTGGACGCCATCAACCCGAATCTCGTTCAGACCATCGAAGGCCAGCCTATCTTCATCCACGCCGGTCCCTTCGCCAATATCGCCATCGGACAAAGCTCGATCATCGCCGACCGGGTCGGCACGAAGCTGGCCGACTACCACGTTACCGAAAGCGGTTTCGCGGCCGACATCGGCTACGAGAAATTCTGGAACCTCAAGTGCCGCATGTCGGGCCTCAAGCCCGACGCGGTCGTGATCGTCGCGACGATCCGCGCGTTGAAGATGCACGGCGGCGGCCCGCCTGTCAAAGCCGGCATGCCGCTCGATCCCGCGTATACCAGCGAGAACCTCGCCCTGGTTGAGAGAGGCTGCGAGAACCTCATCGCGCACATCGAGATCGTCCGCAAAAGCGGCGTGCGGCCGGTCGTCTGCGTCAACGGCTTCAAGACCGACACGAAGGCGGAGATCGATCTTGTCAAGCGAATCGCTGCGGCCGGTGGGGCTCGCGCGGTGCTCTCCGAGCACTGGCTCAAGGGGGGGCAGGGCGCCATCGAGCTGGCCCAGGCCGTGATTGAAAGCTGCAACGAGAAGAACGATTTCCGATTCCTCTACGACCTGAACGTTCCCTTGCGACAGCGGATCGAGCGGATCGCCCGCGAGGTCTACGGCGCCGACGGCGTGACCTACACGGATGCCGCCCTGGAACGCGCCAAGGTCCTGGAGGCGGAGTCGCTTGGCACACACCTCGGGACCTGCATGGCCAAGACCCAACAAAGCCTTTCGCACGATCCGGAGCTGAAAGGCCGGCCCAGAGGTTGGACGCTGCCCATCAACGATATCCTCGTCTACAAGGGCGCCGGCTTCGTTGTCCCGGTCGCGGGGTCGATCAAGCTGATGCCGGGCACCGGCTCCGATCCCGCCTTCCGCCGGATCGATATCGATGTCGAGACCGGGAAGGTCAAAGGACTGTTTTGATTTATGATTTACGATTCTTGATTTGTGATTTAAGATACGGTGACGCGTATCCAAATCGAGAATCGCGAATCGTAAATGAGGACAAATGGCAGCGCGAATCATTGACGGTAGACAAGTGGCGGCCGATATTCGGGCGGAACTCAAGGGCGAAGTGGCCAGGCTGAAGGAGCGGGGGATCGTGCCCGGCCTGGGCGTGATCCTGGTGGGGGATGATCCTGCTTCCGAGTCCTATGTCACCGGCAAGGAGCGGGCGTGCGCCGAGCTTGGGATCTATTCCGACGACAATCGCCTGTCGGCGCAGACCTCGCAGACGGATCTCATGCGCCTGATCGCGCGGATGAATGGGGACCCGAAGATCAACGGCATCCTCGTGCAACTGCCTCTGCCCCGGCACCTTAACGAATCGCAGGTGCTGCTGGCCATCGACCCGGCCAAAGACGTCGATGGTTTCCACCCGATGAGCGTGGGGAAGATGGTCGTGGGAGAGAAGTCGTTCCTGCCCTGCACGCCGCACGGCGTAGTGCAACTGCTGGTGCGCAGCGGCGTCAAGATCGACGGCGCCCACGTCGTCATCGTCGGGCGCAGCAATCTCGTCGGAAAGCCGCTGGCCAATATGCTCATTCAGAAGAGCCCGACCGGCAACGCGACTGTCACCGTGTGTCACACGCGGACAAGGGACCTGGCCCACCATGCGCGTCAGGCGGACATTCTCGTCGCCGCCATCGGGCAACCGCACACGATCACGGCCGACATGGTCAAAGACGGTGCCGTTGTCATCGACGTCGGTGTCAGCGGCGTGGAGGACGCGACGAAAAAGAGCGGCTTCCGGCTCGTCGGCGACGTCGATTTCAACGCCGTGAAAGAAAAGGCATCGCTCATCACCCCCGTCCCCGGCGGCGTCGGTCCGATGACGATCACGATGCTCCTGTACAATACCGTCGAATCCGCCAGACGAGCCGCGGGCTTGAGTGCGGCCTGAGTCGCGCTCCCGCGCGCCCGGCTCTTCCCCAGATGTCCCAGGGCACCCAAGTTTGGCTTTGTTTGCACAATCCGCCACCCGCCTGGTCCCTGACTCCTGACCCCTGGCCAATTGGCTTTGTTTCGCACGGCCACCTCCCTCGCCTCCCAGCTCCCGTCAACTCCCTGAAATTGGCTTTGTTTGCATAACTGCCCGGTCCCATCGGGCTGGCGTCCGTCCCCTGCGAATTGGCTTTGTTTCGCACGATCTGTCGTCATCCTACCCACCGTGTCTTCCGACAATTGGCTTTGTTCGGCACACTGGCCCATCATGTCATTCCCGCGAAAGGCCTGCCCTCGACCCCTGATCGAGTCAAGGGCAGGCTCTGATCGGGGGCGGGAATCCAGGAACCCATCGTTCGTCCAGGTCGCACAGGGTCTGCCTTGGGCCCGGGCAGATTGGCTTCGTTTGGCGCCCAGAGCCACGCTCGTAGTGACGCCGCAAGGCGTCTTACTCGAAGTGTCAAGTGTGAGGTGTGGAGTCTGAAGTGCAGGATCGCCGCTTGACACTTCACACTTGAGACTCCGTCGATTGGCTTTGCTCCGTCCGCTCTCCCTTGGGAGAGGTCCCGCTCACAGGTGACGATCCTCTATTCACTTGTCTTGGAATTGTACAAACGACCATATTCCCTGTCAAGTCAAATCCAGGCACAATCCGCACGTGTTTCACGTGCACCCGTACGTGCGTGCTGGGATGACAATCCTGCGGATACCGGCGGGGGAGGTCGTTGACGTTCGGAGTACCGCCTTCAGGCGGGTTGAGTCATGAAGCAGCTTGAAGGCAAGTCCCTCCAGGAGCAACTGGAATACTGGCAACGCGGCACCGAAGGCCTCAAGAAACTCCAGCGCAAGCTCAAGAAGGCCCGCGACCGGTGATAGGATTCTGCGATCTGCCGCCCTTGGATCCGAATCCGTTCAGAGGCATTCTATGTAACCGTCCGGCGGAGTACATGGGGGTAGGAGGGACGCCATCTTGATCGACGGGTTGTTGGATGAAGGCTGCGGGAAGGACGCGGC
>JAFGJR010000233.1 GCA_016928975.1 Sedimentisphaerales bacterium | reverse complement strand
GGACCTTGCGGGTCCCGGCGGCCGGGTCCTCCGGATTGTTGATCGCGTCCAGCTCCTCGACCTGGCCCTCGGGATAGTTGTCGATGACGACCTTGAGCGGGTGAAGCACGGCCATCACTCGCGGCGAGGTCTTGTTCAGGTCCTCGCGCAGGCAATGCTCCAGCAGAGCGGCATCGACCGTGCTGTTGAACTTGTTGACGCCGATGAGCTTGCAGAAATTCCGGACGCCGGAGGGTGAAAACCCTCGCCGTCGCATGCCGGAGATCGTGGGCATGCGGGGATCGTCCCAGCCGCGAACGAAACCTTCCTTGACCAGCTTGAGCAGTTTGCGCTTGCTCATCACCGTGTACGTCATGCTCAGGCGGGCGAACTCGATCTGCTGCGGATGGTGGATCTTCTTGCCCCACGGGCCGGAGCCGTCGTCGGTGCGACCGTCGTTGACGGCGTCGATGAACCAGTCGTAGAGCGGCCGGTGGTTCTCGAACTCCAGCGTGCAAATCGAGTGTGTGATCCCCTCGATGGAATCCTCGAACCCGTGCGCCCAGTCGTACATCGGGTAGATGCACCACTTGTCGCCCTGGCGATGGTGCGTCTCGTGCACGATCCGGTACATGATCGGGTCGCGCATGTTCAGGTTGGGATGGGCCATGTCGATCCTGGCGCGGAGCGTCTTCGAGCCGTCGGGGAACTCGCCTTTGCGCATCCGCTCGAACAGGTCGAGATTCTCCTCGACGGTCCGGTTGCGATAGGGGCTCTCCCTCCCCGGCTGGGTCAGCGTGCCGCGATACTCGCGGACCTGGTCGCCGGTCAGGTCGCAGACGTACGCTTTGCCCTTGCGGATCAGCTCGACCGCCCACCGGTGCATCTGGTCGAAGTAGTCGGAGGCATAGAAGAGCCGGCCATCCCAATCGGCGCCGAGCCAGCGGACGTCCTCGATGATGGAGTCCACGTACTCCTGCTCCTCCTTCTCCGGGTTGGTGTCGTCGAACCGGAAGTTGAACTGGCCGCCGAACTCCGCGGCGATGCCGTAGTTGAGGTTGATGCTCTTGGCGTGGCCGATGTGGAGATAGCCGTTGGGCTCCGGCGGGAACCGCGTCGCGACGCGGCCGCCCCAGCGGCCCGTCCGCAGGTCATCCGCAACCATCTGACGGATGAAGTCCAGAACCTTTTCGCCTTCTCCTCCATTGCCGTTCGGCCTGCTCTCTGAAAGCTCTCGATCTTTTTCCATGTCCAATCCGCTCGATTCTCCTAAGGTTTCGCTGGCTCAACGTGGCAGGTACACAACCGATCCACTCGCTGGGGATTCAAGATCAAACCGGCCGCTATCCTACCCCCACGAGTGTCGTTTTGTCCACGAAATACCGGCCGAGGGCGTTCCCGTGCCCGCTGTATGACCAGGGCGGTCTTGCAGGACCGCCGGCACCAACGACCCACGCCTCTCCGGGGATTGGCTCTGTTCTTCGCGAGCAGAGTCATGGTCGCCCCCTCATAACTCGTTTGCCTATCGACAATTAGCTCCACTGGCCTCCGGGGCCATTGACATAGCAGTCCTGGTCCTGTACACTGAACATTGTGTGGCGTGACCACCTTGCGAAAAGCGACCATAGGAGAAGGACAGTCACAAAAGCGAACCCGGCGGTCCCATCGACATTTGCGTGAAGATCTGCCTGGAGGCGGCAGCAGGAGGTGAGAGTCAATGTGTGCGGACAGGATCAGAACGATGCGGGCAGTCTTGCCGGCCGTAGCCTTGCTGGTGGCCGTCACCTGCAACAGCTCGGCCAAGATCATCTACGTGGACGACGACGCCAACGCCCCAGGCGACGGTACGTCCTGGCAGACGGCTTACAGATACCTGCACGATGCCCTGTCGGCTGCAAACTCGGCGGAGAGACCCGTGGAAGTGCGGGTAGCTCAAGGTGTCTACAAGCCGGACCGCAGTGTGGCGAAGCCCTATGGCTCCCACGACCGCAAGGCGACCTTCCAGTTGCCCAGTGGGGTTACTCTCAGAGGCGGCTTCGCCGGAGTCGGGACACCTGATCCGAACAACCGCGACGTGCAGACCTACGAGACGATTCTCAGCGGGGACTTGGCCGCGGATGACGTAGAAGTCATCGATCTGAGCCATTTGCGGAATGAGCCGACGCGCAAGGACAACGCATACCACGTGGTGACGATCATTGGGGATGCCGAGGTAGAGGGCTTCACCATTGCGCGAGGGCATGCATTTGAGGTCGCCTGGGGTCATGTGGGCTACGCAATGGGGAACTCCGGCGGAGGCATGTATGTCCAACGATGTGAACCGCGAGTGAGCGACTGTACGTTCGAAGGCAACTTCGCGGAAGAGGTGGGCGGGGGGATGGGCATCGGTCAGATGCCTGGTGTCCCGGCCCAGCAATACCGTGTAAACATCAGCGGGTGCAGGTTCACAGGAAACGCAAGCGGGCGCGGCGGGGCAGGACTCGCGGTGACCGATAGTGCCGTGGATCTACGTGGCTGTGAATTCACCGGGAACTGGACAAATCGAGAGGGGGCAGGAGTCTGGGTCGTCTCCGGAGCTGCGGCAACGCTTACAGGCTGTGCCCTTGCTGATAACAAAGCGTACAGTGGAGGTGCTCTGGCAGTCATGAATAGCACGCTGAGTCTGACAGAGTGCCGTGTGGTTCGGAACGAAGCCGTAGCGGGCGGAGGAGGGTACCTTTTGGGAATCGTTCGAGGCACATTCACGCGTAGTTGGTTCGAAGGAAACAAGGCATCCGGGGCATCCTATAGTTCGGGTGGTGGGCTTTGGCTGGGTATGGGCGACGTTGTCCTGACGGACTGCATCTTTAGTGGCAATTTGGCGATACGAGACGGAGGAGCCATTGCCAACGGGAACGTAGATACGTTAGATGTGGTTGGATGCAGTTTCTCTGGCAATCGTGCACCGCGAGGCAGCTTCCTACGAGAAGCAAGTGGGTCACCAGGCAAGGCCGTAGTGCAGATCAGTAATTGTATCGTGGCCGATGGAGGAAACGAGATTTGGAGCGACTATGGGAAGCTTGCCATTCGGTGGACGGATGTCGTCGGTGCGGATGCTGCAGTGCACGATCCAAGTGGATTGGCTACCTGGGGTCTTGGCAACATCAACGCCGATCCCTGCTTCGCAGATCCGGGCCATTGGGATGTGAACGGCACGCCGGAAGATGCCAATGATGATCGCTGGGTGGCGGGCGACTACCATTTGAGGTCTCAAGCTGGTCGTTGGGACCCCGAAGCGGTGACGTGGGTGCAAGACTACGTCACGAGTCCATGCATCGATGCAGGTGATCCCAACACGCCGGTTGGCTTGGAGTCTTTTCCCAACGGGGGTCGGATCAACATGGGAGCCTACGGCGGGACCGTGGAGGCATCGAAGTCGCCGTTCAACGAGGCGCGTCATCAGCGCGCACGGTCCGCCGGGGTTGTTGTAGAGACGCAATATCTTGCGTCTCTACAATAGGCGGCAGGCGCCTACGGTCTCCGGTCTGAAGACTCTGCGGCTGCGTATTTCGGGTTTTGTCTCTTGGGGTGGTTGACTTGCGGGCGCGGCGGGGGTAGAATACAAGAGACTCGTGATACGCAGGTGTCTTTATTGACGTGAGTGAGCAGGTGATCGGAAATCGGAGGAACGCTATGGAGAATCGAGCCAAGCTCGTTGTCTTGAGCATCGTTCTGTTGTTTGCGGTCGGGTCAGTGAAGGCCGTGCCGACGATCGATCAGAACCAGGCGGTCAACAACACGCCCATCGCGGCGTTCTTCCAGGGCGACCTGGCCCAGTCGTTCCAGCAGGCCCACGGCAACGTGGCTGGGGCGGGGATCTTTCTCTGGCCGAATTTCGGTACCGGCGGTACGGTGACGATCTCCCTGTGGGACGGCCTGCCCGATGAGGGCGGCACACAGCTTGCCAGCGGCAGCGCCGCCGGGACGCCGGGCGATTGGGTCGATGTCTCCTGGAGCCCGGTTGCCGTCGTGCCGGACACGACTCTGTATCTCGTGTTCACCTCGGCGCCGGACAATATGGCGATAGCCGGCGCCAGCACCAACCCGTACCCTCGCGGGCAGACGTACGCGAACACCGGCTATGAGAGCTTTCCAGCCCTCGACTACACATTCCGCACCTACTACGACGACGAATTCGGCGTCATTCCTGCTCCCGGTGCGCTGTTGCTGGGTGGTCTCGGCGCGGGGCTCGTCGGCTATCTGCGCCGACGCGGGGCCCTGTGAAACCAGTTGGCAGTTGGCGGTTCGCAGTTGTCAGTTGGGGTGAACTGGGAACTGTCAACTGACGACAATGAGCTGACCAGTGGCGGGCGCAGCGAAATGTGGTACACTGGGCCGTTATGGCCCGAATCATCTATGCGGCGGCGGGCGAAGGTTTCGGCCATGCCAGCCGTGTGCACCTGATCGCTCAACGGTTCCTCGATGCCGGCCACGACGTGTTGTTCGTCAGCTCGCACCGGGGACTGCTTTATCTGCGCCAGTACTACGGCGAGCGAGTCAAAGAGATTTTCGGCCTGACGTATGAATACAGCCGGGGGTACGTCCAGCCGCTCGCGACGATCTGCAAGAATGTCCCCCTCATCACCGTCGGCCGGCGGATGAATAAGGCGTTGTTCGACCATGCGTACCGGCCGTTCCAGCCGGACCTTGTAGTGACCGATTTTGAGCCGTTCAGCGCCTGGTGGGCCTGGTACCACAGAGTCCCGTTGCTCAGTCTCGACAACGAGCACATGCTGACCATGTGCCGGCTGGAGCACCGGCTCAGAAACGTGATTCCACGGATCACCTCCACGCTGGTGACGCGCCTTCACTGCGTCGGGGCGCGGGCGTACGTCATGATCAACTTCTTCAAGGCCCCGCTGAGGCACGAGTCGGCGGTGCTGGCTCCGCCGGTCGTGCGCGAGGTGGTCACGACGCTGACTCCCTCCAACCAGGGTCACATCGTCGTGTACTCCACGACCGGCGCCCAGGAGGCCCGGCTGCGCGACACGCTGTCCAAATTCCCCGACCAGAAGTTCCTCATCTACGGTTTCAACAAGGCGGAAGAGGCGTGCAACTGCATTTTCAAGGAGCGGTCGACCGACGGCTTTCTTCGTGATCTGGCCGACGCTCGCGGCGTGATCGCCTCGGCGGGTTTCTCCCTGATGAGCGAGTGTCTTCACCTGCGCAAGCGCATGCTCTTGCTGCCGTTGGCCGGTCAGTACGAGCAGATCATCAACGCGCACTACGCGCAGCAACTGGGACTGGGCACATGGTCGCCTGCGCTGGACGAGGCGGCGCTTGGCCGCTTCCTCAGACAGATCGATGAGCCGATCTCGCAGGACGAGCGAATCCTCTGGCCCGACAATCACGGGTTCTTCGAGATACTACAAGGCGTCCTGTCTCACCTCGACCCGCCAGTCAGTATCAGCGTGTGATCGCGGCCGTCGTTGTCTGGCGGGAGGGGGTTGCTGCGCCGTTGCCGATGCAGCCGGCTTCGATGCACAGTTGGACGATATGGCGGGCGAGAGGGGCGGCGTCATGGGAGCCGCTTTGGCCGCCCTCGATGACGAGGGCAAGGGCGATCTTGCGCCCGCGGGTATCCTCGACGAAGCCGGCGAACCATGCGCTGTCCGGCCGTTCGGTGGAGCCGGTCTTGCCGTAGATGTGTACGCCAAAGCGAGCCGAGAGCTTGGCGGGGGCGAAGGCGTCGTAGGCGGTGCCCTTTCGCTCGTTGACCACGGCGCTCATGCCGTCGTAGACGATGTCGAGCGCGTGCCTGGAGATGTTCAGATCGGCCGCAAGGCTGGTGGGGCCACTCGCGCTCGGCGCCGGTTGGAGGAACAGTCGGGGCGGCTTGTGCAGGCCCGCTCGCGCGATCGTGGCGAAGGCATTGGCGACCTGGAGCGGCGTCGCCCACAGGTTGCCGTGCCCGATCCCGAAGAGCCTCTTGTCGCTCTGATTCATCGGAGGGATGTCATCGAAGGACTCGATCCGTTTGCCCAAAGGGACGGGCCTGGCGCTGATTTGTCCGGGGGCCTGGCGCAGCTCCCGGATCGGCTGGTCGGCCGGTAGTGGAACTGGACAGGCCAGCGGCAGGGGACGTCCATAGCCGAAGAGAAAGAGCCACTGCTGAAGGACGAGCGGATCGAGACGATCCGCCAGGCGCGAGAAGTAAATGTTGCAACTGCCTTTCAATGCATTGCGAGCGGTGTTGGTCCACTCATCGCTGTGGCCGATGCCGCTTCCACGGAAGATCCAGCAGTTGGGCCAGCCGGCGGGGGCGGGTCGGCCCGGACAGGGGATGACCTCGTCGGAGGTCACTTTCCCCGTCTCCATTGCGGCAATCAGGATGATCGGCTTGACGGATGAGCCGGGCAGGTACTGCTTGTTGATGGCCCGGTTGATTGCCGGCTCGTTGTCGTCCCGCAGGATATCCCCGTATCTGTATCGGGCGGTGTTCAGATCGTACGTCGGCAACGAGGCGAGGGCCAGGATGTCCCCCGAGCCCGCTTCGATGACCACGGCGGCCATGCCGGCGCCGTGGTAGAGCGGATTGATCTGCGGGCTGGCCAGGTCCTCTTCGATGCTCTTTTGCAGGGCGACGTCCAGCGTCAGGACGACGTCGTCGCCGTAATCGGGTTCATTCTGCCGGACCAGCTCGCGATCGATGTCGTAGACCAGCTCACCCCGGCGGCCTCGCAGAATGGCCTCGCAGACGTACTCGACGCCGTCCTCGCGGCCGCACAGGTCGCCGTCGAGGTAACTGGCCAGCCGGTCGTCCTCGAACAGCTTGATGTCCCGCTCCTGCGTCGCCACGCCGACCCAGCCGATGGTCTGCGACGCGACCGATCCATAGGGATATTGGCGATAGCCCGTCGGCAGAATCTTGATATCGTTGATGTCCATGAATTCGATCTGGGCGGCGAAGATGTCGTCATCGGTCTTCAGCTCCAGCAGGGGCATGAGCTTCTGCATCTCGCGCAGGTCGTCCACGGCGGCGATCCGCCGCAGCCGCTGGCGGGCGTCAGGAACTCTTCGCTCGAAGTCGGCCATCGCCTCGGACAGCCTCACGCTGACGATGCTGCCGTACTTCTCGATCAGGCTCGTGTCGGGATTGCCTCGCCGCCAGGCCTGAAAGGCCCGCTGGTTCCACATGTAGTCGTTGATGGCCTTGATCTGGTCCAGCACCTCGCGCTCGCTCATCCCGAGCTTGACGCACCCGGGGACGACCACGTCCATGATCTGGTTGCGCTTTGCCTCGACTTCGTTGTAGAAGTCGACCTGGGCGGGGTTAGGGTCCCTTTCGGCAGCCTGGAGCCGGCGGGCCTCCACCACGCGGTCGTCGAGGAACGAGCAGAGCGGGTACCCGATGCAGACCTGGAATCGCGGCGCGTCGGTGGCCAGGGCGTGACCGTTGCGGTCGAGGATTCGGCCGCGAACGGTCTTGAGCTGCCGGGAGGAGCCTCTCTGACGCTTGAGCTCCACGATCTCGTTCTGCAGGTTGGAATCCGGGGCCAGTTGCATCTGGGCCAGCCGGACCACCCACATCAACAGCATCGCAAGGCTGATCGCGATGAATATTTTGACTCGTTTGTCGTACATTCCGAATCACTCGACCTGGCGCCCTCGCGTGGGATCACGGGGCTACCTCAATCCCGGCCTCATGCGTTTGCGGCCTTTCCTGCCGATACGCATCCACCAGGCAACCGGGAAGAACAGGAAGGGCCCAAGGATCGCGGAATACAACGGCTGCCACAGAAGCTGCTGCGAGAAATGGGCGGTCACCGGCTCGGCTCGAAACAGGGTGAGCAGATAGCTGAGCAATGCTGTCAGAGCGCCCACGACGAAGATCGTGACCACCTGATGGGAGATTCTCTGAATGGAAACGATGCTGTGCACGTCGGACAGCAGGGTGCCGAAGACTCCGAAACTGATGATCTGCGGCCCCATGAGGTCGGCGACCGGATTGCTCAGATCGGCGGCGAGACCGATGGCGAACGACGCGACAATGGCATCTCGCGGATCAATCCGGACGGAGAAGAAGACCAGAAGAATCAGCAGCAAGTTCGGCTGGATGCCTCGAACGGAGATCGTGCCGACGAGGCTGGTTTGCAGGATCGTGGCGGCAAGGACCAGCACTGCAAACCGGAACCAACGCATTCAGGACTCCTCCCGCGTCATTGTTGCGGCGCCGACACAATCACCACAACGTTGGCCAGAGCGGCGATTTCGCAGACGGGCTGGACCGTGATGTCCAGGACCCTGGGGTCTTCGGGGTCGATCCTGGATTCTTTCACCTCGGCGGCCACGATGGGCACATCGAGCAGACCGGGCATCTTCTTGGCGTACACCTTGGCCCCCTTCGTGACCGCGTAGGAAGCGGGGACCAGGGGGATCTTGGCCACGTTGCCCGGTCGGCCCTTCATCACTCTGTCCAACTCGCCGATCGTCACCGGGATCTGCGAGCTCTGGTCGGTCATGAGTTCGACCTTGGCTGTCCGTGTCCAGACGTGGGAGACGGTCCCGATGATGCTCAGATCCCCCATCACGTACTGACCGGCGGCGACCCCATCGTTCCTGCCGCGATTGATGAACAGCACGTCCTGGTTCTGACTGGGGACAGTGACGTCGGCCCGCAGAAAGGTCATGCGGTCCCATTGCGGCACCGCGCGCACTCGCCCGAGGTCGTCAATCTCCTGGCGGGCCTCCTTCAACTGCGCTTCGAGGTTGCTGACGTGGTTCAGCAGCCGCTGGTGCTCCGCGGAGGCTTTCTCTGTGCCGGTGTTGCGGATCGCCTGCAACGGCGAGACGATCCCGCTGGTCAGCGAAGGCCCACGCACGGCCACCAGCGGCCAGCGGACGTACGTGTACGCTAATTGCAGCTTGCTCGTCAGGCTGGACGGTGCAAACAGGAAGATCAGCCCGCCGAGCAGGCACCACGTGAACAGCATCCGCTTGGAAACCCGGTTCCACCTTTGCGTCATGGCCTTCCGCTCAACTGCGAGGATGATAATGTCGAATCGCGCTCCAGTGGAGACGCACGTGACGTCGTGAGACTGTCAGTCGTACCCCCGATCGCTGTGATCCATCGTGTCTTTCCAGATCTCCAGGTTTTCGAGATAGACGCTCGTGCCGCGTGCCACGCACGTAAGCGGGTCCTCGACCCGGTGCACGTGCAGGCCGGTGGCATTGCCGAGCACGGTGTCCATTCCGCGCAGCAGCGATCCACCGCCGCAGATATGGATTCCATTGTCGATCAGGTCGGCCGCCAATTCCGGTTCCGCCCGTTCCAGGGTGCCGGTGACGGCGTCGATGATGGCCGCCACGGGGTCCTTCAGCGCCTCGCGAATCTCCTCGCTCGTGATGGTGATCTTGCGGGGCAGGCCGGAGATCGTGTCCCGCCCGGCGATCTCCATCGTCAGCTCCTCCTCCAGCGGGGCCGCCGAGCCGATCTGGATCTTCACCTTCTCCGCCCGTGCTTCGCCGACGAGCAGGTTGTAGGTCTTCTTGAGGTGATTGATGATGGCCTCGTCCATATCGTCGCCGCCGACGCGGATGGACTCGGCGGTGGCAATGTCGGCCAACGACATGATGGCCACTTCCGTCGTGCCCCCGCCGGTATCGACGATCATGGAGGCGGTGGGCTCGGTGATGGGCAGGCCGGCGCCGATGCCGGCGGCCATGGGCTCATCGACGAGATACACGCGTCGGGCGCCCGCCCGCTCAGCGCTGTCGATGACGGCCCGGCGCTCGACGGCGGTGATACCGCTGGGCACGGCGATCACGACGCGAGGCCGGACCAGGCCGCCCCGGCCGTGCACTTTGCGGATGAAGTAGCTGAGCATCGCCTCGGTGACTTCGAAGTCGCTGATCACGCCGTCTTTCAGCGGACGGATGGCGCTGATCGAACCCGGGGTCTTGCCGAGCATCTCGCGAGCGACCAGACCGACGGCCTCGCCGTTGTTCAGGACAATATTCGTCCCTTTACGCACGGCGACCACGGACGGCTCGTTCAGGACGATGCCCTTGTCTCGCACGCACACCAGCGTGGTACAGGTACCCAGATCGATACCCATATCCATGCTGAAAAAGCCGAGAATGGAATCCAACAGCACGATCGAATCCTTTCTTGCATTGCCATTGGATATTTTGAATACCCGTAGGCCGGCGCGTCAAGCGGAATTTCGCTACGGCATGCCGAAAAACGTCCCGTATTGGGTCCTGCATGCGTATAGGACGTACGCGAAGGTGACCAGGACGACGGCGAAAGCAATGCCGAGAATCACCGTGTAGAGATTGCTGGCCGGGGCGATTTTCACGCCGCGTGCTTGAGGCATCGGACTCATACGTTATCGACCTCCTGTGAGGCTGCGAGACACACCTTCCGTCGCTTTGCAGTCCTACAGATTCGTGGTGGCTGAATCGTTCGGTCGCGGCTCGATCTGGATCAGGTCGAGCGACCCGACCGCTCGGTCGGCATCGACGTCGAAAATCACGATATCACAGACGAACCGGTCGCCGCGCGTGACGTGGAACTTCATGTCTCCCCGGACGCCGGCGGCCGAGCCGATCGAAATCTCGGCTACCTTGTTCTCCATATCCACACGTGTTACACGGCCGGTCAGGCCGATTTCCCGCGTCGGAGCCTGGGTCAGTTGCCGTGTGGAGACCGGCTGGGCGGTTGTCTGCGGCGCCGTGACCGTCGGCGGTCGCAGCGGGGCCCGGCCATACTGCTGGAGAACCTGGTTGAGCTGGGTCTCCATGCCTTGTTTCTCCTCGATGAGCTGGCGATTTCGTCTCTCCAGATCGCTCAGCACGGCCATTCGCTCCATCAGCGCCTGGGTCGTTTCCTGCAGTTCCTTCTCCATATTGGTCAGGTTGACTTGCAGCTCTTTCACTTCCTTCTGCGCCGCCGCCGCCTGATCGGTCATCTTGGACGAGGTCTCGGTGGCCAACGTGGCCCGGGCGCTCGCATCCCTCGCCTCCTGCTCCTTCTGGCTGTTGTCCCTCTTGAGCCTGTCAATCTCTGCCTCAAGCTGGGTCTTGAGCGTCGTCAGATCGGCAATCTGCGTGCCCAGATCGGCCTTGAGGGCTTCCGCCTCCTCCTTCTGCTTGGCCTCGTTCTCCATCGCCGCCTGTTGTCTTTGTTTGGCCGACTGCAGTTGCTGCTGTAGCGTGTCCGCGCGTTTTCGCTGGTTCTCCGCGTTGGCGACGTAGGTGACGACAATGCCGCACAGGAACAGGGAGAAGACAGTCAACAGAACGATCAGAACCTTCGTAAGCGTGCTCAAGACAGGCTCCTTTCACCAGTAGGAACGCTCTGGCAGTTCCACGACACCTTTTTCTATCGGACGTTGGGACAAGTCAAGAGAGATCTGCTTGGTAGGCCATCCATGCAGAAAAAGCTCACTAACCGTGCCCAAATCCCGACACTACTTTCCCATAGCATAATTCTACGCTCCCGGCAGGTAAAGGTCAAGTCATTTTTCCCAAATAGCCCAAATCCGCCACACCAGGGTAGACGTCAGGGGACAAGAAACGTAACACTTTGTGGGCGATGGAAATACGTTGCGTGTGGACATTGAGCCAGTCGCGCCGCAAGGGCTACCTGGCGGAACGTCTCATAACGGCCCTGGCGGCGGCCAATCGCACAGGTGTGGAGGAGTCACGGAGCAATTGTGGCAGGTACTTGCCCAGGGACTCGGAGCCGATCTCTCCGATTGCCAGGGCGCAGAGCACTTTCACCCGGCGCTGGCCCTCGGCGTCCATGTCGGCAAGCAGGTTCTTGGTGAATACCTCCGCGACTCTCGCTTCGCCGATGGGCTCTCCCAGCCTTCCGAGCTGCTCGGCGGCCGCCAGACGGACTTCCAGGACACTGTCGTCGAGCATCGTGGTAATGGCGTTCTTGGCCTGCTGCGTGCCCAGTGCTCCCATCGCGCGGATGCCCAGGAGCCGGTCGTCGGCATATTTGCTGATCAGCCGTGACCACAGCTTCCGGTAGATCCGCTCGTCGCGCTGCATGGCGATGGATTCAAGGGCCTGGAAGACGACCTTGTCGGCGGAGTCAGGTCGTTGCAGAGTCCAATAAAGAAAACGAAGAGCGTCCTTCTGGCCGCTTTTGCCTAACAGCAACGCGGCGTTGGCACGCACGGTCTGGTCCTCGCTGCT
>JAFGJR010000232.1 GCA_016928975.1 Sedimentisphaerales bacterium | reverse complement strand
TCATAGTTCATAATACCCAAGTCAGCCCAGCGACTGAACCGCTTGGCCGACGGCTGTAGTTGTCCAATTCCCGCTGAACCAACACAGAGATCACCAACACCGCCCGTGCGGTGCGTGCCCGCATCCAACGAAGGAGCAAGCCCACATTGTCCTTCCCGCTACGGGCCTTGAGCAACGTGAGCTACCATCCCAAGAAAGGCTTCTTCGAATTGCGCGGCAAGAAAAAGACCCGGACGCTGACTCCGGCGACGGTCAAGACCTTCGCCCAGACGCTGCGTATGATGTCGACTGCCAAGACCCTCGTCGAGGATGACGAGATCATGACCAAGCGAGAGGCATACTACGTCTCGAAGAACTGGGACGACGCACGGTTCGACGAGCAACCCGAGTCGGATACCGTCATCGACGATATTGAGGCGCTCTTCGAAGTCAACCGGGAGTAGCTCGGCTTCATTCCCGAGGAGAAAGGCGGCGAGATCGCGGGCAAGCTCCTCGTCATCGACCGCGAGTCCGACGCGGGCTTGCCGTCGTTTCATTCGCCGGCTGGCGGATGAGCTGAAGCTGCCGGAGAAGCTCGCCGCACCTGCGAAATTCCTGCCGTGACATAGAGATGAAGCCTGTGCCGGGTGTTTGGCATACACTGGCGATGGCCACCCAGAAGGAGGCTTCGATCATCGCGGCTTCGGGTCAAGGATAGACCGCCGACACCTCTTGGTGCTCTTTCAAGGCCACCTGGGATGAGTGATCTGTGAGCTGACGGCGGCCTGCACAACCGACAACGGCTGCCTGGGACGCGCGACAGAGAGAGACTGCACGGGAGCCATAGGCTGAACGTATCGGGCCCTTGCTTCGCATGGTCATTGTCCACCATACGCCGCGACCATGCGATTGGGCAAATCCGCCGACGTATCGAGAGGGTCATTCACCCAGATTCTCGTAGAGCTTGAGGTTGTGGGTGGACGCTCCGATACAGACGATGTCTGGTTTGCCATCGCCGGTGAAGTCGCCGACGATGCAATCAGCCCCGGCGATTGCCTCATCCAATACCGTGCTCTGCCATCGCTCCCCTCGCGAGTCGGCGGCCTGATATATTGTGAGCCGGTGCCCTTTGCCGCGGAATCCGCAGACGATCTCGTCGCGGCCGTCCCTGTTGAGGTCCCCCACTGCCAAGGCATGGCCGTTCTCCATCTTGTCGTAGATGACGAGCCGGCTCCACGACTGTCCTTCCGCAAGGTAGACCACCAGTTGGTTTCCATGCCACGGCTCGATGGCGGCCAGAAAGCGGCCCTCGCCCAGATGACCCAGGCGCACCTCACTGCTGCCACACGAGGGCCAGGGCCGGGGATCGCCCTTGGCGATGGGCGTTGTCACCCACTGGCCCCCGGTGAGCTTGATCCGGTTCAGACCAAGGTAGCAGGCCGTCAACAACTGCTGCCGCGCGCTACCATCCCAGCTCACGGGGTAGATCGCGTGTAGGACCCCGCGCGGCTGGGTGGAGAGCGTCTCCCGTTTCCATTCGCCGGGTCGGTAGAGGTAGATCGGCACGGCATCCTCGTAGGCGGGCGGGAATCTCACCCCGATCATCGGCGCCACCAGAAGCACCTTCTTCCCGTCGCCCTCCGGGTCCATCCAGCGTATGCGGTGGGCGGTGGGCACCCGGTCGATCTCGCGTGCGGTCCAGGGCCGTCGCACGTCACCGCCGCTTTTCAACAGCGCGACGTTACCGACGCTCTTGTGGGGGTCCGATTCGAATTGGTACGCGAGGACCACCTCGGGAGTTCCATCCGCGTCGATGTCCCAGCCATCGGCGTTCAAGGGACGCGGGACATCCTCTGCCAGCACGTGCCGGTCCCAGACTGGATGCTGATTCTCGAACCAGGCGAGTTCGGTTGCCCTCTCGTCGACCGCAATCAAGTCTTTCTTGCCGTCCCCATTCAAGTCTATGGCGACGAGCTGATAGCCGTACCGTAGTTGCTCGCTAATGGTGTGCTCGCGGAACGGCGGCAGGTCGTGGGCGTGCAGGTTGGCGCAAACCAACAGCCACGCCTGGCAGCCCCACACCCATCCCCACCCCCACCGCGTCGAACGACTGGATGCCCAGGAAGCTCTGGCTGAATCCGGCGTCTTCATAGTGTTTCCTCCCATGGCGAGCGTCTGCTCCGGAAACGATACCGATTGCACCGATCGCATTCTCCAGCATAACAGGATTCTGTTGAGATTACACCTGCTGCAAGCGTTTTTTCATTGATCCTGGTGGCCGGCCACCGACTGTGTCGTGGTGCTGCACCGGGAATTCGCTTGACGTGATTTGCCCCCGGGGTAAAATGCCGACAGTTGAGGGCCATGCTGAGCGAAGCAAAGGGGTCTGGTGATAGTTCTGGCGACCCAATCTTGGTCGGGTGACGCGACTCGAAGTGAGCCGGAGATGCGCTATCCTGGCGAGCGTTTCTGGAGATGGCATCGTCATGTCGTCTGCACCATGCATATCCGTTCTGGTGCCCTCTCGGCCCGATGTGGTACACTGGGAGAGAAGGAACAATGGACAACCGCATGATGGAAGAGGAACCACCTGTCCAAGGCACCCGCACGTCGCCGCTTCATGGGGCACGACAAAAGCATGCGGATTGTGATCCAGTCACTCTCGACGCCCGGAGGAACGCGGGGCGCACGCGATGAGTAGCAATAAGAGGCGGAACAAGGCAGAAGTAGTAGGAACGCCGATGTCCGGCAAGGCCGTCAACCCGCGGGGACGTACCGGAACCGACGCCGGGGCGCACGCTACGGACAGAGACGCATCCTCCGGTTTCCCAGTCGTGGGCATCGGCGCATCGGCCGGGGGACTTACCGCATTCGAGGAGTTCTTCTCCGCCATGCCCGCCAAGACCGAAAGTGGCATGGCACTCGTGATCGTCCAGCACCTCTCGCCGGATCACAAGTCCATACTGACCGAACTTGTCAAGCGATGCACGTCGATGGAGGTGTTCGAGGTCGCCGACGGCATGGAGGTCAAACCGAACTGCACCTACATAATACCGCCCAACCACGACATGGCCATCTTGAACGGAAGATTACAGCTCCTGGAGCCATCCGCACCTCGCGGCACCCGCATGCCGATCGACTTCTTCTTCCGCTCCCTGGCGCAGGACCAGCATGAGAGGGCGATCTGCATCGTCCTGTCCGGCACGGGCTCGGACGGCACGCTCGGCGTGCGCGAGGTGAAGGGCGAAGGCGGCGTAGCCTTCGCACAGGACCCTAATACGACCCAGTACATCGGAATGCCGTCATCTGCCATCGCCACCGGGCTCGTCGACGCGGTCCTCCCGCCGGCGGAGATGCCTTCGCGCCTTATCGCCTACGTGAGCAGAGTTTTCGGCAGACAGGGCGTTGTCGCAGAGCCCGCGATCCCCAAGCTCGAAGACATCTTGCAGAAGATCTGTCTCCTTCTGCGCAGTCAGACCGGCCACGACTTCTCCCAGTACAAGCAGAATACCCTTGTCCGCCGCGTAGAGCGTCGCATGGCGTTGGCCAGCATAGAGCGGCCGGACGATTACCTGCGCTACCTGCAGCAGAACGTCCCCGAAGTCGAGGCGCTCTTTCGCGACCTTCTGATCTGCGTCACCAACTTCTTCCGCGATCCGGAGGCGTTTGCCGTGCTGGAAAGGGAAGTGATACCGCGTCTTCTCGAGGCGAAGACGCCGGGCGGTGACGTCCGTGTCTGGATCTGCGGCTGCTCCACCGGCGAGGAGGCGTTCTCCATCGCCATGCTGATGCAGGAATGCCTGGACAAGAAGAGGGTCAACTGCAAGGTACAGATATTCGCCACCGATATCGACAGACGCGCCGTAGAGCAGGCCCGGACCGGCGTCTTTCCCACGAGCATCGCAAGTGATGTTTCCGCCGAGCGGTTGGCGAGATTCTTCACGTCACAAAAAGAGGATAACACCTTCGTCATCAACAAGGCGGTCAGGGACATGATCATCTTTTCCGAGCAGGACGTCATCAAGGACCCGCCGTTCTCCCGGCTGGACCTCATCTCTTGCAGGAACCTCCTCATCTACATGAGTCCTGAACTGCAAAAGAAGGTCATACCGCTTTTCCATTACTCGCTGACCGCCACTGGGATACTCTTCCTCGGCCCCTCTGAGACCGTGGGCGATTTCAGCAACCTCTTCTCGACCGTCGACCGCAAATGGAGGATCTACCGGCGTCGCGAAGATCTGGCCGGCGCGGGTCGCGTGGGCCTGGGAGAGTTCGTGCCTCCTCTGGTGAAGACACAGATCGGGATACGGCCTCATGCCCCGGGGGGGGCCGAACGCGCCATTGATTTTGGGGGGGTGATCCGCTCGTCCTTGCTGGAACACTATGCCCAGGTCGGAATACTGGTCAACGGCCGCGGAGAGATGCTACAGATCTTCGGCCGTACGGGCAAATACCTCGAACAACCTCCCGGAGAGGTCGGGGTCAACGTGCTGGCCCTTGCGCGGGCCGGCCTCAAACACGAACTGACCACAGCCCTGCACAGGGCGGTGCACGAGAAGAAGCCCGTCTTCTACCGGAAGCTGTGGGTGAAGACCAACGGCGGTACGATCACGGCGAGCCTGTGCGTGCGGCCGGCCTGCAACGACGCCGGAGAGATGCTGCCGAATCTCTTCTTGATCGCGCTCGAGGAGCTGCCGCCGGAGGAACTCGTGAAGGAAGACGAGAAGGAGCAGATCACCGCTACGGAGGCGACCAACAAGCGCATCACCGAGCTGGAGCAGGAGCTGCGAGGCAAAGAGCAGTACTTGCAGACCACGATCGAGGAGCTGGAGACCTCCAACGAGGATCTCAAATCCACCAACGAGGAGATGCAGTCGGTCAATGAGGAACTACAGTCCACCAACGAAGAGATGGAGACCTCAAGAGAGGAGTTGCAGTCCGTGAATGAGGAGCTCGCCACAGTGAACGCCGAGCTTCAGAGCAAGGTCGCGGAGCTCTCACGAGCCAACAATGATATGAATAATCTCTTAGCGGGCACCGGCGTAGGGACCGTCTTCGTGGACGTGAGACTCAACATTGTGCGCTTCACGCCGTCGGCCACGCAGATCATAAACCTGATCCCGAGCGATGTCGGCCGTCCGGTCGCCCATCTCGTCTCCAACCTGATCGGATACGACCGCCTGGTAGACGATATCGAACGCGTGTTGGATACCCTGATGCCGATAGAGGCCGAGGTATCCATCAGGACCGGTGCGACCTACCTCATGAGCATACGCCCCTACCGTACGCTCGAGAATGCGATTGAGGGCGCGGTGTTGACCTTCGTGGACATCACCCGGCGCAAGCAGAGCGAAGAGCGTTTCGGCGCGCTGCTGTTAGCCAGCTCGGATGTGTTGTATCGCATGAGTGCGGACTGGTCCGAGATGCTCCATCTGCGCAGTCAGGACTTCCTTGCGAACACGGAGAAGCCCACGCATGACTGGCTCAAGAAGTACATTCACCCCGACGATCAGGCGGATCTGATGTCAGTCGTCCGGGAAGCCATCCGAACCAAGAGTACTTTCGAGATGGAACATCGTGTTCTGCGTGCGGATGGCAGTCTGGGCTGGACGTTCTCGCGGGCAATCCCGATCTTGGATGCGAAGCGCGACATCGTCGAGTGGTTTGGCGCCGCCAGCGACATTACGGAACGCAAGAAGGTACAGGCAATGGAGAGTGTCAAGAATGCGCTGGGGTACGCTGAGGCTATTGTTGCGACGGTAAGAGAACCGTTATTGGTGCTTGGTAGGGACCTCAGAGTGATCTCCGCCAACAGATCGTTCTGTTCCACTTTCAAGGTCAGCGAAGGAGATACGACAAACCGGT
The DNA here is from genome assembly GCA_016928975.1 of Sedimentisphaerales bacterium. The sequence goes on along the minus strand of JAFGJR010000232.1, from coordinate 27,829 downwards.
ATCTTCCCGACCTTGGAAACAAGCAGTGGAGCATACCTGAATTGCTGCATCTCTTGGAAGACATTCTGCCGAAAGGGACAGTAGTGGAAGACTATGAGATTGAGCATGATTTCGAGCATATCGGGAAGCGGATCATGAGTATCAATGCCCGCAAGTTGCGCGTTTCAAAGGAAACGGCAGAAGCCACTGCAGGAGGAGAAGAGCTGATTCTGCTTGCCATCAATGACATCACCGAGCACAGGAAGGCCCAGGGGTAATGCGTCGCGCGTGGAAATTAGGTGCGCCTGACGAGCGACGAATCAATAAGGTGTGATATGGCTGACAACGGCAAGGACGCCCAGGAAAAGTCGCACGAGCTTCGCCGCAGGGCCGAGGAGACATTCGCCGAAAGGCACAAGGCCGCCAAGGGCGAGGCGGCGCGTGAGCCGGAAAGAGACTCGCTTCTCCACGAGCTCCAAGTGCACCAGATCGAGCTCGAGATACAGAACGAGAATCTCCGGCAGGCGCAAACTGCGCTGGAAGTTGCCAAAGAGCGCTACTTCGCCCTCTACGACCTGGCGCCGGTGGGCTACGTGACCCTGGACAGACACGGCATCATAACCGAAGCCAACCTCACTTTCTCAGCCCTCGTCGGCACAGACCGCAGTAGAGTGAAGGGGACACGGCTCTCTCGGTACCTCGCCCCTGAAGACGCCGACGCCTGCTATACGTTCATGAAGTCTCTTCTCGATGCCGGAGAGCCACAGTCCCTGGAGGCCCGCCTCGTGAAATCCGACGGCAGCCACACATGGATGAAGATGGATGGCCGCGTCCCGCCTGATACAGCAGGCGAGAGAAAGCTTATCTATATAACGATGGTGGACATCACCGACCGCAAACGGGCGGAGGAGGCCCTGCGGCTGAGCGAGGAGCGGTACCGGGGCTTCTTTGAGAATGCTGTTCTTGGCATCTATCAGACGACGCCGGACGGGCGGATTCTGGCTGCCAATCCAGCAACCGTCCGAATGATGGGGTATGACACCTTTGAGGACCTCGCCCGACAGAACTTGGAAGAGGAGGGCTTCGAACCGCGCTACCCACGGTCGCTGTTCAAGGAACGTGTCGAGGCTGACGGCCAGGTGACAGGGCTGGAGTCGGCGTGGAAGCGCCGTGACGGAAGCACGCTATGGGTGCGAGAGAACGCCAGGGCCGTGCGGGACGAGACTGGCAGGACCCTACTCTACGAGGGCACCGTCGAAGATATCACCGACCTCAAACAGGCGCAAGAGGCGCTGCGCGAAAGCGAGGCGATCCTGAACGAGACCGGGTTCATCGCTCGAATCGGCGGATGGGAGCATGATTTGATCACGGGCCGGGCAACCTGGACCAAGGCTCTGTATGACATTGACGAATTGGAGTCAGGCCCACCGCCCGGTCCCAACGAGCACCTGGATCAATACCCGCCCCGAGACCGGGCGATCCTGGCCGAGGCGTACCGACGCGCCGTAGAGACGGGGGAGCCCTTTGACCTCGAATTGCAGGTCTATACCGCAAAGAGGCATCTCATCTGGAGCAGGGTGATTGGCCGACCCATCATGCAAGACGGGAAATGCATCCGCATGGCGGGGACCTTTCAGGACACCACGAAACGCAAGGAAGCGGAGGAGGTGTTGCGCCAAAGCGAAGAGAAGTACCGCACATTGTTCGAGAACATGGCGCAGGGCGCGTTCTTTCAAAGAGCCGATGGCACGGTCACGGAGGGCAACCCGGCCACTCTCGAAATGTTCGGATTGACGCGTGAGGAGTTCCTGGACAGAACCTCCAGGAATCCGCTCTGGAAAGTGATTCACGAAGATGGCTCGGATTTCTCTGGCGACCAACATCCTTCGATGCAAGCCCTACAGACCGGCAAACCCATCCGCAACGTGGTCGCCGGCGTCTTCAACCCACGCAAGAAAGGATATGTGTGGCTGAGCATCAACGCGATACCTCAATTCAGGGAAGGAGAGGACACGCCCTATCAAGTGTTCGTCACTCTGCACGACATCACCGAGCGCAGGCAGGCGGAGGCGGCGCTGCGGGAAAGCGAGGAGCGGCTGGCGCTGGCAGCCAGTGGAACGCGGATTGGCATGTATGAGGGAAATATCGCCACCGGCGAGATCCTGGGGACTGAGCAAGTCGCCCGGCTCCTGGGCTTGCGCACAACAACAACAACAACATTCTCCCAACGATATCAGTACCACGATTGGAGGGAGCGCGTCTACCCCGAGGACTTGCCGCTCCTGGAAGCCGAGTTGCAGCGTCGCGCTGGTGACGGTGCGATCTCTGAAGTGGAGTATCGCGTCGTCTGGCCCGACGGCAGTACGCATTGGATTGCCGACCGGGGGGTCTTCCAGTATGGAGCAGACGGCCGGCCTACCCGGAGACTTGGCGTCGTCATGGACATCACGGAGCGGAAGAAGGCCGAACAGCGGCTTGTGGAGTACCAAGGGAGGCTGCGAGAACTCGCGACGGAGCTGACGCTGGCCGAGGAGCGAGAGAGGCGACGCCTGGTGATGTGGCTCCATGACGAGATCAGCCAGCGGCTGGCCTTGCTGAAATTGTCACTCCAGTCGCTGAACGCATCCGTCCGTGGTCCGGCGATGCGCCAGCCGATGGAGAAGATTTGCGGAGAGATTGAAGGCATCATTGCAGACGCTCACTCACTGACCTTCGAACTGAGCAATCCGGTCCTCTACGAGGCCGGTTTTGCGAATGCGGTGGAGTCATGGCTGGCGGAGTATGTGCACGACCGGCATGGGCTTGCGTACACGTTCCAGAGCGACGATTTGCGCGGCTCAATCGACGCAGAGGTGAGCGTCGCCCTCTTTCGGAGCGTGCGGGAGCTTCTGGCCAACGTCATCAAGCACGCGAAGTCCACACGCGTGGACGTGCGTGTCCGAGGAGTCGGTGACAGAGTGGAAGTCACGATACGAGACGATGGGGTCGGTTTCGAGCCGTCACGCGTCGGTCACGGCGATTCTCAGGCGGGCGGCTACGGCCTGTTCAGCATCCAAGAGAGGCTGGAATGCCTTGGTGGAGGCATTGACATCGAATCGGCGCCGGGACGAGGGACCCGCGTCTCTATCGCCGCGCCTATGCGATCCCGGCGCAAGCTCAGGGGAAAGGAGACACTCCGATGAAGATTCTGATTGCGGATGACCATGCCATCGTGCGACAGGGACTGCGGTCGCTGCTCGAGAAGCAGGGCGACATCACGGTAGTGGGTGAAGCCGAGGACGGTCAGGCCGCGGTGCGCCTCACACGCGAGCTTTCTCCCGATATTGTCATCATGGACATCACGATGCCCGGTCTCAATGGAGTGGAGGCGACCGGCCGTATCGTGGCGGAGAGTCCCAACACCAAGGTGATTATCCTCTCCGTGCATCGGAGCAGACACATAGTCCGAGAGGCGCTGAAGATGGGAGCTCATGGCTACGTGCTCAAGTCCCATCTCTTTGATGAGCTGCGCAGAGCGATAGAGGTTGTGATCTCAGGCAACCGCTACCTGAGTCCACAGGTCACGGACATCGTCGTCCAGGACTTCGCGCGCGATCTCTCGAAAGGCGGCGTCTCCGTTTCCGGTGAGCTGACCAGTGCGGAGCGTGAGCTTCTCCAGCATTTGGCCGAGGGCCTGACCGTCAAACAGATCGCCAGGCAGTTGCACATGAGTCCCAAGACTGTAGACGCCAAGCGGCGCAATGTCATGAACAAGCTGGGCATCACGAGTGTGCCGGACCTTGTCAGGTACGCGATCCGCGAGGGATTGACGTCGGTGGATTTCTAACCGCGGGCGTTGGGTGTGTGACCACCCGTTGCCGAGCAGGGGCAGGCATTGCGGGGAGCGCGGGAACAACATATAATTCCAAAGGTGTAGTATAATTGTGGTCTTCAAGAAGGCGTCCCGTTGAAACGTTTTGCGACACGAAGCGTCAATTCATCCGTCGCCTTTGTCGAATTTGAGATACTTGGGGCGGTGCAGACGACTCGCCGTATCCGGGGGGGGCCAGGGACAGTGAGGAATATGGGTAGTAGTGTTGAGCAGAGGATTCTGGCTGCGTTACAGAATGGGCTGCCTCGGACTCGCACGCCCTATCGGGAGTTGGCGCGCACCGTCGGTATTTCAGTCGAGGAGTTGCTGGGGATTCTGGAACGATGGAGGCAGGAGGGCGTGATACGACGACTGGGAGCCATCGTGAACCACTTCCGGTTAGGTCTGGGGGAAGGCGCCATGGTGGTCTGGATGGTGGAGTCGGGCCGCGTTCAGGAGGTGGGAGCCATCTTCGCCGGCTTCGAGGGGGTCAGCCACGCCTATGAGCGTGAGACGACACCCGCCTGGCAATACAATGTCTACACGATGGTGCACGGGAGGACGTCCGAAGAAGTCCGGCGGACAGTCGGGCAGATGAGCGAGGCCGCCGGGATATCGGACTACGTGATCCTGGCGACTCAGAAGGAACTGAAGAAGACCCCACCGCGGTACACCGGGTGACCGGGTCGGTGGCTTCCACAGGAAATGGGATCGGGGATGTTTGACGTGTCCGGGTTGGAGACGATCGTACTGTTGCTGATCGTGATGGTGCACGCCACCGCGGGGACATTGGCCGCTGTGCATCTTCTCAGAAAACACCGGCGATACGAGTGGCTGCTCACAGGATGCGTATCTGCCGCGGCGATGCTTGATGCTGTGCTGCTGGCGGTTCGAGGTGTATCCATCAAGGCGATTCCGCTGACCAGTCTGTTTGACTCTCTCATCCTCCTGGCTCTGGTCTTTGGCGTGCTCTATCTCCTGATGAAGCGTGCCGCCGATCAAGTCTGGTTTGACTCTGTGATGGTGTGGTCGATCTCAGGCGTCGTTCTTGCGGCGGCGCTCGTGGCCAGGCCTGCATCTCGGCCCGAGGAGGTGGCCCGAACGCCCTGGGCGGTTGCCCACGCCAGCTTCATGATCCTGGCGACGGCCTCGATCGTGTTCGCCGCCGCGAATTCCGTGCTGTACCTGCTCGGCAGCTACCGGCTTAAGCACAAGGCAATCATGCACGTGCTGGGCAGAATCCCCAACATGGAGACGCTGGCTCGCATGAACCACCTCGGCGTGCGGGTCGGCTTCGTTCTCCTGACCGTCGGCATGGTCAACGGGCTGGGCCTTTCGCTGCTCGATACCGGCCTGGCCACGTGGCTGGCCGACAGCAAGGTGATCTGCATCATCGGGGCCTGGAGCCTGCTGGGGGCGATCCTGGTCCTGGATCGACTCGGCCTGCTCAAAGTCAAAGCGCGGGCGTACGCAACGATTGTTGTATTCGGTTTCATTCTGATTGCGATCATAGGGGTCACGGTCGCCGGCGCGACACAGCACAGGTTCTCGCAGGGGGCTCGGCCCAGGATCGGGACGTTGACGACGTGAGCATGGAATGAGCATCGTACTTGTCGGCCTGAATCACAAGAGTGCGGACGTGGAGGTTCGCGAACGGCTGGCGTTCAGCGCATCCGAGGCCACTATGGCCCTGTGCCAGCTCAAGCAGATGTCGCCTGAGGCCGAGTTCGTTCTGTTGTCCACGTGTAACCGGGTCGAACTGTACTATGCAGGCGGGCAGGACTTGCAGCAGATCGCGGGTCGGCTGGTGGCATTCCTGTCGGCCTTTCACGGCCTGGAGCCGGAGCAGTTCAGAACGGCCCTGTACCTCCACGAGAACCAGGATGCGGTGCGGCACCTGCTGTCGGTCGCAGCAGGGCTGGACAGCATGGTCGTCGGCGAGTCACAGATTCTCGGCCAGGTGAAGGAAAGCTACCGTCTTGCCTGCGCCGCCAAGAGCACGGGCAAGATTCTCAACAGGCTCTTCCATTGTGCCTTCTTCACCGCCAAGAGCGTCCACACCGACACGGCGATCTCCAACGGCCGTGTGAGCGTGGCGGGCGTGGCGGTGGAGCTGGCCCTGCAACTGTTCGCCGATATTGCCCGCGCCAAGGTCGCGGTTGTCGGAGCCGGCGAAACGGGCGAGCTGATCGTGCAGCATCTGCTCAAGGCCGGCTGCAAGGACGTCACCGTGGTGAACCGATCCTACGAACGCGGGGCCGATCTGGCCCGGCGGTGTGGGATCGCTACGGGCAAATGGGAGGAGCTGAGTGAGCACATCGGCCGTGCGGATATCGTGATCTCCTCGGTGGCTGCGCAGGACTATCTGTTCACCAGGGCGTCGTTCGAACAGGTCATGCGAAAACGCAAGGCAGGGTCTCTTCTGATCGTCGACGTCGGTGTGCCTCGCAACTTCGATCCCGCGATCAACAGAATTGCGGATGTCTACTTGTATAGCATCGACGAGCTGAAGGAGGTCGCGGAGCAGAATCTCAAGGCCCGCCAGGAAGATGTCACCAGCGGCCTGGAGATCGTGTACGCCGGCACCGCTGAGTTCATGGACTGGTTCCGCGCGAAAGACATCGGGCCGTTGATCGGCCGAATGCAGGAGCAGTTCCGCCAAATCGGGCGCAACGAGCTGGAGCGGTTTCTCGTCGGGCCGAGGCAGAACGCGTCCTGTCGGTGCTCCCTGGAGGAAACGATCGACCGTGTGGTGAACAAGCTGTTGCACTGTGTCATCCAGAATGTCAACGTGGTGGCGAAGGAGGCGGGCCCCGCCGAGGCGGCCAAGCTTGTCGATACCATCTTGCGGCAGGCCCGCGAGATTTCCTGCCATCCTTCGGATCAGGGGGGGACACAGGCATGAAACCGGCGGTGGCATCTCAGCGACCTCTGCGTATGCTGTTTTGGGAGACGACGATCCGGTGCAATCTGGCCTGTGCCCATTGCCGACGGCTGGAGTCGGATGCGACCGGTTCGGCTGATCTCTCCACGTCACAGGGCGAAGCACTAATCAAGCAACTTGCGGATCTCGGCCGTACCCAGCCGCAGATGCCTGTTATGGTGTTCTCGGGCGGTGAGCCGTTATGTCGCGAGGACTTGTTTCATCTGGTGGGCAAGGCGAGACAGCATAGGGTCACGGTCGCACTGGCCACGAATGGCACACTAATCGACAGCGACAAGGCGTTGCAGATTCACGACAGCGGGATCGCACGCGTGTCGGTGAGTCTCGATGGCGCCACCGCCGACGTTCACGACCGGATGCGGCAGATTGCCGGGGCTTTCGATGCGGCAATTCAGGGGATTCGACAGCTCCACGCCCATGCGGTGCCTTTCCAGATCAACGTCACCCTGACGAAGCAGAACGCCCACCAGTTGCAGGATGTCTACAGCTTGGCGCAATCCCTGGGGGCGGTGGCCGTTCATATCTTCATGCTTGTCCCCGTAGGGTGCGGACAGGTGTTGGCCGAGACAGACATGCTGTCGCCCCAGCAGTATGAGCAGATCATGCGAGACATCTTCACGCTGGAAAGCAAGGGGCAGATTCAGATCAAAGTGACCTGCGGCCCGCACTACGAACGAATCAAGAGACAACTGCAAGCCGAATCTGCCGCCAGTAGTCCGCAATCCGCGATCCGCAATCCGCAATCGAAGGGCTGTCTGGCCGGTCTCGGCGTGCTCTTTGTCAGCCATCGGGGCGATGTGTACCCTTGCGGTTATCTGCCTGTGAACTGCGGCAATCTATTCGACACGACACTTACACAAATCTGGGATGAGAACGCGGATCTGGCCCGGATGCGGGATGTCGAGGCTCTGGAGGGCAAGTGCGGCGTGTGCGGCTACAAGCGGGTCTGTGGCGGCTGCCGGGCAAGGGCTTTCGGGATGACCGGCAACTACATGGCCCAGGAGCCTTTCTGTGCCTACATTCCGCCCGGCGCAGAAGGCTGCGTCGGATAGGGTAGATCGATGATCAATATCAGCAAGCTGTACTGCGACCAGATCACGCCAGGCGACTGGCTTCGCTACGGCCAGAAGGATTCCGGTGAACGCGCCGGCGAGACGGTCCCGGCCAAGGCCGCCCAGAGGCGACCCATTGTGGTATGGAATATCACCCGCAAGTGCAACTTGCAGTGCGTTCACTGCTATAACGATAGCGGCATGGGCAAGACGTGCGATGAGATCTCCACGGCCGAGGCCAGGACGGTCATTGATGACCTGGCCCGCTTCGGGGTGCCATCGATTCTGTTCTCGGGCGGCGAACCCCTGTTGCGTCACGACTTGTTCGAGCTGATGCACTACGCCGCTGACAAGGGGCTGCGAGTGGTCATCTCGACCAACGGGACGCTGATAGGCGCAGACCAGGCCAGAGAGATCAAACAGCTCGGAGTCTCCTACGTGGGGATCAGCCTTGATGGCATCGGGCCGGTCAACGACGAGTTCCGCGGCGTCACCGGCGCCTTTGAGCAGGCGGTCCGGGGCATCCGAAATTGCCAGGGCGCCGGCGTGCGGGTCGGCCTTCGATTGACGCTGACTCGCAGAAACGTCCAGGATATCGAAGGGCTCTTCGATTTCTTTGAGGCTGAGGGCGTCGAGCGCGCGTGCTTCTATCATCTGGTCCCCAGCGGCCGGGGCGCATCCATCGCCGACGAGGACCTGACCCACGCCCAGACACGCGATGCACTGAACCACATCCTTGCCAAGACCCGGTCGTTCAAGCAGGCGGGACGCAAGACCGACATTCTGACCGTGGATAACCACGTCGACGGTGTCTACCTGTATCTGAAGCTGCTGGCCGACGGAGACGCACGGGCGCCGGACGTTTGGCGGTTGCTCACCTGGAATGGTGGGGGCTTATACAGCAGCGGCGTGGGGATCGGGTGCATCGACTACAACGGCAACGTCCATCCGGACCAGTTCTGGTGGCGCTACGATCTGGGCAACATCCGAGAAAAGCTGTTCAGCGAAATCTGGACCGATCCCGATGAGCCCTTGCTGAAAGGACTTCGAGACCGCCGAGCGCGCATCAAGGGCCGGTGCAGACTGTGCAGGTACTTCGATGCCTGTGGGGGCAGCCTCCGCGTCCGGGCGGACACGTATTTCAGCGATCCCTGGGCGCCCGACCCCGCCTGTTATCTCACAGATGACGAAATCGGCTTGAGCGAGGCTCAGCGGCGGGACCTCGTGAACGCCGGCGAGGATTTCGACCTCTCCCCATTCGCAAAGGATCGTCGCGATGGATGACGTGGACCGTAGAATCCTCGACGCGTTGCAGTCGGACTTCCCCTTGAGCGAGCGACCCTACGAGGTCCTCGCCGAGCGACTGGATCTCAATGCCGATCTGTTGTGGCGGCGAGTGGAGAACTTGATGGAACAGGGCGTAATTCGACGGATCGGGGCCAGCTTCGATTCGCGCAAACTCGGCTTCTGCAGCACGTTGGCGGCGGTCCGTGTCGAAGCGGGCCTCGTGGAGCGTGCAGCGGAAGTGATCGGCCGGTATCCCGATGTGACGCACAGCTACCTGCGCGACCACGAGTTCAACATCTGGTTCACCATCATCGCCGCCACCAACGGGAGAATCCAGGCGATTCTCGACGAGATTCGCAGGGACCTGTCCCTCGATCCGTCAGATGTCCTGGACCTTCCCATGAAACGCATGTTCAAGCTGGATGCACGGTTCACTGCTCGGGCCTGAAGCTCGCGAGGCGAAGCAGCGGCCTGGCCACAAGGGAATCTCCTGAACGGTTACGAGAGAATCAAAGCGGCTGTCGAAGGTCGGCGTGCGGACACACGGCCCATCATGCTGCACAACTTCATGATGGCCGCACGGGAAGCCGGCTGTACGATGGCCCAATATCGCGACGACCCCCGAAAGATCGCCGACAGCTTCATCCAGGCTATTGAGACGTACCGGTATGACGGGATCGTGGTGGACGTCGATACGGCTACGCTCGCGGGAGCGGTAGGCGCGCCGGTGGATTTCCCGGAGGATCAACCGGCCAGGGCGCGTGGACCGGGCCTGGCTCGTCTCGGAGAGGCGAGAGACCTCGATCCGGCGGATGTCGGCAAGTATCGATACGTACAGCACTGGATCGAAGCGGTCCGCATCCTGCGGGGCCACTTTGGCGACGAGGTCTACATCCGGGGCAACTGCGATCAGTCGCCGTTTTCGCTGGCGAGCATGATGCGAACGCCCGAGCAGTGGATGATGGACCTGGTCACTGACGAGGACGGCGTGTTTGCGCTGCTGGAGCACTGCACGGCTGCGACCTGTCAGTTCGTCCAACTGATGGCCCAGACGGGCTGTCACATGGTTTCGAACGGGGACAGTCCCGCCGGGTGCGAGATGATCTCTCCGCAGATGTACCGGAAGTTCGCTCTGCCCTACGAGAGGCGTGTGGTCGAGCACGCCCATTCCCTCGGGCTGCCCTATGCGCTTCATATCTGCGGCAACGCCACCGCGATTCTGAAGGACATGCTGAAAACCGGCGCGGACTGCTTCGAGCTGGACCACAAGACGGATGTCGACCAGGTGTTCTCGCTGTTCAAAGATGCCGCATGCCTGATCGGGAATATCGACCCGTCCGGAGTGCTTGCATTGGGTACGCCCGAAGACGTGAGACGCCAGACGAGGAAGCTGCTTGACGTCTACTCCGGCTGCGCCCGGTTCATCCTCAACGCCGGTTGCGCCATACCGGCAGAGACGCCCAGCGAGAATATCCGGGTGATGATCGCCACGTCGCGAGCCTATGAGGCGTGTTGACCTGTCAGCAGATGATGCGCAGCCGCTGGGGAAGAACGCGGTAGTCGACGGTGTGAACGGGGCTCGAACATATCTCTCCATCGTTGCACATCGGCGATGGGCGATTCAGTGTGACGGAAAGTGCGGTGGTCCGGAATCGGGTGACCTTCCGGTGCCGTTCCAGAGCCTTGCGGTAGACGAGCGGAATAAGCTGTAGGGCCTGCCGCCGGCTCACCATCTCGATCAGGAGGCAGTCGAGAACACCGTCATCGGGCCGGGCGCCCGGGAGCATCGTCAAGCCGCCGAATCGCGGTGCGTTGCCGACAAGCAGTACCGCGTATTGACCCTGAAACATCGCGACGTCGGTCTTCACGGTCATCTCCCAGCCGACATTCATCTCCCGGATCACGTGGAATGCCGGGATCACGTAGCGCAGCGAGCCCCTGAATCTCGTCATCCTCAGACTCCTGACGGCGACCTCGGCGAAGTAGCCGAGACAGGAGGCCGAACAGAAGCAGTGTGTCCCCGCCCGTCCGAGGTCCACGTCTCTGGTTCGGCCGCGGAGGATGGTCGCGCACGCATCCTGCACCCGCTGGGGAATGCCCAGACTCTTCGAGAAGTCGTTCGAGGAGCCTGCCGGGACGATGCCGATGCGCGGCAGCCGGTCCCGGCCGGAGTTCAGCAATCCGCTGACAACTTCGTTGAGCGTGCCGTCTCCTCCGGCAACGATGATTGTGTCCGTTTCGCGTGCCGCCGCCGCGGCGGCCAACTCCTTCGCATGACCCGGATACTCGGCGGTGCACCAACAGAAAGGGAATCCAAGTCTCCGAAGGTAATCAGCGGCTGCACGGACCTTCCGTCGGCCCGATCCCCAGTTGGCCTGCTCGTTGGCAATCATGAGATTGGAGGACGCAGTTCCTGGGGATCGCTTCTCGTCAACATCCGGCTGTAACAGAATCTCGGAGCGAGTCATCGTACGATCACCGGCTCGCCCTGCGCGTTGAGGGGCTGTTCGATTGTGAGGCGATCCCCGACGACGCGTGCGAGGTCAGGCAGATCGTAAGCAGCAGCGTGGAGCGCAGGCACAGAGACGTTGCCCACCGCGACCAAGTCCAGCGGACCCTCGCACTGTTTCACAAGCAGGCGCGCACAGATGAGAATGTCTTCTGCTCGCATGCCAACGTACGACTTGCCAAGTACGTAGGCCGTGAGGACATCTCTGACGTCCGGACCGAACAGTCCACTGCCCCAGCCGCCGCTGGATTGTGTCTCGCCTGCGCCTCGCAGGTCCACCGCCATGACGACTCGACCGGTGTCAGCGAGCTTCTCTATCGGACCGCCCGGTCCCGCGTCCTCGCTCTCACCCTTCTCGTGAATGTACAAGACAGCACCCTTGGGCGAGTTCTGTGCGGACGAGAAAACAATCGCCGGAAGATACAGGCCGCTCTCCGGCGCACATCGGGCCTCTTCCTCGCTGAGCAGCTTGACAGTCGGCTCTGCAATCGGCCGGTCACTGGCGAGCAGCCACTGTGACATCCATCGTGCGACTGCCTCCCGCTGCAGGACGTTGTAGTTCTGCTGAGCATCATTCTCCACCAGACTGATCCGCTCCGCGACGGTCATCAGCACACAGCAGACGGCTGCCACCACAGTTGCATCGCGCATGAATCCACCTTTCATGGATTTGTCACGATTCTACTGCGACGCAGGAGTCACGGCCATAGAAATGATGGCACAAGACTCATGGACTGTAGATCGCGTCCGGATTAGAATACCTGCCATACAGTTCGGCTCGGACTTACGTGACGGTTTGCATTGGAGGTCGCGACCTATGGCGGGCGTAGCGGAAATCATCACCCTGTGTGTGTGTCTCACATTGTCGAATTCGGCTTCTGCGGATGCCGCGGCGTCATCGACGGCGTGGAAAGCGGGGGTGGCCACGGTGGTGATCACGCCAGAACAGTCGATGTGGATGGCGGGCTATGCGGCCCGGACCAAACCCTCAGAGGGCAAGATCCACGATCTCAACGCCAAGGCGCTGGCAATCGAAGACGCGCAGGGCACTCGCCTCGTGATCGTGACCACGGACCTGATCGGATTTCCCCGCGAGTTCCGGGATTTCGTGGAGAAGGAAGTGGGCGCCCGTTACAGGCTCCAGCCACAGAGCCTGCTACTCAGTGCGTCACACACGCATTGCGGGCCGGAGGTCCGCGCGTGGCGCGCGACGCAGGCGTGGGACCTGCCGCCGGAACAGATCGAGCTGGGCAAGAAGTACACAGAGACCCTACAGGTCAAGATCGTAGACCTCGTGGGCCGGGCGTTGCAGGACCTTTCGCCGGCACAGCTATCCTACATGCACGGCCGGGCAGGCGTTGCCATGAACCGCCGACTGGCCACGGAGCGGGGGTACACGATATCCCCCAACGCCGATGGCCCGGTGGATCACGACGTACCCGTTCTGCTGGTGGCGTCGTCGGACGGCAGGCGGACGCGGGCCATCCTGTTTGGCTATGCCTGCCACAACACCACGCTCGATTTCTACCAGTTCTGCGGCGATTACGCGGGGTTCGCGCAGCAATATGTGGAGGAGACGCATCCCGGGACTGTTGCTCTGTTCATGGCCGGCTGTGGTGGGGACCAGAATCCGACGCCCCGGCGCACGCTCGAATGGGCGAAGCAGCATGGGCGGGCCGTGGCCAACGGCGTGGAACAGGCGCTGGCATCGAAGCCTCGCCAGGTGCACGGTCCGCTCAAGATCGCCCTGGGCGAGGTGGCTCTGGAGTTGTCCCCCCCGCCAAGCGTCGAGGAGCTCAAGAAGCAGACAAGTTCCGCTAACAAGTATGAGCGCCGGCACGCGGAAGAGCTGCTCAAGGAAGTGGAGGCGGGGCAAGTTCGCTCTACGTACCCATACCTGGTACAGGTGGCCCGGTTCGGGGACGATCTGACTATGGTGGCTCTGGCGGGCGAGGTGGTCGTGGACTACTCCCTTCGCTTGAAGAAGGAAATGACCGGTCCGGCGGTCTGGGTCGCCGCGTACTGCAACGAGGTCTTCGGCTATGTGCCTTCGAAACGGGTCCTGCAAGAGGGAGGCTATGAAGCTCGTGATTCCATCCTCTACTATGATGTTACTGTGACGCCATTTGCACCATCCGTCGAGACGTTGATTGTGGACAAGGTGCATGATCTGGTGAGTCAGGTGAGTAAGTAGCACGGCCGTGTTCGAAAGCTATTCGGGAAAGGGTTCTGTCATGTCGGGACTGGTAATACTGCTGATCGCGCTCGCAGCGGCAAACGTGACTGCGGCTCAGGAAAAGCGGATCGCGCGAATCCACGACTCGGGCTTCGCGCAGGCGCACGATACCTACAATGGGATGGGGACAGGCAGCGACGGCAGGATTTACTACGTGCTGTCATCCCAGTCGTACGACGTCGGGGCGAAGATGTTCTGCTACGATCCCGCCACAGACACGATCGAGCCCCTGGGCGACGTCACCGAGGCATGCGGCGAGAAGAATACGAAGACGATCGTGCAGGGGAAATCACACGTCAACCTCGTGGAGCGCGGGGGCAAGCTCTACTTCGCGACCCACGTGGGCTACTACAGCATTATCGACGGGATGGAGAAGACCGGTATCCCGCCGGACGGGTGGAAACCTTATCCGGGCGGCCACTTTCTATCCTTCGACATGAGCACCAGGGAGTTCGAGGACCTGGCGAAAGCCCCACGCGGCGAGGGAATCCTCACGATGACGATGGACACCCGGCGCGGGCGGCTCTACGGCCTGACCTGGCCCACCGGGCACTTCCTCCGATATGATCTGGCGAAGAAGGATCTGAGGGACCTGGGCCCGGTCTCCAGGCAGGGCGAGAACGGCAAAGGCGAGGACTATCGCACGCTCTGTCGCTCTTTCGTCGTCGATCCGACGGATGGCTCGGTCTACTTCACCGTCGGCGACGGCGACATCTTCCGCTATCGTTGCGATCGCGACGCCATCGAGCCCGTGCCCGGCGACGACATGCGCAAGGACTACTTCGGGCTCTACGATCCCACGTCGGCGGGCCACATGGGCTATAACTGGAGGCAAACGATCTGGTATGAGCCGGAGAAGGCCGTCTACGGCGTGCACGGCAACTCCGGCTACCTGTTCCGTTTCGATCCCCACATCCCGCAGGTGGAGGTGCTCGGCCGCATCACGTCGACGCCGTCGCAGCGAAGCGGCATGTTCGATCAATTCAGCTACGGCTACCTCGGTTTCACGCTCGGCCCGGACGGACGGACGATCCACTACCTGACCGGCGGACCGGTGTACGTCGAGGGCAAACGTGTCGCAGGCAAATCGAAGACCGCGATGGGTGAATCCAAGGGGATTGAGAACCTCCATCTGATCACCTATGACGTTGTGACTCGCAGGTATGCGGATCACGGCCCGATCTTCTTCGAGGATGGGCGCCGGCCGTACTATGTGAACTCGATCGCCGTGGGCAAAGATGGCAGTGTGTACGCTCTGTCGCGGATCACGCAAGGACCTGTTCCGAAGACGGACCTGATCAGTATCCGCGGGCCGTTTGCAGGCAAGTGACCGAATGGGGGCCTATGAAAGGGAGGACGATGGAAGGCAATGGGAGTGGCATCACATGTTGACATCGTGCATTGCGATGCATGTTCTGGCCTGGAGCGTGGCGGCGGCATCGTTGCCGGACATCGATGACTTGCCGAGATTGGTCCCCGGCAGGACGTTTGCCGCCAACGCACTGTGGATCGAGAATCCGCTGGAGAAGCGGTTCCACTCGTCAAAGCAGGTCGTGGTGGCGGACATCAAGGGTCCCGGAGTGATCACCATGATTCACTTCGCCCTGCCGCAGGTGTTGAAGCTGAATCGCGATGTGCTCCTGCGCGCTTACTGGGATGGTGAGACGTCGCCCAGCATCGACTGTCCCCTCGTGGACTTCTTCTGCGACCCGGCGGGTCTGCGGGAGGAGGTCAACACGATCCTCGTGAACAAGCGGCGAGGGTTCAACGCCTGGTTCCCCATGCCGTTTCACACCTCGGCCAGGATCGAGCTGGTCTACGATGGGCCGGTGGAGCCCGGCGACGAGTTGTGGAAGATCATGCCGTGCTACAGCTACGTCATGTACCGACCGCTGAGAGAGGTCGCTCCTAATGAAGGCTGTTTCCACGCCCACTGGCGGCAGGAAGGCCTGCTCCTGGGCACTCGCGACTACGTCGCCCTGGAGGCGAAGGGTCGAGGCAAATTCATCGGCTGGAATGTCACGGTGCGAAAACCTGGCAGCGCAGGTTATCCCGTTGATGAGAACGAGAAGTTCTACGTCGATGGCGAGAAGACGCCGTCGGTGGAGTTTCAGGGGATCGAGGACTCCTTTGGATTCAGTTGGGGATTTCCCCCGACACAGAGCGAGTTTCCCCTGACGGGTTACTTTCCCTTTTTGGAAGGCGGGTGCGGCTACCGGTTCTTCCTCAACGACGCGATCTCCTTCGAGAAGTCCCTGCGTGTGACGATCGGCTTCGGCGCGCACGAGGACCCTCTCTTCCGCCGGGAGTTCAGCAGGCCGGGCAGCACGCTTCAACTCTCCAGCGTCGTGTATTGGTACCAGACGGAGCCGCACGCGCAGTTCCCGGCGCTGCCTGCCGCGGCGGATCGGACGCCGGCGCCGGAAGAGCGGTTTTGGCCGGACAAAGAGAGGCTGCCCTCCGCCGAGCAACTGAGGGACCGCGGCGTTCGTTTGCTGATGCTATGCGGCCGGTCGGAGAAGGAGATCATCTATGCAGATCCCGGCTTTGGCGCCGAGGCCACGTCGGGCTACGCCTGGGACGGCTGGAGCCTACCGGTCTACCATTGCCGTGCCGACAACCGGCACGTGCAGATCGAATTGACTGTCCCCAAGGAGGCAAAGGGGACTATCCGGGTGTACGTGATCGATCCGGACAACTTCGAGGGCGGCCGAAAGGAGTCGGTGACCGTCGCCGGCAAGCCCCTCGGCACTGTGGAGAGCTTCCAGGAGGGCCGCTGGCTTGAACAGGCCGTCACGGCCGCCGAATCCGCCGATGGCAAGATTCTCATTCAGGCCCGCAACGAGCGTCAAGGCTCCAACGCCGTGATCTCCATCATCGAGTGGGTCGAGGCGAAGCCCTGATTCAATCGGGCCGAACGATCGTCGCTTATTGCTCCATCGGAGCAACCGTTGAAGACCCGGGGAGGCGATGGAACCGAACCAACGCCACGCCTGTGGCCCCGCTCGCGGGCCTGTGGGCCAATAACCAATGGGACTGATACTGGCAGTCCGCCGCATAGACTGCCTCAATCTCGTCGTACACCCACGCCTTTGATCCTCCGTTTTTTTCTCGAATTTGTTTGCACACGACCTTGGCGGCAGTACCATAGACTGTAGAATCTACCGGCACAAACGGATTAGGATCACAACGCAGGTCAGTATTAGGTGCAGGGAGAGTACCTATGCAGGACCAGTTGGGCGAGAAGCGCCGTGTGGCTGACTGCAGCTCGGAGCAGCAACAACGAGTTCACATGGATGAACGTCGGTTGCCTTCGTTTTGCGCCAACGGGTGGTGGCCGCAATCTGCTGCTGACAGCAAGCAAGTTCAGCAAGGACAAGCGTACGCTGAAGCTGTCTTCGATGCCCTGCCCGACCCTGTAGCGGTAATGGATCTGGACGGCCGCATTAGGCACGCCAACCGGCGATTCCTGCACGCCGTGGGACAGACACAAGAGCAGGTGTTCGAGAGAACACCGTCGGACCTCGGTCTTCTTAGCAGTGAACAGTTCAACGGCGAGGTGGTACCAAGGCTCATACGCGAAGGATCAATCGTCAGTATCAGGACTACCGTTCAACGGCCGGATGGCTGCTCATTCCCCGCGCTATTGAGCTTTGGGCTGCTGCGGAACGCCACTGGCGGCCCGGAAGCTATCGTTGGCACGAGCCGGGACATCAGTCCACTCGAGCAGGCTTACAGGGCGAGGGCTGATGGGGCAAAGACCCTGCAAGCGCTCGTCCACGCAATACCCGAGTCCTTGCTCCTGCTGAATTCCCAGGGGCGAGTCCTTGCCTGCAACGAGACCGCCGCAAGAAGAACCGGGCGATCTGTACAAGAGCTCGTTGGCAGCGCCCTCGTCAACTGCCCGCCAGGTATCGTATCTCCGGACTTGTGTGAGCAGCGTATGGCCGAGATCTCCGAAGTGCTTCACTCTGGAGAACCGATTCATTTCACGGAAGAGCGCGATGGTCTCGTATTCGAACACGTGCTGTGTTCTATCCTCGACGACGGGGGCCAAGTCGCAGGAAATGTCCTCATCTTCTCTCGTGACGTCACCAGACAGATACGGGCCGAGAAGGAGTCGCGTGACTACTGCGAACAACTGCGAAGGACCGAGCAGCTCGCCCTACTCGGGACGCTCAGTGCCACATTGATCCATGAACTGACGCAACCTCTTAGTGTGATCCAGTTGGCCAATCAGACTGCCCTGGCAGAACTGAAAAAGCTGCGCTGCCGAGATGTGATCAAGCAGGATCTGGAAGCCAGTCTTGCGGCCTGTGCAACGATCGCCGTCACCATGGACCGGTTTCGAAATTACGCCAGGCAGTCTGTAAGAATGCCGGCAGCCGAAGTGCATATCAGCAACGTTGCGGCATGGACGATTCGCCTGTTGGAGCACAGCGCTCAGCAGGCGAAAGTCACCCTTCGGACCGAGAACCTGGAAGCGTTGCCTGCGATACGAATGCCGGAGAACGAGATCAAACAGCTTTTCTTCGTGCTGACCCAGAATGCGGTGCAGGCAGCCAACGGAGACAGAAACCGCTACGTTCTCATCACCGGGGTGAGGCGGAGTGACATGATCGAACTCGTGTTCGAGGACGATTGCGGCGGGATCGAACCTGCGTGTCTGCCTCGACTCTTCGAGCCGTTCTTCACGACCAAACCGCTGGGCAAGGGGATGGGGCTGGGGCTTTGCGTTGTCCGTCGGATCGTGCGGCAGAGGGGGGGGCAGATCTCGGTTCAGAATCAATATGGAAAGGGCGTTAGGTTTGTGGTGAGCTTGCCCGCTCCGTGATTCTGTGGGTGTGGAATGGACATTGCGTATGAATCCACAAGAAGCTCACGTCTTCTTCGTAGATGATGATCCGCATATCCGAGCGGTCGTTCAAAGGACCCTGGAGAGTGTGGGGATGCATGCAAGCGTCTTCGCCTCCGCCCAAGACTGCCTCAACGGGCTGTCGCAACAGCCGTGCAACGTGCTCATCACAGACCTTAGAATGAACGGCATGAATGGCGTGTCGCTGATCCAGGAGTTCAAGCATCGTCTTCCACGGGTGGCGGCAATCATCGTGACCGCGTACGGAGACATCCCGTCGGCCGTAGCAGCCACAAAAGCAGGAGCGGCGGACTACCTCGAAAAACCGCTGGATCGCCAGGAACTGCTGTCCGCCATTCAGAGAGCCATGGACAGTGCGGTCGGGCCGAGGCCATCAGTCAAAGTGGGCCTCTCCGACGCTGAAACACGCATCTTGCGTCATATCCTTGACGGAAAGACGAACAGGGAGATAGCCTGCAACTCAAGTCGCTCCATCAGGACCATCGAAGCGCACCGTCGCACCATCATGCACAAGCTGGGCGTCAAGAACTTCGCGCAACTGATCCAACGCGCTGTTGCATTCGGGTACGACAAGGACGATAGAACCGGCTACACCCCAGCCCCCCCACAGGGCCATTAGAGACCTGCGCACAGAACGCGCGAGCAGCGCTGCCCAAGAACGATCCCGTGCAAAGGCGACAATGGGGTGACAATGTCTCCCATCGCTGACCGTTAGTCGGACGACTCGGCAGTAGCTGCTGCCTGGGAACATGCCGGCCCCGACCAACCGCCCAGCCTTGCGAAAAGCCACCAGGCAGCATACGCCTTCTGATTTGCGTTGAGCGGCTCACTGTGCGCAGAATCGCAGAGGTACCAGTCGGCACCGATGGTGTGGCTGTCCTGCCACTGTCTGGCCCAATTCCCAAGAAGGGCTCCGACCCGGCCGGCATAGTAGTCACAACTGTCCTG
The DNA here is from genome assembly GCA_016928975.1 of Sedimentisphaerales bacterium. The sequence continues at coordinate 8,148 of JAFGJR010000232.1, read as the reverse complement.
TGGAAAGGGATAGTAGGTGCCGTTTGGATCGTGGCTCTCAATGTCAGCGAAGTCATAAAGCACCTTGCTGTTGGCGATGCAGTAACTTCGAATGATGTGGTTGGCGGCTTTGTTGTTCGCATCGTTCCCATGATCGACATGCCCGGTCATGTATACAAAGGTGATGTGCGGGTAGTCCTCCTCCAACCGGCTCATTGGATCGAGGTACTCCGCAAAGAGAGTGTCACTCCCATACTTCCCGCTCACCTGACCGCACCAGGACCACATGATGACATTCACGTGCGCATTCTGGGCATCTTCCAGATAGGCTCTCGTATTGTCGACCCATTCTGGATAATATCCCACATCTCCGCCCATGGCGTAATCACGCAGGTCGAGGGCGTCGTTTACGCCACCCCAGTTCCAGGCAAAGATGTTCTCAGGCAAAGAAAGCCCCTTGCCACCACGATTGGCGAACTCCACAAGCCCGCTCATCCCACTGGTGATTTGTGAACCATGCGAGGTGTGGCCATATGCGATGTGCAGCGTGGATTTGGCTTGAAGGATCGCCGACTCGGGTATTTGCGTTATGTCCACGCACGTGTGATCAATGATCAGCGGCTCACGACGCATTGCCAAGCTGTAGCTACTCGCGGCCGACAACACAACTACCATCGATGTTAGCAGAAGATCGCTCCTCATAACAGTTCTCCTTCCTGGTCCTGAACGTGGGACTGATGCTTACGGTGCGCGCCACAAATGCCAGCATCACAATATACATTGCTTACCCAACAGTCGCCGATGATAGGCTTTGCCGGCATCCTGGATTCCCGGCCACGATCGCTGAGTGGCGTGCGGCGCCTTCATCAAGAAGGCGGCTGAACAGTGTGGCTCTATGCGCAGCCGATTCGAGGGAGCCATTGACGAGAATGGCCAACTCGAACTGGGTCTGTCCATCATCCGCCGCAACCGGGATATTCATGGTAATGATGCGACTGGGTTCGCCAAACACGCCCTGTCCACGCCAGACAGACGTATCGGTGGTACCATCGCGATTCACGATGTGAACCGAAACCCAGGCGAGTTCAAACTGCTGTGCCGCTTCACATATCGCCTGCCACCACTCGTGAGCATCCCGAACCTGTCGGAACCTCAGTTGCAGGTTTTCAAAAGTCCTGATCTCGGTGTGCTCCCGCCGCAAGTCACAGCGCCTCTGCTGCAATGAGATGAACATCGCTTTCAGGTGTACCGCCCCCACGACGTGGAACAGGAGCACAAGCAGCAGCAGCACACAACCAAAGATAATCAGCGAGCCAAGGTCGTCCCGGACGAGCATGAAGAGCCCAAAACCTGCCGCCAGGAAGGTCACCAGGTAGATCATGAGCACGGCGTGACGTTGATGGAGCCCGATCTCCAGCAGGCGATGATGAAAATGGCTTCGGTCTGGCGCGAAGAGCGACCGGCGTTCCAGGAACCGACGCAACATCGAGAAGAGTGTGTCGAAGATCGGGACCCCCAAAGCGAGAGCCGGAAGAGCGAGACCGACCAGAGTCGCCGCCTTCGTCGTACAGACGACACTCGATGCCGCAATCGTGAAGCCCAAGAACAAGCTGCCACAGTCACCCATGAAGATCTTTGCCGGATTGAAGTTGAACACCAGGAAGCCGCTCAGGCTGCCCAGCAGAGCCAGCATGAAGACGGCCATCATTGCGCTGTTCCTGGAGATAGCGAAGGCGGCTATTACACCGCAGGCAATGGCCGAGATCCCGGCCGCCAAACCATCCAGACCATCACTCAAATTGACAGCATTCGTGATCCCCACTACCCAGAGCAGTGTCAACAAGCAACCCCAGGCCCCAAGATGCAGCACAAGATTGCCAGTCACCGCAATGTAGTCAATCCGCACGCCAACGAGGTACAACGTCGCGGCAGCGAGGATTTCAACTGTCAGTTTGAATCGGGCTGGCAAGCCCCTCAGGTCGTCAACAAGGCCGAGCAGGAAGATGAGGATCGCTGTGCAGAACAGCACAATCAACTGCCTCTGCATCCCTCGAAATGCTGTACCTATGGCATTGTCCAAGAACAGAACTGCTGTGATCGCACATATTGCCGATGCACATATGGCTACCCCGCCGATGCGCGGGATGGGCCGCTGGTGTACGGCACGCACGCCAGGTCGGTCAACTGCCCCAACGCGGGTCGCCACTCGGATTACGAGCGGAGTCGCCAAGACCGACAGAGAAGCCGCACAGAGATAGACGCAGAGATACGTGGTTATCGCCATGAAAAACCTGCCTGCTTATGCTCCACTTGCCCGTTGCTGACTCCAAGAGACTGCTGATCGCATCAGGGTTCTGAATTCGGCGATCTTCGACTCGGGGTGCGAATTGCGTCCGATGAGGGCATGGGCCAGCATGGGCCCTTCCATCTCACTCGCATCCTTCGTCTCGACAATGTTGAGCCTGAGAGACTCATGAGCCGCCGCAAGGTCTTGGATTCCGCAGATGATATCACGGCCCACAGACTGGTGGCCAAAGAAGATCGTCTTCTCATTCAGCCCAGCCCACGCCGATGGAGCGATGTCACAAAAGCCAGACTTGTCACGCGTGGACATGAATCGGCCACATTCCGTGTCAGCCATGGATCACGACCTCGGCGGGACGTTCAATCAACAGCGGTGCCATGTGCTGGTAGCGGGTCGTTCTTCTCTTGGTGTCGATGTCCTTGTAGACCCGTTCCACTTGTTCCGTCGTCAACAGCAGTGTTCGGGCCGCCTCATCGGGCAGCATGTGATGATCTTTGGCATACAGGCAGAAGTCCAGCACGTAGTACGGAACGGAGAAGTAGAACTCCTCCTGGTCCTGCGGCAGGGAATACGTGTCCGTCGTCGGCGGACGCTCGCAGATTTCTCGAGGCAGCCGGAGGCATTCTGCCATCTGATAGACCTGTGTCTTATAGAGATGTGCGATGGGCTTGACATCCGCGGCGCCGTCGCCGAGCTTGACGAAGAAGCCCTGATCGTATTCCTGGCGGTTTGGCGTGCCGACCACGGCGTAGTTCAGCCGGTCGGCGTGGAAGTACTCGAGCATCTTGCGTACACGCTGTTTGAAATTCGTGGCGGCCACAATCTGCAAGTAGGGTTTCAGCGGCAATCTCGCCTGTGTTCGTCTGCCTTCGGGGGATTCCACAACTACCGAAAAGACTCTGAGCTGCTCGCGGTCCAATAGGGAGGGCAGGACGATCTTGCACCTGTAGGATGGGCGATAGTCTGGAACCACGCTCTGGATCGCCTCATCCCGGTACTTGTAGCACCCGGCGACCTCCAGGAGGTCTGTGATGTCACGGCTCTCCGTCTTGATGCCCAGGTGCTCGACGACTCTCTGGCCTAATAGCCGGGTCTCACCGGAGGAGTCCTTCTCCGGCAGCAGCAGGCCCAGGACCCGCTCACGTCCCAGTGCTTGAACACACAACGCTCCCACCACACTACTGTCGACTCCACCAGAGAGCGCAACCACCACTCCTCGCCGCTTCAGCCTCTCGCGCACAGAGGCTCGTATGGCGGCCTCGATCCTTCTCGACTCGCGGCCGCAGTCGATCTTCAGCGCATTCCGCACAATGTCCCTCCGCGTCTCGGTATCCATCACCTGCCCTCGACCGTCTGCAACCGGCGTCTGTCAACCTTGCCATGGGCGGTCCTCGGCAACGCCGCGACGAACTCGACGTACTTGGGGACCATGAATGACCCGAGCCTCTCCGCGCAGTGCCGCAAGACCGCCTTCTCATCCAGTCGGCCCAGTCGAGTGACGATGAAAGCCTTGATGGCCTGGCCGAGAATCTCATCCGGCACCCCTACCACGGCAGCCTCCGCCACGTCGCCCAGCTCACAGAGGGCGTTCTCCACTTCCTTGGGGCTAACCCGCTCTCCACGGGTCTTGATCATGTCGTCCTTTCGGCCCAGAAAATACAGGAACCCGTCCTCGTCGCTGCGGAAGTAATCGCCGGAGCGGAGCCACCGACTCGCCGGGTAGGGACCGGGCTGGTACACTTTGGCGGTCATGTCGGGATCATTCCAGTAGCCCTGCATGACGTTCGAGCCTCGGATGACAAGTTCCCCGACCTCGCCTGACCGCACTTCGTTCCCATCCTCGTCCACCACCGATACTTCACAATTGGGCATGGCCTTGCCGACGGAGCCGGGCCGCCTGTCCAGCTCTTCAGGATCGAGGTAACCCACGCGTTTGCACTCGGTCAGGCCGAACATGGAGAAGATCTTCACGTGCGGCAGGAGCTCACGCAGGCTCTGAATGTGTTGGACCGGCAGAGCAGCTCCTGTATTCGTCAAATACCGGAGACTGCGCAAATCGTAGTCTCTCAGATCGCGCATCTTGAGCAGCATGGCCACCATCGTTGGCACGACGGGAAATCCGGAGACCTTCTCTTCCGCGATGCGGGTCAGGATGTTGTGCAGGTAAACAAAGGACGGCTCCAGCACCACCGTCCCGCCAAACATCACGGCCATGATGACCTGGTACAGGCCGTAGTCGAACGATAGCGGCAACGCATCGAGGATGACGTCGCTGGACTCGTTCTGTATGTACTGGATGATGCTGCGAGCGGCGGAGATCATATTGTGATGGGTGCTCATCACCCCCTTGGGATTGCCCGTCGTCGCCGAGGTGTAGATCAAAGACGCCAGATCAATGTCAATGCACGGGGCACGCCCACTTAGGATCACGTGACCGTCCCCGCTGCATGAGGAGCCCGCTTCAAGTACGGAATCCCACGTGACGCCTGCACATCCCTCCGGGGGCGAGGCTGCGCCCACCCACACGACGGCAATTCCCGCGTTCAGGTCCTCCAGAGCCTCGCGGATGACCGCCGCCTGGTCCATCCGACCCACCAGGATCCTGGCGCCCGAGTTGGCGAGAATGTAGGCAAGTCGCTGAGCCTTCGTGTTGCCGTCGAGGATGACGAAGACACCGCCTGCTTTCAGTGTCCCATACAGGCTGACCACAGTCTCCGGACGGTTGCCGGTGAGAATCGCCACTCGGTCCTGTCTGCACATCCCCAACCCAACGAGCGCCTCCGCGAAATGGTCAGAGCATGCGTCAAGTCTCCGGTAGCTCCATCGCTGCGAGCCACAGATGATTGCATCCTTCTCGGGCACCCTGCGAGCCGATCGCCGGAGCCACTCATGCACCAAAACAGGGTCAAAGTCAACTGGCATCTACGTCTCCGCGTTGTGATGGAGGGCAGGACCGCTCTGTGTCTGTCTATGATGGCGCTGATGGCGCATGCCGAGGACAAGCGACTGCATGCCCGCACGTCTGTCGACAACGAGATCTGGTTCGACCACGGGCTCCGAGTGGGCGTCGAAGTCCTCCACGAACTGCTGATGGATGATTTGCGTGGACAGGATGCCGGCCAAAGCCATGCTGTCGATCTCCCCCGCGTTCTTCGCTGTCTGTAGTTTCTTCAGTAGCTTGTCCACCTTTGCAGCATCGAAGAATCCGAGACGTTTGATGGCTCCCTCGCTCAGCAGCTCTCGAGCAAGCCCGCCGCTTGCGCCACTGAGCAGACACCTGACGATTGGAGCGCGGTACGGCTGCTTTCTCCGAGCGACGATCTCCTTCGGCAGAGCCTGGGCAAGCACTTTCTTCAGAATGTGCTTCTCATCCAGGCCGAGGATCTTCCATCGCGAGGGCACGCTTGCCATAAGTTCGATGATGCGATAGTCCAGGTACGGCAGGCGAATCTCCACCGAGTTCGCCATCGCCACCCGGTCCCCCTGCGAGGACAGCAGGTAATTGCTGAGGAAGATCAACGTCTCGAGGTACTGCGCTTTGGCGACGGCATCCAACCGGTGGTAGCGCGGCGGCAAGCTCTGACGAATGCGCTCATAGGGATCTGTGGTGCCAATCGCCGCCCGGACCTCGTTGGAAAAGAACGTCTTGATCCTGCTTGTATTGTCCCATCGCAGGATGTGTGAGAAGAGCGGGTCGCCGGACCGATCCAGACCCTTGCCGAAGAATGACGGAAGGAACGGCTGGGTTCGATGATCCTGGAATACATCTGCGTAGAGCTCGTGCACCAGAGCGGCGCGGGCGGCGGACCCGGGCCGGCGATTCCAGAACTGCCTCACCTTCGCCTCTTTGAAAATGTCGTATCCGCCGAACACCTCATCCGCTCCCTCTCCGGTCAGAACTACCTTCAGACCGGACTCCCGCACGATCCCGGACAGCATGTGCAGCGGAACCGGAGCCGTGCGCAGAAGAGGCTTCTCGCAATGCCACAGGGTATCGGCGAACGCGTCGCCAATTCGCTCCGGCGTCGCCCACAACTCGCGGTGGCTCGATCCCAGGAACGATGCCATCTTGTCCTGGTGAATTCCTTCGTCGAACGCCTCCTGGTCGAAGCGTATGCCGAATGTGTTCCAGTGGACTCCCAGCCTCTGGGTCGCCAGCGCAGCGACGCCGGAGGAATCCAGGCCCCCGCTCACATAGCAGCCGATCGGCACGTCCGCACGCAAGCGAATGCGAATGGCATCGATCAATAGCTCGTCGATCTGCTCACAGACCACCTCCACGGGGAGAGTCAGTTGCTCGTCGCGACCGTAGATCGGGATCTCCCAGTATCTCTTTAGGTCGATGGCACCGTGGGCGACCCTCATACAGTGGCCGGGCGGCAGTTCGTAGACGTCCCGGAACGCCGTGCGACCGGGCAAAACAGTCCAGACGGTGAAGATCTCGTCCAGCGACACCGGATCAAGCTGTCGAGGCACTCCGGTCGCTGCGAAAATGGATTTGATCTCCGAGGCAAAGATCAGCTTTCCGTCATGGATAGTGTAGTGCAGGGGGCGAATGCCCACGCGATCACGCGCCAGAAACAGCTCTCGTTTCTCACTGTCCCAGATGGCGAAGGCGAATTGCCCGTTCAGACGCTTGACGCACTCAGGCCCCTCCTGTTCATAGAGATGCAGGATGACTTCGGTATCCGTGGTCGTGTAGAAGCGATGTCCCTGCTGCTCCAACCGACCTTTCAGCTCCACGTAGTTGAACGCCTCTCCGTTATAGATGATCCAGAGCGTCTGATCTTCGTTGTGAATGGGCTGGCATCCGGATTGGAGATCAATGATGCTGAGCCGCAGGTGGCCCAGGGCAACCCGGTCGTCCAGGTAAATGCCAGCCTCGTCCGGGCCACGATGCCGGGAGATCGCCATCATCCGCTGGATGACATGCGGGTCTACGTCCTGCTTTGCTCCAAGCCGGCAGATGCCCACTATCCCGCACATGATTGTCCGCAGAGAGCGCTTCAAGGTGGCAGCCCAGCCGATGATCAGGATCTCAGCGGCGTCGCTGCCTTCTCCTTCAGTCTCACTTCCACAAAGCGCGACATCTTTCGCAGGGTGCCGAAGTTCTCGGGGATGACTTCGCTGTCCGCAATCGCGATGCCAAACTTCTCTTCCACAAACGTGATGATTTCGAGAAAGCCTGTTGAATCCAGGATACCGCTTTCGTGCAACAGCATATCAGGCTCCAACTGCTGCCCTTCGCCAAACAGGATGCTTTCCACAATGTAGCTCTGGATTTCGTTCTGGATTTCCACGGTATCTTCCCTCTTTGTTGATCTACCCGCGGTTTCACCTGGCAACGAACGCTGTCACTTGGCACTCACCATAGCATGTCTCACCCTAGTGGAACCACAGGTGCGGTCTGCGACAACACAACCCCCAGGATCATTTGATTCACTGCCGCACGGTAGCCACGTTACCGGATACACTCTCATTTCAACTGGTATCGCTTGCCGGGACTATGTCACAGTCACATCGGCAACCGCCTCATTGAGTACCACCTGCGAGCTTGAGCAACGCGGTCAACAACTGCGCCGCTATGTGCCGTCGGCCCGTCACATTCAAATGGCCACCGTCATCCGTATAAGACCGCACAAGAACCGGGAACTTCTGGCCATCTACAATGTGGTAGTATTGAAAGCCGTCTGGCCCCAGACTCTCCCAGAAAGCGAGGTCGAACACCGACTCCTTCCTCCCAGACCGCTCGCGTAGGAGGGCGTTGTAGCGTGCTCGCATGGAAATCGGCATGTAAAAGGGCCCCACGTCGGGGAGTAGAATCGGCATCGAAAATGGACCCACCGCAGTGATCTCCGTAGGCT
>JAFGJR010000005.1 GCA_016928975.1 Sedimentisphaerales bacterium | reverse complement strand
GTGCGGGTGATGGGCTACGAGACCGGCGACCAGGTTGTCCTGAACGGCGTGGGCGGCGACACGGTGAACATAAACGGATCACCAGGCCCGGACACGATCACCGTCATCGCCAACGGCACGCAGGCGAGGGTGGACGCGACCGGCTTTTCCGCGGCGGTGGCCCTCAGCGGCGCACTGTCGTTGACGATCGACGCCCTCGGCGGGCCGGACACGATAAGCTGCACGGGAAATCTGGCCGGCCTGCTAATCCCGTTTACATTTGACGGTGGGGCCGGGGAGGACACTCTACTGGGCACGAACGGAGCCGACGTCCTCATCGGCGGCGACGACAACGACTTCATCGACGGCCAGCAAGGCAATGACGTTGTCTTCCTCGGGCCCGGCGACGACACATTCCAGTGGGATCCAGGTGACGGAAGCGACACGGTCGAAGGACAGGCCGGAACGGATGTGTTGCTCTTCAACGGCAGCAATGGCAGCGAGATTTTCGACCTGTTGGCCAACGGCACACGGCTGCGCTTCACTCGAAATCTGGGAAACATCGTGATGGACCTGGACGGCGTGGAGCAGGTTGACCTCAATGCCCTGGGCGGCACGGATAGTATCAACGTGAACAGCCTGGCGGGTACCGCCGTCACCCAGGTGAACGTCGATCTGGCAGGTACCCTGGGCGGCGTCAACGGTGATTCACAGATCGATACAATCACGGTTAACGGAACGGCGTCTCCGGACACGATCAATGTGTCTGTCAATGCAGGCTCAGTGAGCGTGACCGGACTGACCGCTCAGGTGGCCATCGCGCACTCGGAGGCGGCAAACGACTCGCTCATTGTCAACGGCCTCGGAGGTCTTGACACCATCACACAGGGTCCCGGAGTAGCCGCCCTGATCATGCTGACTGTCAATCAGTAGAGCACACGCTGCCCGAGGGAAGTGATGAGCGGCAACTGCAAGAGTGCGATCTCGGCTACGCGCCGTACTTCTCCTCCACGAATGCCAGCGCTTCATCCACCACGCGAGCCGCGACGGTCAGATCCTCGTCGGTATGTCGGAAGGCCACGTACCCGTGGTGATACGGCTGTATGAACACGCCCTTGCGGATCGAATACATGTAGAAGTCGCGACGCCTGTTCTTGTACGTCTTCTGTTCGTCCTTGCGGAATGTGACAAAGAACATCCATCCGTTGCCGCTGAGTTCCGCACACGCACCGGGATGGCGCGCGACCGCGGCGGCGAGCTGCTCCATCAGGCCCTTGCCCTTGCGTTGAATCGCAGTCAGCACGTTGTCCCGCTGGAGGACTTCGATCGTCTTCATCGAAGCCACGATCCCGTCACTGTTCGGGAAGTACGTGGAGCTGATGAAGACCTCCTTCTCGCCCTTTCTCATCAGTTGTGCTTTGCCCACGGTGGCGGCGATGGCGTAGCCGTTGGCCATGGCTTTCCCAACTGTCGCCAGGTCAGGTGTCACACCGTAGACCTGCTGTGCCCCCCCCATCGACATGCGAAAACACGTGCGAACCTCGTCGAAAACCAGCACCGCCCCGTACCGGTCGGCCAGTGCCCGAACCCCCTCCAGGAAGCCGGGCCTGGGCTCCTGCAATGGCTCGGCCAGCGGGTGACCGTAGGGTGTGACGATAATGGCGGCCGTCTGGTCGCCGTGCTTTTTGAGCAGGTCCTCGAGACCCTGCAGATCGTTGTAGTGAAACTCGAAGACGTCCTCGTAGAGCTTGGGGGGGATGCCGCCCTTGACTTCGACGCACCAGTCATGCCAGCCGTGGTATCCGCAGCGCATGACCTTGGTCCGCCCGGTAGCGGCACGGGCGACGCGGACAGCGTAGGTCGTGGCATCCGACCCGGTCTTCACGAACACGCTCATCTCGGCACAGGGGATCAGTTGACGCAGGGTATCGGCCAGCTCATGCTGGCTGCTTTGGGCCAGTGAAAAGCAGAAACCCTTGTCACGAATCTGCCGAATCACCGCCTCGTCGATTTCCTCCTCGCGATAGCCGAGGATAATGGGTCCGTAGGCACACAGGAAATCGATGTACTCATTGCCGTCGATGTCAATTGTGTGCCCGCCTTTGCCCTTCTCGAAGAAAACCGGATACTCGCCCTCAACGAAATTGTATGGCCGGCGGATGCCCAGCACGCCACCCGGTATAAGCGACCTGGCTCGCTCGAATTCACTCAGGCTGCGAGTCAGGTTCAACTTTGGGGGTTCCTTCATCGTCACTTTCGGGATCTCCTGTTTATCATCACACCCAGTAGAACCAGACAAATGGCAACCGGCGTGCCACGAGCAGCCTGTCTGCCCGTGCTCGATCTCGACCTTGAAGGCACTGGCGTACAGGCCGCCAGTGGTACCCTGGAGCCTCTCAGACCATCTCGACGCACGCGGCGATGCCCATGCCGCCACCGATGCACAATGTAACCAAGCCTTTGCGAACCGAGCGGCGCTTCATCTCGTACAACAGCGTGGTTAGTATCCTCGCGCCGCTGGCACCAATCGGATGCCCCAGGGCAATTGCCCCGCCGTTCACGTTGACAATCGCAAGGTCCCAGCCCAACTCCTTCGCCAGAGCCAGCGATTGAGCCGCAAAAGCCTCGTTGGCCTCAATAAGCTGAACATCCGCGAGTCTCCAACCGGCCAGATCCAGGGCCTTGCGCACCGCTTGCACCGGACCGATGCCCATGACGGCCGGGTCCACTCCGGCACAAGCCCAACTGACCACGCGGGCCATCGGCCGGAGACTATACCGGCGGCAGGCATCTTGACCAGCCAGCAGAGCAGCGGCCGCTCCGTCGTTGATGCCGGAAGCATTACCTGCGGTCACCGTGCCATCAGGCTTGAAAGCCGGCTTGAGAGCCGCCAGCTTCTCGACAGTCGTACCGGGACGCGGGAACTCATCCTGCTCAAACCGGATCGGATCGCCTTTTCTCTGTGGGATGAGCACAGGCAGGATTTCGTCTTTGAAACGCCCCGCGGCGATGGCGGCCTGGGCTCTCTGCTGCGAGGTGGCAGCGAATTCGTCCTGCTGTTGTCGGGTGATGCCGTATTTGGCGGCGAGGTTCTCTGCGGTGATGCCCATGTGGCACTTGTTGAACACATCCTGGAGACCGTCCTGGATGAGCCCATCCACGAGTTGATCGTGCCCGAGACGGTACCCGCCGCGCGCCTTGGGCAGCAGATAAGGTGCCGCGGACATATTCTCGGTACCGCCCGCCAGCATGACCTGGGCTTCGCCGCTGCGAATGGCTGCGGCGGCCAGCGTCACCGCTCGCAGACCCGAGCCGCAGACCATGTTGACCGTCATGGCCGTCTTATGCACCGGAATACCCGCAGCAATGGCCGACTGGCGAGCGACGTTCTGACCCAGACCGGCCTGGAGCACGCAACCGAGAATCACCTCGTCCACGGCTTCGCCTGCAAGACCGTGCTTGCGCAGCAGGGCATCCAGCACGATGCGGCCCAACTCGACGGCCGGCGTGCCTGCCAGTGCGCCGTTCAGACTGCCGACGGCCGTGCGAAGGGCGTCAATGATGAAGACTTCGTTCACGCGAT
>JAFGJR010000231.1 GCA_016928975.1 Sedimentisphaerales bacterium | reverse complement strand
GACCATGACCGAACGGGAGAACGCCTGAGCCACCGTCATGAGAGACGACCCGGAAAGGAATTTACAGAAAGAAAGTTGCTCGGCCTGCGGAATGGCGAGGGCGAGAAACTCCACATGAGGAGCGGATGGGATGAACACGGAAAGGGCAAGGTGATCGACGATCTGACCGAGTACCGGAAAGCTAAGGATGATGATCCTTGTCGGCACGAACAAGTGATCCTGGTCGGCTTCAGCGACGGTGCCACGACGATCTTTCGGCTTTTCAACAAGTGGGATGAGGAGCTTGATGAGGCACTGACGTCTTCTCACGGGGGAGAGTATAAGATAGCGTATGTTGGATTCATCGACATGGTGCGAGATGAGTTCAAGCTAAACCTGAGGCGTTTTCGGGAGCCCGGCAAGGAGGTGGACATGGAAGATGGCGGCCTTATTGTTGCCGGAGACAACTTCTTCCAACAGGATGACGTTGGCTTCCACAAGTGGAAGGGGCATGTGCGCGTTGGCAACCGAAACGTTATCAAGCCGCAGCCGATAGCCGGAGTCTCTCACAAAGGCGGGTTGTTTGGTGATATTGGCTTCATCCTGAATGCATTTCGTGAGCCTCCATCGATTATCAAGGATCCCGGCATGAGAAACAGCCTGATCAAGAATGCTGTCGACGCGTATCTGAATCGAGAAACGGGCGGTGTCAGAGACCGGAGGGACCCGCCTGTGAACTGAGCTCAGCGAGGGACAGATGCCTGCAAGAGAACCTAACGTGGCCAACCGGGAGCCGAGCGGTTTCCGAGCGAATCGTACTTCTCAGCGTTTGGCGGCTTGCGTCCCGATCCGGTCGACAAGGACACTCAAGGAGGTAGCCATGGACGCGCGCTTGTCTCGGTATTCGTTGCTACTGCTTGGTGTCGTTGCGGCGGGATGCACCGCTCCGATCTCTCGGACCGCCAGGCCTGATCGCGTGCTGCCCGATGTGTATTCGAGCGAGCTGTATGAGAAGCTGAAGGAGCTTGACACGGACAGCCTGATCAGACTCGTCGGCCGCGCGGACCCCGAGTTGGAGGTGCGCCTCCTGGGCAAGCTCGACGCCCGAATCGTCAATGTTGCCGCAGATGAATTGGTGGATCGATTCAAGCGGGACGTATTCTCTGATGAGCAGCGCCACCGGGTCATCGAAGCGCTGCGTGAGCCACTCAGGACGCAGATCGAGCATGGAGGTTTTGGTGCGAACATGGTCTTGTGGGGCTTTGCCGCCAAGTACGATACGGATTATACAGCTCACTTGATATGGCGGGAACGGGACCAACTGCGTTTCGGGCTCGAGGATGCTGTCAAGATACTGAGCGATGCAGGGCATGAGGATTGGGCGTATGAGCTGATCCTGCCTCGATTGAACTCCGGAGACGAAGGTACTGTCTGCGAGGCTCTGTGGGTCATCGGCGACCAGAGAATGAAGAAGGCCGCGGATGCTGTGTTTCAGAGGACCCGTGCTTTGCGCTGGCTGATTCGGCTTGAGGCCCTCCGTGCGCTGGACTGCCTGGACGATCCGCGAACAACTCAGGCTCTGCAGGACCACCTGGCTGACATCAAGCGAACCTCGATCGGGCATCGCATCCTGTGGCTGCCCACGGCCGAGGCAGCGATCATGAGGCTCTCGTCCCTTCGCGGCGACCTGGTGATGGCCCTGGCGGACCGCAAGATTCCCGGTGCAGAGAAGGTGCTCGAATACATTGTTCTGAAGGACGCGGGCCTGTACTTTGATTCCCCGCGTTGGCCGGCGGCCGAAGGATTGATGAAGCTGAACCGGCCCAAGGGCCTGGAGGCCATCGGCATTCTGCTGCGCCGCCGTAGCGAGAAGGAACAGGCGCTGGGAGTTGAGCTCGCCGACATCACAGGGGCGGGGGAATTGAAGGACCAGTTGAGGAGCATGGCGGCCACATCGAAGTACGAATCCGTGAGAGATAGGGCATCACAGGCACTGAGCTCGTGGGAGCCTGTGGACTCGAAACGCACGAGGCAATGACATGGTGTAGTAATCCACCGAACGTAAACGGCGAGAAACTGTGTGTTGTTGGGCTACGATGTGGACATCCGCGGTGCGGACGGCGACGCCCAGTGCGTTGCCGATGGCATTCGGTGGGCGGTTAGCGAGAGCGTGCACGTGATCAGCATGAGCTTCACGGCGCGGAAGGACTACGTCTGCATCCGGCAGGCCGTCGAGCGAGCGCTCAACAGCGGTTGTTTCCTGGTGGCCGCCGCCGGCAATGAGCCCGGCGGGCCGTTCTCCGGGTCAACGGTGCGTTTCCCGGCCAGATACGACAGCGTGATCGCCGTGGGCTCGGTGGCCCTGACGAGTGACGATCCGTCGGTGCCGTTGAAGGATCGCGTGCAGGTCTCCGGGCTGTCGGGCTTCTTGACGAAGCTCACGCCCATCGACGTGCCGCAATGGCCGCACTTGATGAGGCCCTTCAGCAGCGCCGGCGTCCTGGCCCTCGTCTTGGCCCCGCGGACCTTGCTGTTCTCCTGGATGACTGCCTGAGCCGCGTCCCACGTCCGTCGGTCGATGATGGCCTCGTGCTCGCCATCGTAGACTTGGTCCTTGTGCGGCACCTGGCCCACGTATTTCGGGTTGGTGACCAGGCGGAAGACCCGCGATTTGTCCCACTCGATGCCGGGTCGCGTCTTGCCGCTCTTCGTGGTCCACGCCTTGGTCCGCAGCCCCTTGGCGTTCAGTTCCTTGGCCACCAACAGAGCGGAGCCCAGTTGCAGGAACCGCTTGAAGATGTGGCGGACCAGCTTGGCCTCCTTGGCGTTCACCACCAGGCGGCTCGTGGCCCGGTCGATGTCGTAGCCGAGAACCGGCGTGCCGCCGGTGTGCTTGCCCTTCTTCTTGGCCGCGGCGATCTTGTCGCGGATGCGCTCGCCGATGATCTCCCGCTCGAACTGAGCGAAGGAGAGCAGGATGTTCAGCGTCAGCCGGCCCATGCTGGTTGTGGTGTTGAACTGTTGCGTCACCGACACGAACGACACCTTGTGCTCGTCGAAGAGGGAGATGAGCCGCGTGAAGTCCATCAGGCTGCGGCTCAGGCGGTCAACCTTGTAGACCACGACGCAGTCGACTCGGCCGGCTTCGATGTCGGCCATTAGCTGCCTGAGCGCGGGCCGTTCCATGTTGCCGCCAGTGTAGCCGCCGTCGTCGTACCGCTCCGGGAGGCACCGCCAGCCCTCGGCCCGCTGGCTGGCGATGTAGGCCTCGTCCGCCTCGCGCTGAGCGTCGAGGGAGTTGAACTCCTGCTCCAGCCCTTCCTCGGTGCTCTTGCGCGTGTAGATGGCGCAGCGGACGCGGGTCGGCCGGACCGTCCAGGCCCTGCTTCAAACGGATGCCGATCTGGCCCGGGGCGTCATGGAGCAGGACCGCCAGATGGACGCCCTTTACGCCCAGGCCGCCCGGCAGACGTTGAACTCGATCAGCGGCGAACAGGCCACCGTCTCCTGGGCGACGCGCGTTCAGGCCGTGGCCAAGTACCTGGAACGCATCGGCGACCACGCCACGAACCTGGCCGAGATGATCGTCTTCATGGTCCGCGGCCAGGATATCCGCCACGGCGAGAGCCAGGCCCGCACCGCTCGCCGCCCGCGCGGCGTCCTCTTCCTCTGCGTCCACAATGCCGCCCGCAGCCAGATGGCCGAGGGTTGGGCCAGGAAACTCCTGCCCCCTGACATCACCGTCTGGAGTGCCGGCAGCGATCCCGCCGACGCCGTCGATCCCTGGGCCGTCGAGGTCATGAGCGAGGCCGGCATCGACATCTCCGCTCAGCAGCCGAAGCGCATCTCCGACGTCCCGCTCTCACGAGCCGACATCGTTGTCACGCTCTGCGCCGAGGAGGTCTGCGTCGGCCTGCCCGGCCTGGTCCGCCGAGAGAACTGGATCCTGCCGGACCCGGCCGCCGCCCAGGACGACCCGCAACAGGTCCGCGCCGAGTTCCGCCGCATCCGCGACGAACTTCAGCAGCGCATCGCAGCCCTGGCCGGTTTGCTGGATTCTGCCGAACGGTGATTGGCCAGTGTACAGCTCTTGCTCAGGACGTTACTCACAGCGCCGACGCTGTTCGCCCCAGTCAAGCGGCAGTTCATTCGTGAGATGCCTCAACGACAGGTCGTCGGGTTCCTCTACCGTGAGAACGGCTTCGACGAGATCGGGGGCCAAGGAGGTGAGCTTCAGGATGCGGGCGACATAGGTGGAGCCCAGGGCGACAGCAGGCGGGCGCACCGCAGAGCACCACCGCCTCCGCATGAGTACGGACAACCCATTGTCGATAGCCGGTGACGGAGGAGTCCGCGGTTCCGGCCGCGGCTGAGCCCCAATGCGCTATCGCTCCGGATACTCAATGCCAAGGGCCTTCATCTTTCGCCACAGAGTGGACTTATCGATTTGCAGAGCCTCGGCCGTCTTGCGTCGGTGCCCTTTGCATGCGTGCAGCACCTGTGTGATCAGTTGTCGTTGCTTCTCATCCGGCATTCTGTGAAGAGGCGCTGCGGCTGCTGCACTGCCCACCTGACGCTCTGGCAACGCGGCAACACCGAAAAGTCGCGTCGGCAGACACGCATCAGAAATCTCGTCCCCTCCACAAATCGCGTAGGCATGCTCCACGATGTTGCGCAACTCACGAACATTTCCCGGGTAGGGGTAGGTCATCAGCCGGTGCATGGCCGCACGTGAGACGCGATCCACCGTACGGCCCGTCTCGGCGTTAAGTACTTCAATGAAGTGCTCAAGCAAGAAGGGAATGTCTCCAGTGCGTTCTGCCAAAGGAGGCAGGTGAAATTCGACGACATTCAAACGATAGTACAAATCGGAACGGAACGTCCCCGATTCCACCATGGCCGCCACATCTCGGTTGCTTGTCGCAACGATGCGCACGTCGGCCCTGACGGAGGCGGTGCCTCCCAGCGGTTCGTACTGTCGTTCTTCGAGCACCCGCAAAAGCTTTACTTGCATAGCCGGCGACACGTCGCCGATTTCGTCCAGGAGCAGGGTGCCGCCCTCTGCGAGGGCGAATCGGCCCCGCTTGTCCTTCTTGGCATCCGTGAAAGCGCCTTTCTTGTACCCGAACAATTCGGACTCCAACAAGGTGTCGGGCAGCGCTCCGCAGTTAATTGCCAGAAATGGTTTCGTGCGGCGCCGGCTGGCGGAGTGAATTGCCCGGGCCAGCAACTCCTTCCCGGTTCCCGTCGGACCGGTGATGAGCACCGTCGCGCTGCTGTCGGCCACACTTGGCAACATGTGCAATATGCGTTCAATTCGCGCGTCTCTGCTGACGATGCCGTAGCATGTGTATTCGCGTCGCAACTGGCGGCGCAGGACTTCGACGACTCGGTTATCCTGCAGAACCAGTACGGCACCCGTCACAGTTCGAGCGCCGTCCAATACAGGGGCAGCGTTCACAATAACCGGAATCGTCTCACCACGGCCATTGACAATGTGAGTTCTTGTGCCGCTGATGGTCTTGCCGGACTTCATTGCCGTGGCGATCATCACATGCACTTCGCCGACATCCGCAGAGAAGACCTCGTTGAGAAGTCTCCCGACGGCATCCTGTCCACTGATCCCCGTCAACAGCTCTGCCTCACGATTGAAGCACTGGATGCGCCATTGCGGATCCACGGAACACACTGCTTCCGACAGTGACCGCAGAATGGATTGGTGTACGGCCGCTTGCATCATTGGCCTCCCCACGGATGCCGCCCGTCGTCGCTAGCCGCACATGCGAATCGCACTGAGCACGCTTCGGCTGCCGACCCCGGCGCGACAAGGGCGAAACTTGAACCCGAGTCATTGCAGCTGCATACTACCGCAGGATTGCCCTGGTTGCAAGTGCAACGATTGGTCTGTTGGGCCAATGATTCGTATCCGGTTGGTGGATAACGCGTTAGGGCCGCATCGCACCAGCGGCACGAGGTTTGCTTTATTACGTTTGGTCACGGGAAAGTGGTAACATTGCGACGCGTATGTCCCGCAGGGTGGATGTGCTTTCTCTGCAATGAGAATCAGCCGAGGCCTCGTGGCCGGCCGACAAGTTCGAGAAGGGAGCCGCATACCAACCAAGTGGGCAACTAGCAGACGCCGTCGTAGGGCATCTTCAATCATGTGGATTATGGGCTGACGTTCTCGATGACGGACGGGTTCGGGATCCAGCCTTGTCCGCCGTGCTGTTGCTCCCGCGATACGACCAAGCGTTTTCATGCAGTTGAGCCCCAAATGAGGAGACCACGAATGAAGCAGGTGCGCACGTTGTTAGTGAACAAGGCCGGCATACTTTCACCGGCGAACCACGGCATGCTGACGCAGCCGATTATCCCCAGGTTTGCCCTGCTCTT
>JAFGJR010000230.1 GCA_016928975.1 Sedimentisphaerales bacterium | reverse complement strand
TAACATCTTGATACGCAGTATGTTATGAGGGCTTTCTCGTTCGACGGACTTTTTGGTTGCGGCCGAGCGCAGCGAGGCCGCGACGGGTGCTCTGCGACCTCTGTGGCCCGAAGGCAGTTGCCGGTAGTCAGTAGGCGGTTGTGGGTCGGGAATCCGTGTCGAAGAGAGGAACGGATTCCAGCTTCCGCTGGAATGACATGAGAGATTGCCGCGCTTCGCTCGCAATGACATGGTCTGCGGATGACAGAAGGAACGGGTTTTGTCTTTCCTCTGCGATCCTTCGCGACCTCTGCGGCGAAAGAAACCTGGATTCCAGCCCCCCGATCGGAGCCTGCCCCTGACCAGATCAGGGGTCGAGGGCAAGCTCTGCTGGAATGACAGCCGGTGTACGGTGCACACCCTGCGAGATTTGTGTTCACCTGCGATTTACGGGCTATGGTCTCCAGTCTGCGGATGCTCGTCGGGGAAGTTCAGCCAGGGGCGCTCGCCGTGGAGCTTCAGGGCCTTTGGGTCGCGGGCCTTGGCGGCTTCCACTTCGGTGTCGAAGGGGCTGCCCGACGCGGGACTTTCGCTGTAGACCGGTGCACGTTTCGTGCGAGAATCGCACCAGGAACGGCCAGATTGCGCCGCTGATCGTCATTTCTCCGTCGTTTCCCAGGCATTGGGCGGAGAGCTCTGGCAAGGGCCTGCCTGCCACACGACGATTTTCAGGGTTGACTTGCCCCTGGCGATCCTCCATAATCGCGGCCACGCCGAAGTGGCGGAACTGGCAGACGCGCAGGATTCAAAATCCTGTCGGGCTTACACCCGGTGAGGGTTCGATTCCCTCCTTCGGCAATCCCGACCCGTGCTCCCCCCCCCGGGGGCCGTTCAGATCGTTGCGGCAATGGAAAGCAGAGACTATGGAATTCAGTATCGCCCGTTCACGTGTGTCCATCTTCCGGCTCTTCGGTCTGATGATCGCCTTGCTGATCATCTTCACCGGGCGCTCGTTTCGCCGGGGGGGTGTCGTCGATTTTGCATTTGAGCTGTCCGGCATGTGTCTGCTGTGGACCGCTGTCCTCGGGCGTTTGTGGGCCCTGATATACATCGCGGGCAACAAGGGCCGGGAGCTGATCACGGTCGGGCCGTACTCGGTCATGCGCCATCCCCTCTACCTGTTCAGTCTGATCGGCGCCGTGGGGGTCGGCCTGGCGTCCGAGAACCTCCTCGTGCTCGCGTGTATCATTCTCTTCTACGGCCTGTACTACCCGCTTGCGATCGTGGTCGAAGAACGCAAGCTGATCGACAAGTTCGGGGACCGCTACCTCGACTACAGCCGCGAGGTCCCCGCCATGATCCCGCGATGGTCGCTCTATCGCGCGCCGGAGTGCTGGGAGGTGAAGATGCCGCAGTTCGTCCGCGGCGTGCGGGACGCACTCTGGTTCATCTGGATTCTCCTGGCGCTCCACGGCATTGAGGCGTTGCAGCAGTGGGGTATCGTGCCGGTCCTCTGGAAGGTGCCCTGATCCCGTCTCCCCGTCCCCGCCGCACCCCTTCCGGCTTCCCGAACAGCGGATAGGGCAGGATGTGCACCCATAACCCCGGGCACGTGCGGACGATGTCTTGGCTGTAGGGGATTCCGCGTCCCTCCGGCCTGATGGGCCGCTGGCGTTCCGTCCGGCTCCGAACGGTCGCCTGGCAAGCCTTTCGACGGCAATCCACAACAGCAACCACTTCCGCGCTTTCGGCTCGCGCAATGGTGCGGTCGGTGTTGCGTATCCTTTCGCGGAGACAAACGTTGGGAATGTCCCCGACGCGGCCTCCGGATCTGCCCGCGGCGGACGACACGAAAGTCAGTTCGGAAACAAGAGCCAGGATGAGATGAAGGCCGTTGCCCCGAATCCCATCCACACAAGCCAAAAAGGAGAACGAAAATGAAGACGCAAAGCACATCCCAGGATCGCCAGATCGAATCACGCTTCAACCACACCGCAACAACGACCGAACGAGAGGAGAATACCATGAGATCTGCAGGATTACGCCTTGGCATGTGGTGTACGCTACTGGTCCTGTTAGCCCATCCGGCAATGGGAGTGGGGAGTTTCACAATCCCTGAGGATGGGACACTGTATATCAAGCCGGTCGGAGGGGTCTGGTCACCATATACAGATGTGATCATTGATATCGAGTTTGGGGTCGTTGATGCAGACGGCAGAACGAATTATCGAAAGCTCTTCACTGGCTTGCCTGACAATCCCAATCCGAATGAGGAAGTCAAGGTCGGCAAGTACATCGCTGGCCAGAAAGTTGATTTCAGGGCGTACACCACGCTGGTAAGGGGTGTATCCAGGCCGCAAATGATTGTCGCATCGACAGGGTACATGTACAAGGACGATGGCTCGATACGCACCTTCACGGATAAGGACAACAGTCTAGGCCTGGGAGGCGACATCTACGAAAACATAGGTGAGAACACATGGATCATGCATCTTGACACTCCAGGGTGGGATGACGATTTGTTCGACAAGGACGACGATGACGATGTGTTGCTGCAACTGCGTCTGGCCAGTTCCGGGGCCGACACCACCTGCATCGGTTCTTACTACGTGAGCCACAGCTTCGATTTCACGGCGTCGCCGAAGCCGACAGGATCGACGGCGGCCACGTTTTACTGCGACTACTATCTGGATGCGGGGGCCTTTGAGCTCGGTCTACAGGACGTCAAGTCGCGGTCTGGCTTCCAGACGCTTGACAAGGCTGGCGTTATCCACGATATCGAGCGTCGCGGTACGAAGAGGCCGGATGTCCGCTTCAGCACTGCAGGTGCCGAAGCCGAGATCGAGGCAAACGTCACCCACCTGGAAAATGGAAGATACGCAGGCGAAATCCGGGCCTGGGGAACGGCTCAGAAGGAACGCGGCAAGTTTGGTCAATTCGCCTATGCCCATAGTGAGGCGACAACGGTGATCAACTTGCGAGGTCCAGCCGCATGGCTGGGAGGGACATGGGAGCCACAGATCGTATCCGGCTCGGCTGCTGTCACCGACCCCGTCAGTGTGGTGTTGCTGGATCAAGAGGGGTATCCATTGTGGTCCGAGACGTTCTTCGACGTGTCCATTGAGCAGTCGGGCGATCTGGACTGGACCAATGACGGCCTGAGCGCGGCCAGTGATTCCGATCTGGATTTCGTCATGCATCTGGATATGACCAGCGAGTACCTGACATCCCGCGGCGCCGTTGATCTCGAAGTGCACGCGGGGGTTGTGACGGCGTCGAACGCCACGGGGATCTTCGCAGACGTCGGTCTCCCGATGGTGGAGGAGTATATCGGCCGCGAACTGCGTCTGCCACTGTTTCCCAATAGGTTCTTCTTGGAGTTCACTCTTCCGTCCGTGGGCGCGTCCGAGCTTCTCCTGATCCTGGGCGGCGGCGGCCAAGTCCCCTTGGACGAGTCCCTGCCGATCGATGATTTCGAGGAGTACATGAACTACTCGCCATATCGCGTCTTCCAGACGTGGATCGACGGTCTTGGCTTCTCACCCGATGACTTCTTCCCCGTTGGCAGTGAGGGCAATGGCACCGGAGCCATCGTCGGCTACGATCCGAGCGTAGGCGACATCATGGAGACGACAATCGTCCACAGCGGCAGACAGTCCATGCCGTTCTTCTTCGACAACACCCAAGGCGCCACAGAGTCCGTCGCATGCCGCACGTTCGATCCGCCGCAGGACTGGAGCCCTTATGACGCACTGTCCCTGTGGATCCATGGCGATCCAAACAACATCGTCACGGAGACAGACCGGTTCTTCGTCCACGTCGAGGACGCCGATGGAAATCGCGCCACGTTCGTACATGGAGAGCCGAACGCATTGCTTGTTCCGGGCTGGACCCTGTGCGTAGTGACACTTGATAGGCTCCAGGCCCAGGGAGTGGACGTCAACAACATCAAGAAACTGGGCGTGGGCGTCCAAGGCGCAGATGGGCCGGCTGGCCAAGGCAGGATTCTGATCGATGAGATTCGTCTGCTCGATGCAGCAAGCCTGGTGCACTTGCTGTTCTGCCTGGAGATCACCGATCTGGGGAATGGCAAGTGGCAGGTCAAGCAGGAGGACGGCTCCGTGATCACTCTCACCGACCTTGATGACGGGAAGGTGTTGATCGAACTGTCGGACGGGACCGACTACCTCTATGATCCCGCCGGAGAGCCGAAGTTGGTGAACGTCGTGGTGACCGACCTTGGGGATGGCAAGCTGCTCATCAAGCTGCCGGACGGGACCTACTACCTCTATGATCCCGCCGGAGAGCCGAAGTTGGTGAAGGTCGAGGTGACCGATCTTGGGGATGGCAAGCTGCTGATTAAGCCGCCGGACGGGACCTACTACTTCTATCATCCCGCCGCATGGCCGAAGTTGCTGAACGTCATGATGATTGACCTCGGGGACAAGGGACTGCTGATTGTGCTGCCGGGCGGCCCGCCATTCCGCGGATGGCTCTTCGCCGGGGGAAAACTGATAGCGGGGAACCTAATATGTTTTGGCGTGTTGGAGGGCAAGACTCTCTCCAGTTCCATTGTCTTCGAGTATGAACCTGATGTTATCCGACTGGATCGGCCCATCAGACCGCCCGGCGAGGACTCCGAACGTATCAATTTGGAACCCGACGGGATAACTTTTGTTGACGAGTACGGAAAGAAGACTCCGGAGGATGACAGCCAAACACCAATCAGGGGGGCGAAGGTCCGCTTCGGAAACGTGATCGTGACGGTCAAATTCGAGGAGAAGAACGGTCACGTAGTGGGAGAGATCACAGACGTTGCCGTGGCAAACGAGTCGGAGATGGAGGGGAGTGATTAGACGCAACGACTGTGAGTGGTTGGGTGTTCGATCAACGGCGTCCGGCCTCATCCGAGACCGGACGCCGTTTTCTTTTGGAGCTGATCGTCCACATCAAGAAAGGCACCCACGTGTTTGTCCCACGCCCCCAGAGGTCCCGGTCTCTTCTCGCAAGGGAGGTCGGCTGAGTATGTCTCCGACACACGTCGCGCAGGAAACCTGTTTCCGCCACATGACAAAGGGGCAGCTGCCGGCTTCTGCACACCGGTGGCTGTTTCATCCTGCGGAGTAGGCAGGCGTAAACTGGGTCGGGCGATGGCTTGGCGCCGTGTTCATGGCTTCGCACCGGGAGGCAGGCGAAAGTACGTGCGAAGGACGCGTCGTCTCTGATTTGCCTGGACCTCTTTGCCCCTGCGCGATGTGTTGCAGCGCCCTCTTTCCCAATTGCTTGGTCGTCTGGTCCAGGCTGCCTGAATGTCCTTTCCTGCCATGTGCTGCGCAAGATGCCTTCGTTCGCCGCGTATCTTCAGGTGACAGGTGGCATCTGGGTCAGTGGCACACTGAAACCAGGCGCGTGGCAACGTAAACGGAGCGGTGAGAAGCACGTGAGAGCCCAGTGGGAAGGAGAACGACGATGAACGCTTGTGACATGCATCGCAGTGGCGTCTTGAACGTCAAGTCATGCATTCTGGTTGCCCGTGGTCTTCCCGCAAGTGCACATTTCGCACAAGGCCGCAGGCCAGAGGGAGGGGCGCCGGTCTGCGCCGGGCGACTGGAGGCTGGCCCGTGGTACGCGGTGGGCGCCGGCATCGAAATGAGCGTCCTGTCGGGTGCCAGGTGCAATAGCGAAGACTCGATCTGCTCGGTTCAGCCATTTCATGCGGCCCGGAAAGGGCAGAAGAAACCACCTGCAATATGCGGCGGACTCCGGGTGAAGACCTCCGGTTGAGGGTCCCTCGATGCCGCCGCAACACCATTCGCAATGCCGCGAGCCTCGCCGATGAGATCAGCGACAAGAAATGCATCCTCGCGCAATGCTCCCCCCGGTCTTGCGTATCCCATGTCAGAGATCAAGTCAGCGCCGATCGGGACCTGAGTCAAAGAGCAAAAGGAGCAGTGGGTTGACGTTGTTGCAGAACCGTAGATGCTGTTACGAAATGGAAAGGGGGTTCGCCATGCGAACCGAAAGAAGATGGATTCTGGTGGTCGTGTGGCTGGCGGTTTTTGTATTGGCCAGCCTGAGTGGTTTTCCAGGGATTCAGGGCGTTCCGGCTTTCGGTGGACCGCCGGACAGCGGCGGCGGGGCTGGCGCAATCGGGGCTTCAGGCGAGGATGACAGCTCCTGGGAGTTGAAGCTGGATGCCAACGCGCGGTTGCTGCTACGCCTTTGGGGCGCAGACCAGACAGATGGCCTGAGTCGGCTGCAGGAGCGTCTGAGCATCAATTACGTCGGCGAGGACGAGGAGTGGGAGGACTGGGGAGGCTACTGGGAGGTCGGTGTGTTCATCCTCGTCGATAACCCTGAAGCAGCGGCATGGCTTGCCGAGTTGGACGTGGCGGTTTCCGTGCAGGTCGGGAATATCGTAGCGGGCTGGCTGCCCATTGAATCGCTCCCGCTGGTCGCCCGGCAGCCCTTCGTGCAGTTCGTGGAAACGAGCATTCGCATGAAGCCGTCCATGGACGTGAGCCGCCCTGAGATTGGGGCGGACCTGGTTCACCAGGGACTCAGCCTCCCGGCCGGCTACCGGGGCCGGGGCGTCATAGTTGGGGTGGTCGATAGCGGCATCGATTTCACACATCCCGATTTCAGCGATCCTAATGGGACGCGCATCCTCTACCTGCTGGAACTACTCCAGTCAGGGAGCCAGATCGAATGGGACAGCAGCGACATCAACTCCTGTCCGTCTGCTGTTACGCAGCGCGACACTAACGGTCATGGCACGCACGTGACCGGGACTGCTGCCGGGAGCGGCAGGGGCAATCCGATCTATCGTGGGATTGCGCCCGAGGCGGATATCGTCGTCGTGCGCGGCATGCGTGGCATGAACACATGGTTTGACGCAGACGATGTCCTTCAGGCCTGCCAGTACATCTTCGACAAGGCACAGGCCCTGGGCAAGCCGGCGGTCATCAACCTGAGCCTCGGGGCTATCGACCCTGCCGGGTCATGGACCCTCCGTGACCAATCGTTGTCCGCTCTGACTGGGCCGGGAAGGATCATCGTGGCTTCTGCCGGCAATGACGGGTACAAGAAGGGGCTCCATGCGGGGGGTGACGTGTCCGCCAACACCGTCTATGGATCGCTCCTGTTGCCCGCGGATCCCAGCCTGGCCTGGGTGGACGTCCTGTATGACGCCGGCACGCTGGAGCGGATTCAGGTCCTCGCCTATGAGGAGAATCAAGGTCAGTTGACCTGGCAAGCGCAAACGAATTGGGTGGGGGCCGGCGGGCAACTGCCGACCTCGTCACTGGTGAGTGCTTCTGGAACGGCCCTCGGGGACGTTGATATCGATGCCCGGACCACAAGCACGCCTGGGAGCACCTGCGGCCGTGTCAGCATCACCGTCTCGGACTTCTCCGGCCTGGCAGACATCCAGAAGACGTGCTGGGCTGTACTCTTCGAAACGCGGGCGGCAGGCCGGGTCCATATGTGGGCCTCCAACCTCTTCGGCGAGAGATTCTCCTCAATCGTTCACAACATCTCCGGCGTAACGGAGTGGCCTGGCGATGCCAACTGCACGGTGGGCTCCCCCGCCATCGCGGAGAAAGTGATCTCCGTCGGAGCATACGCGACCAAGGTGGACTGGGTCAATTTCGCAGGCGACAGTTACAGATCGTGGGAGCAGGCCGGCGAACTGGCTTCGTTCAGCAGCAAAGGTCCGACCGCCGATGGGCGGGGGGCGCCCGACATCTGTGCCCCCGGCTCGCAGATCGCCGCGGCACTGTCCTCTCACGGCTCCGTCCTATGGAGCGACGAGTTCTTCGTGACTGAATGGGGCCGTTACCGGCTGATGGAGGGCACCAGCATGGCAGCGCCTCACGTCACGGGGGTCGTGGCGCTCATGCTACAGGCGAATCGCCGGCTCGACTATGAGAAGACCGTGCAGATTCTAAGAACGACTGCTCGCAGCGACGCCTTCACCGGTCCCAACCTGCCGGACAACCGGTCCGGCTGGGGCAAGGTGGATGCATTGGCGGCCGTGCAGGAGGCAGCCGTGCCCACGCCTCCCGAGGCTAACGATGTGCCCGTGACGGGGAAGATCAACTCGCGCGTGACGGTCACGCTGTCGGCTGACGACGATGGGTTGCCCGGTGCACTGAGCTATGTGATTGCGTCGCTGCCTGCGAAGGGGCGACTGGAAGATATGGGCGGGACACCCATCACCCAGGTCCCCGCGACACTGCCCGCGTTTGCGGATCAAGTGGTCTACCAGCCGGACGCTGACTGGTCGGGCCAGGACAGCTTCACCTATTATGCCGACGATGGCGGGACGACCCCCTTGGGCGGCCCGTCGAATACCGCCACCGTGACTATCACGGTCGTCGGAGAGGTCACGGTCGAGTACCAGGTGTCCGCCGGCGTGGATGACGTCCACCTCACGCCTTGGGGCCGCCAACAGAACACCAAGACGCCTGAGATCATTTTAGGCGGCCACAAGGATGGGTTCAGGTTCACGAACGTTCAGATTCCGCGCGGGGCTATCATCAAGAGCGCATCCCTGAGCGTTTGCTCCTGGTATGGGCTGGAGGGCCGGATTGACGGCGAGGTTCGAGCCGAGGCGGCCGACAATCCCCTCGACTTCTCCGGTGGGCTGACGCGTCTTCTTCACAACTTGACGCTTACGACTGCGTCCCAGACCTGGACTATCGACGCGCCTTGGACGAGCGGCACGTGGTATGACAGTCCGAACATCAGCCAGGTCGTCCAGGAGGTTATTGACCGTCCTGGCTGGAATCCCGGCAATGCTCTCGTCGTGGTCAATTCGACGACCAGCCTTACGGCCGACAAGCAGCGGGCGATCCGGGCTTACGACAGCGACCCCACCAAAGCCGCCAAGCTCAAGATCACCTATCAGCCGAAGTAGAGGAGTCGGCCAAGGACGGCACGGAAACGAAGGACAGACAGACGAGGGCGAGATTGCGGGGCTCGCCCTCGCCTTCATTAGTGGTCGACGGAGAGGATGTCTTCAAGCGGGATTTGTCGTCACCGTTGAATTCCCCGGGAATCAGAAAGGCCAGACAGTCGTGAGAATCACATCCGTCGAGAAGAAGCAGGCGCACGAGAGCAGTTAGGAACAGGCACGGCGATCTGTCGGGGCATGTACCGAAGACAGAAGGTACATGTCCCGCTTTCCATGCGCAAGCACAGGGGCAACTTGGTGCCGCCGTTTCAGTAGCTTGGGCGGCGATAGACGCAATGCATTCCCGCATAAGGACCTGCAATCCCACCACGAGTTTCCTGCGATTCTGGGCAGAATCTCCTGTTTTTTGCTTGTCTTTGTCGGACTCTTCGGGCATAATAATCTTCACAGAAGCGCACTGCATTGGAGTGGTTCATGGGCGTGGGCTTCCACGGCCAGGCCCGTGATGCAATAATGGTTGAGGCACCGCCGGAGTGTTTGGGGCAGCCTTTCGTCAACACATGCGATTCTGCGCCCGCTCAATCCCGGCCGGCCCCATTGAGCGAAGGGAAACACGTATGCGCTTCCGCAAAGACTGCTCAGGCCCTCCACGCAACGTTCTCAATACCCCCGACTTCCCCCGGTTTCTCCTGACCGTCCGCAACCGCTTCTTAGGGCCTGGGATGGTCGCCCATCCGTTGCGGCGATGGAAGGCACGAACAACAGCCTTCCCTGGTGCACGCCGGCAAGCCTATGAAGACAGACCCACTGACCACTAACAGGAAGAGGATCGCTTATGTGTAGAAGAAACAACACCACCAGCAGCCATAGCAGCGAATACAGAATGGGAACGAAGACGGCACCATCTGGGTCTGGGCCAACAGGCAGTGCGCTCCGGATTGTCTTGGCCATATCGATACTCGTCGGATTCACCATATTCCCTGCGGTCGCATCAGCGAAGGTGAACGTGATCCTCGAACCCTGGGGTGAACCAAGCATCGAAGAGTTCCCGCCGGACCAGCGTCCAAGTGACTTGGCCAAGGATGAGAATGGAGAAGGCGACGGAGACGCAGACGCAGCAGGAGGAGTATCGTGGTCGGGGGGTGCCTTCGAACGGGATCCTGACTCAAAAACCGGAGAGTTCAAAGTGCTGAGCGTCGGTGACATCATACTGACCGGCTATACGAGGATTCGGGAACCGGAGGACTGCAAGAACAGTGACCCAGCTCTCCACGCCCATGAACTGGGCCATGACAAGTTGAATAAGTACGAATACGAGAACCATGCGAAAGAGAAGATGGAGACGGCATTCGAGGGATTCGTCGGACAGACGTTTGTCGGAGAAGGTGACACGCCTGAAGTACGGGATGCGAATGCGCTAGACAAGGCCATCAAGGAACGTGACAGGCGTGCCAATGCCGGCAGAGGTGCGATCCTTGACCAGATGGACAAGTTGGGGGAGAAATACGACCAACTCACCCACCACGGTCTTTGTGACAATGCCAACACTCCTGACAACGAGACGGGCGTAGCTCAGGCCATAGCGGAGCGAGAGAAGCCTCCGGAGGCGAGCAGTACACCCGCGACTCCTGCGGGCGATGGGCAACAGCAGTCAGAGCAACCGCAACAGCCAGAAGAAACCGGCAAAAAAGACAAGGACTACTCATACACTCCTGGCAAAGGGCCCGGGACCGTGCGCTTCGATGAAGAGCAACAGTATCTGATATTCAATGAGGGCGAGCCAACACCCATAACCTGGTCAGGCGATCCACTGGACCCCATTCTCGGTCGAGGGGCCGTGTCGATTGACCCGATGATACGAATCGGGCCTTTGGACAACGGAAGCATCTGGCTGTCGGACACGCGTCTGCGGATCATCGACAGTGCAGACCCGGAGAACACCCTTATGACGGCGTTCGTGTTTGAGATCGCCTATATTCCTCCACCACGTTGGCCCGGCTCTATTGGCGTGATCCAAGGGTATTTGGACATTCCGCCCGAGTGGGCCGGCGGGATCAACAATACAATCGACTCACCTTTCCTGTCGAATCTACAAGCAGCCAGCACAGCAGGCGAGATGACAACATTCTGGTTCTACCCGGACCAGGATCTCTTCAACCAGAACGGGCAGAGCCTGGTTTCGGGAACAGGGGTACAAGGGACACTGGTGCTGGGCGTAGGGATTCCTGTCGTGGCCTCGAACCCAAGCCCGCATGATGAGGCTGCAGATGTCGCGCAGGACACCCCTCTGGCCTGGAACCCGGGGCTCTACGCCGCCAGTCACGACGTGTACTTCGGAACCAGCTTTGCCGATGTCAGCACCGCGGAGAGAGACTGTCCGCTGGGTGTTCTGGTCAGACAGGGCCTGGAGCCGAACACGTATGATCCCGGCTCGCTTGAGTTGGGCCGGACGTATTGCTGGCGCGTCGACGAGGTCAACGGGCCGCCGGACTACACCATCCACCGAGGCAATGTCTGGACTTTCACGGTCGCAGACTACTACGTCATCGACGACTTCGAGAGCTATACGTATGAGTCGCCGGATCTGATCGCGCAGACGTGGATTGACGGCCTTGGTCTGTATTGGCCGGAGAGGGTCGTCGGCAATGGCAGTGGTTCCATCGTCGGCCTCGTCACTGCCGAAGGCGACGATCCGTTTGCGCAGACGGAGTTCATTCACAGTGGCAATCAATCCATGCGTATCGGCTACAACAACTCCTTCTGGGAGAATTCGTACGTCGAGCGGAGGTTCGATCCTCCCATAGACTGTAACGACTACGACGCCCTATCGTTTTGGGGTCGCGGCGAAGCCACCAACACGAGCGGGCAGTTCTTCGTCCAGGTGAATGACAAGAAGGTGGTCCTCGATTTCGATGTGACGAGCCCCGAATGGCAGCAAGTGACGATCCCCTTCTCCGAATTCGTCGAACCCCTGGCCTTCCCCTTTGTGTTCGACTTCATCTACGGCATCGATGGCGCGGGTCTGGGAGGGTCGATCTACATCGACGACATCCGGCTCATCGCGGAGCCGTGAGTCAGTAGTCCAGGAAGACGATGTCTTCGGGGAGGGCGACGACGTCGCGGTGGCGGGGGCCGAGGAGCTTTTTGATCTCGGTGCTGTGCTTGCCGGCGAGGGTCTTGAGCTGGGCGCTGCCGAGGCTGGCGACGGCCTTGGCGGCGGTGTTGAGCATGACGACCTCGCCTGGGTCGAAGGAGCCCTCCACGCCGGTGACGCCGGAGGGCAGGAGGCTCTTGTGATTGCGCAGGGCCGCCATCGCGCCGTCGTCGATGCGGATCGTGCCGGCGGGCTGGCTGTTGAGAATCCAGCGGGCGCGGTTGCTGAGCTTTCGCCTGGGCAGGAAGATCGTGCCGAGCGGCTCGCCGGCCATGACGCGAGTGATGACGTCTCGCTCGCGACCGTTGGCTAAGACGATCCGGCAGCCGGCGTTGGCGGCGATCCTGGCGGCCTCGATCTTGGTCTTCATGCCGCCGGTGGAGTGGGCGGAGCCCTGGCCGCCGGCGTGGCGGACGATCTGGTCGGTGATCTCGAAGACGACCGGGATCGGTTGGGCGTCGGCGTGCTCGTGCGGGTTCTTGTCGTAGAGCGCATCGATGTCCGTAAGCATGATGAGCAGGTCGGCGTCGATCTTGCTGGCGACCAGGGCGCTGAGCCGGTCGTTGTCGCCGAAGGCGGTGCCGATCTCGGCGGTGCTGATGCTGTCGTTCTCGTTGAGCACCGGCACGACGCCCAGAGCGAGGAGCGTCTCGATCGCGTTTCGCAGGTTCAGGTAGGTCTTGCGGTTGCTGAGGACCTCGGCGGTCAGCAGGACCTGGGCGACCTGTACGCCGTGCTCGATGAAGGCCTTGCGGTACTCCTGCATCAGCAACGGCTGGCCGATTGCGGCACAGGCCTGCCGCATCTTCATCTCTTTGGGTTTCTCTTTGAGGCGGAGCTGCCCGGCCCCCATGCCGATGGCGCCGCTGGTGACGATGACCGCGTGCCGGCCGCTGTCGAGCAGGGTCTTGACCTGCGCCGCCACGCCGCCGACGTAGGCAGCGTCGATCCCGCCGTCTTTGGCCAGCGTGTTCGTCCCGATCTTGATGACGACCCGTTTCGTCTTGCCGAAATCACGCATATATTCACTGATCACAGAAGTCCCGATAACGAACCGGGGACCGGCCTGCACACGAGCGTAGGCAGGTCCCTCTTCAATCGGCACATTATATGTCTTGCCAGAGAGTCCGTTCAAGACCCAACGCGGCGACGCTCATCCGTCACTCGTCTTCCTCCATGTCGTTTGGTTCTTCCTTATCGCCCTCCGCGACCTTGAGACCCTTGTCCAGGCCCAGCTTTTGTTTGTACGCGTCGACTTTCTGTTTTTTCTGCTCTGCCGACAGGTCGCTCTGAGCCTCCACGAGGAGCTGGTAGAGCAGCGCCTGCTGCGCCTTCTTCATCTGTGCGACGACCTTCCGCTCGATGACCGGCATCATCGCGGCGAGGGCCGCCCGCTCTGCCAGGCCGGGTTTGCTCTTCTTCATTTCCGCATCGAGGATCTTCTTGAACCCGGTTTTGATGCACTTGCTCGTCGGCACGACGACACACCACGCGATCTGCTGCTCCAGGTCTTCCGGGAGTTCTCCGGCGACCTGCCGGAGCACCGCGGGCGCGATCGGGAGGGGCGTCATGGACAACACCACAGCAATATCCAGCCCGTCCTTCTCCATTTTCTCCTTGGCCTCCGCGAGCGACGTGAGGGCCTTGTCGGACTCCGCATCTGTCTTCACCTTGCCTGCGGCTTCCAGAAGCTGGTCCACGTCGAAGGGGAACGCCTCCTTGACCTCCATCACCAGGACCAGTCCGGCCTTCGGCGAGCCGACGCCGTCCGCTCGGGCATCCTCGATGGCGGTCTCCAGCAGCTTCTGGACCTGCCCGGCCACGGACTTGCTCTTGGCGTACACGAAGCCGCATTTCCACGGATGCAGCTTCCGCGGGCCGGACTGCTGCGGCCAACTCCCGGACGCCTTCGCCGGCGAGGGCGAATCCGCCCCTCGAGCCAGGCACGGGAACCAGTTACACAGCAGCGCTGCCAACGCTATTGCACTCGCACGTCTGAATCTCATAACGCCCTTCCTGTCCTGGAGTTGAATCCATACAGACAGTATATCCCAGCGGTCACACCCGTCGCCACTGTCTTGTCGTATACGGGACTCACGATATTCGCAAAAACCCACGACATTCGCAAAAAAGCATTGCACAATTGGGCGTCGCCTGGGATAATACTATGCAGACGAGTTGAGGTATGAAGGCGGGCGGCATGTGGCTATCATATCTCATTGTGTCATCATAAGCGTATCATCGACATCATAGGGTCCCGCCTTTCGCCTCGGGTTGAGCTGCTTGCGGACTTGTCAGGAGTTCACCGGACCGGCGTCGTATTGCAGCCACTTTGTGATCACTGAATCTGTGTCGTGGATTTCCGTGCGCCTGGATCAGGCAGGCTGATCGGCGCGTTGGCATTATTGTTCAGTTTTGGGAAGAAGGGAGAGTCAGGTATGGGTACGCACAGTCAAGTGGGTTGTCACAGAGTCAGTCCGGGCAATGAGTTCTTTGCAGAGCACGGGTATCTGGAGGTCCCGAGCCTGGTGCAGTGGATGGCGACGCTTCGGTGCGGGCTGTCCTGCGAGCACTGCCTGGCGGTCAGCCACGAGTCGGGCTTCTCCGACATGCCCATCGAGAGGGTCAGGGGGCTGGTCGATGAGGTCGCCCGGATGGGCGTGCGGGAGTTCCTCGTCACCGGGGGCGAGCCGCTGGGCCGGGAGGATCTGGCGGAGGTGATCGAGTATCTTGGGGGCAAGGGGGTCAACTGGTCGTTGAATACGGCCGCCATGCCGGGCAGGAATCTGCGCGAGGCGATGACGCGGAACAAGCCGGGCTTTGTGGCGGTGAGTCTGGACGGGCCCCGGCAGGTGCACGATGGGTTCCGGGGTAAGGTCGGCGCGTACGAGGAGGCGCTGGAGTCGATCCGGTTCTTCAAGTCGCTCGGCGTCAAGGTCTGCGCGGGCACGACCGTGACCAGTCGCAACTACGACTACCTCGACGAGACGTTTCATCTGGTCCTTGCCGGCGGGGCCGATCAGTGGGGAATCCATCTGCTCGTGCCCGAGGGCAGGGCGGCAGGCCGCAAGGACCTGTTCCTCTCGAAAGGGCAACTGAAACGGCTTGTCAAATTCGTCGCCCACAAGAGGCGGTACTTCGACGTCCAGATGGCCGACGAGATCGGCTATCTGGGCTACCTGGAACCCCTGGTGCGTGACCTGCCTCTAAGCTGTGGCGCCGGCAGGGCTCAGTGCGTTGTCTTGCCGGACGGAAGTGTCGTGCCGTGCACCACGTTGGACCGCTCGTGCAGCGCCGGTAACATGCACGGGCGTCCCCTGGCCCAAATCTGGGCGGAGGGCTTCCAGGACCTGCGGTCATGGCGGCCGGAGGGCAAGTGCGACCATTGTGCTTACTCGCCTGCCTGCCGGGGAGGCTGCTGGCTCCAGCGCAAGTCCGGCACCCAATGCTTCAAGGACGTCTGGCACGTTCCGGAGGCCCTGAAGACCGCCGCCGGCATCGCCATCTGCCTCGGCAGCCTTGCGGGCTACGAGGGCAGCAGAGCGGCGGGGCAGGCTGTCGGCGCAATCCCTGTGGCTCAGGCCCTTGGAGCGTTGGCGGGCGCGGCCGCAACGTCACCGTATCTGATGGACGAGACCATTCTGACCTTCTACATCAATCAGGCGGCAGGGGGGCTCACCAACCTTCCCGCAGGCGCGGACTTGAGTGATCCCGCCTGGAAATTCTTCAAGGACTTCACCACCGGCACGCTGCCGGAGGACATCACCGAACGCTGCACTGTCGTGCACGATGCTTTGAATACGCAGGAACGTTCACTGTCCCTGATTGCCCTCTTGTGGCGGGCGGTCAGTGGGCCGCTCTTCGCGGTCGATAGCACGAAGGAGTATTCGCAGGCGGAGAGACAGACGATTCGAGATACACTGGCGGCGCTGCAGCTCAAAGCGGATGAATGGCGTCTTGAAATCTTCATGAAGCAGCTCGATCCCTACCTGAGCAACGGACGAAGGATGCCTTCCACGGCGAGGATGAAGTCCCTTTCGGCCACGGTGTACATCGCCCGAAGCCCCGTTCTGGACGATCTGAGCGCGGAGCGGTGGGGCGCGCCCGCCAATCCCGAGACGTGGGACGCCGCAACGGCCTATCTGGTCGCCCACCATTACGCCGATCAGATGGACCTCGTTCTGCGCTCCAACAATGGTCAAATTACCAAATATACAGGTGGCAAGGCCGGCGCCTTGAGCTATTATCCGAGTGCGCCCACGATCGGGGTATTCGATGTGATCGCGACCACCGGGGACGTCAAGCTGTACTTCGATGTGAAAGGCAGTCTCAAGGTGGTCCCGGCCTATGAAACGGCCCAGGGGAGCATGCTGCCGGATCAGGCCGGAGAGCAGGATTTGACTGCCACCGTTCAGGTCACTTTGCCGGGCGGCAAGGAATACACGTATGTTGAGCTGCTCAATGAGATTTACAGACAGCAGAAGGACGCCGTGTTGTCTATGGCCTACGGCTGGCTGTCGCGAACCACGATTCCTCTGTGGAATCAGGATGTCCCCGTTGTCGCGGCGGTCTATCAGAATGGGACGCTGCTCTGGCCGGCGTTGAGGGAGATCCTGGAGTCCATTCCGCCCACTGTGCCGCCCACCCGGTCGGACAGGGCGCTGCTCACCTCCGCAGGCGATACGATTACGCCGGACGTCCAACAGCGCGCGGTGCTCAAGGACATCGACTTCTGGATGTTCTGAGCCGCCTATGGACGTCGTGCAGGCTGCCTCGGCCGATCCCTCGTGACCCGCATGGGACAGCCTGCCCCAGGCCGCGGACGATTTTGTGCCCCTTCCGAGTATTTTTCTTGCTTTTTGGCGGCAAGTGGTGCATAATTATCTTCTTAGGAGCGCATCGCATTCAGGGACTTTGCGGGCGTGGGCTCTCACGGCCACACCCATCGTGGAAGAGCGGTTTGAGCATCATTGAATAAGCCAGCGACGGCTGTTTGCCGACACCTCTGATTCGACACCCACGTCGCCGGCCGAACGCTATTGGAGTGAAGGGAGATTGACATGAGCCTCCAGAGTGAGCCTACAGGCCCTCAATGCGGCGTTCTCAACACACCTGACTTCCCCCCATTCCTCCTGACCGTCCGCAACCGCTTCACAGCGAGACGGCGGGACAGCCGCCTACGTGCGACGAGGATCGCCGGCACCGACATGTATCCGCTGTGCCAGGGCACAGAGTCATAGCGGCTGTCTCTCGCAGCAGTTGACCGTATGGTCACGCCAGTGGGGGCAGCAGGAACGCACGAGTGAACGGGAGCAGTCAAATGAGGAACTTGAGAACAGCCTACATGGTCATTGCGTTGTTCTGCACCTTCGAGTGCTTACACGAGAATGCAGGGGCCTGGATCTTCCAGGAAGACTTCACGCACCTTGATGACGGGAAGCTTGGTCACGAGTTTGCGACGGATTTTCACCTGCGATTCCGACTGCCCAATGCCGAAGACAAAGTCGCGCAGGCCATGGCCACTTATACGAATGAGAAGGGAGAACTCGTGATGGCCGAGGGTGCCCCGAAGTATACCGATATCGGGGGAGGACGATATCAAGATGTGAGCATTGATTGGCAGTTCAAGGCGCCTATCCCTCGGGGGACCTCGATATCCGTTCTTGTCACGTCGAAGAGCGGCGAGACGCAGACCAAACTTCAGCCGGATGAGTTGTACTGGACATACGAGGATGGTTCCAGAGGAGCAAGTCTGCTGAGTGGGATTCCACGCTTCACAAAGATCGATGTTACTGTCAACATCTACAAGAAGGCCGATGGTGGGAACGCGACGACCATAGATACGGCCAAGAGTATCCTGGAGCAGGCCAGCAGGATCCTCAAGCAGGCGGTGATCATACTGAACGTTGTCAAGGTCAACGAAGGCAAAACCCACGGGAACAATCAGGACGGAAAATTCACAGATGAGGAGGCAGTCGAAGTCATCAAGGAGGGGAGCAAGGAG
Organism: Sedimentisphaerales bacterium; assembly: GCA_016928975.1. The sequence goes on along the minus strand of JAFGJR010000230.1, from coordinate 26,238 downwards.
GTTGATGGCGGCAAAAAGGGGATGAAAGTGGCTTTCGCGGTCGAGCCCTGCCAAGGCAGTCCCGGCGCGTCCCTACCCCCGAATCCGGCTATCATTGTGCAGGATCGTGGAGATGACCTCCAATCAGCGCAGACCGTCGCCCATGAGATCTACCACGCCTTGAATCTGGGCAAGGACCATGTGATTGATGTCAAGAAAGACGGCACGGAGATCAAGGCCAATGAGCAGGGACACGCCAAGAACGAAGCCGGACCGACGGGCAGAGGCAACATCATGGCGCCCTCCAATTGGCGGGAGGGCTGGAACGGGAGGGATTCAGGTGGAGTGAGTATCACACCGAGGCAGATAATAAAGATCATGATGGACGGTTTCCTCGCCAAATGGGGGACGCTTGTGGAGAAGGAGAACGAGGGCGCACTCGGCGAACAGAAGAACCAACAGAAGGGTGCGACACAGGATGCCAAGGGTGATCCGGCCAAGGGAGCAGGCGAAGAGAAAAAGGCGAAATCGCAAGCCGACGTCAATGACAGCGATGAGATGCCGGGATACTTGGACTTGGGCTTGATAACCATCCACTCGGATGAGGCCGATCCCGTTCTCCATGGCTTGATTACGCTGGATGGCCTCTTCCCTCAAGGGGTGGCATTTCGCTCGACCTACGAGCTGACCTGGGATACAGACCCCAACCGGTCCGGGGACGAGCAACTCGTTCGCATGACCGTGACCGATGGAAGTGTCAGCATGCCCACGATCCAGGGGGAGGTGTACGACCTTGCTACCGGCACCCTTGCAGGCTTTTTGAACAACATGGCCATTGAAGATGGCATCATGGCGTTGGACATCGACGGTCCTCCGATCGTGGTTGAGCAGCAGATCGAATTTCATGTGCCCAAATGGCTTCTGTCCTTGGACGGTGTGACGCCATCCTCAATTCCCATTACGGTTACTTCCTATGACGATGGCGACCGACTCGCGGACCAGGCTCAGCTCGAATTCGAGCTTGACTGGTGGCGGAGGCAGCCCAAGCTGACCCTGTTCCAGGGCGCAGCGACAGTCGGCGCCGTCCTCGATTTCCAGGTGACGGGCCTGACGCCGGAGAGCCCGTTCGATCTTCGCATCGATCAGACCACCGTCTCCTCGGGAATGACCGATCCCACGGGCGCTGCGACGGGGCAGTTCGTGTTTCAGCCCGTGGCGTCTCTTGATGACAGTTTCTATTTCATTTCGGCCGTCGACTGCGAGGGGCTCTGCGCCTTCAATGCCATTGAGATGGCGAGCCTCGTTATCGACGATTTCGAGAGCTACACGAACGAGTCGCCGAATCGCGTCTCTGAGACGTGGATCGACGGTCTGGGCCAGTATTGGCCGGAGAGAGTCGTCGGCAATGACAGCGGCTCCGTCGCCAGTCTCACGTGGTCTGGAGGCGGCAACGCGCCTGGAGAGACGGACGTCGTCCACGGCGGCAACCAGTCCATGGGCATCTCCTACAACAACCTGTTCGAGCCGAACTCCTACGTGGAACGGACATTCGATCCTCCCATTGACTGTAACGAGTACAACACGCTATCCCTGTGGCTTCGCGGCGAAACCACCAACACGGGCGGACAGTTCTTTGTCGCGATCAACGACCGGAAGACGTACCCCGTCGTGGACTTGATGAGACCCGAATGGCAGGAGGTCACGCTGTCCCGCTGGGATTGGGATCCGCCTCAAGACTGGCTGCATATCGACATCCTCAGCATCAGTATTGGTGTGGATGATCCGGGCGTTATGGGGATGGTCTATATCGACGATATCCGGCTTACGTACAAGCCGGTCGTGCCCAAGCCGCCGGTGGCGCGGGATGTCTCCGTGGCGGGAACGGCCAACACGCCCGTGACGGTTACGCTCCAGGCGGTGGATGACGGCTTGCCGGAGCCGCCCGGCGCGCTGACTTATACGGTCCGTTCGCTGCCCAGTCACGGCTCGCTGGCGGACCCGTCGACGGGCGTGACGATCGGGCCGGCGCCGGCGATCATACCTTCCGCGACCGGCCAGGTCGTCTACCGGCCGGACCCCAACTGGTCCGGGCAGGACAGCTTCACGTTCGACGCCAACGACGGCGGCGTGCCGCCGACGGGTGGATCGTCGAACACCGCCACCGTGAGCATCACGATCGTCGGAGAGAAGACGGTGGAGTGCCAGGTGTCGGCCGGCGCGGACGATACGCATGTCATGAAATTCAGCGCGTACCAGAACACAGCCACCCCCGAGACCGTCGTCGGCAACTACACGGATGGGTCCAGGTTCAGGAATGTCCAGATTCCGCAGGGGGCGACCATCAAGAGCGCGACATGGAGCTGGTGCTCGTACACGTACGGACTGACGGGCCGGATTGAGGGCAGGGTCCAGGCGGAAGCGGCGGACAATCCTGCCGACTTCACCGGTGTGACCCGGCGTCTGTCTGTCTTGAAGCTCACGAGCGCATCGCAGACGTGGAATTTCGACGGCACGCCGTGGACGGCCAACACGTGGTACGACAGCCCCGACATCAGTCGGGTGATCCAGGAGGTTGTCAACCGGCCGGGCTGGTCGTCCGGCAACTCCCTCGTGCTGATCTACTCGACGAGCGATTCCACGGAGGATCGTCGTATCTGGGCCTTCGACGGCGACCCGACCAAAGCCCCTCGTCTGAAGATCACATACCAGCCTAAGTGATCCGGCGGGGACACCGTACTCGCGCATTCTGACAGGATCATGGACAGCCGCCTGTTGCGATCAATCGCGACGGGCGGCTGTCGTTCTTTGAGGCGTTGGACTCGAAGGTGAGCTGGCTGGTCACGTCGAGCACGCCGTTGGTGTAGCGTGCGCGGTTCACCTCCACGGGCGATGAATCCACCCGGGTGTCCCAGGCCAACTGTTCCATCGTACGGCTTCTGGTTCTCTGTGCACCTGTGGTCGCCGCTGTCGTCGACATGCCGTCCGTCTGTTCTGTCTCGCAGGTGCCGCCGGGCTTGGTTTCCGCCAGCCTCTCCCACGCACCCCCTGGCAAACGCAGCAAGCGATCATAGGAAGGGCTGATGCCGGAAACAGCGAGCGAAATGCTCGAAGCCAGGGAGGATGCTCCGCAAAGGTCCGTAAATACCCGTCGCGCATGGGGTTGCGCCAATGCGATGTCACGTCTGATAACAGAATTGCGGAAAAATTCGCGAAAATGTGGAGCAGAGTGTTGACTCTGTGGGAGCCAGTGGTAGAATCTCCCTGCAGAGATGAACAGAGTGGGACGTTTGCCATGCTGTTACTAACAGGTGAGCATCAGCACGTGATCGACGACAAGGGGCGTGTGCTTGTCTCGAACAAGCTGCGCAACCAGATCGACGTGGACAAGCATGGCAGCAGTTTCTACCTTGTCCTCGGGGCGAATGGGATTTTGTGCCTGTATCCGGAGAAGTATTTCGAGCAGATCGCGTTGACGGTGGCTCCGGCGGGCACGGCCCCGGACGAGGCGGTCGTCTTCGAGCGGATCAGCTTTGCATTGGCGAGCAAGGTGGAGCTGGACAACCAGGGCCGGCTGCTTCTCAATGAGAGGCTGCGAAAGCGGGCCGGACTGAACGATGACGTCACCCTCGTCGGCGTCAGGGATCACATCGAGCTGTGGAACACGCAGGACTGGGAGCAGTACGTTTGCGATCACATGAAGCAGTACCAGACGCAGATGACCCAGGCGCGACAGGCGGTCATGCAGCAACAGGCCAAGGAACTATCGGCAGAGTTGGAGGTACCATGATCCGGATGGATCGGCATTGTCAGGTTGTGGGCGCCAGTCTCAACGGCAGACGACCCGTGGATGAGCAGACGTACGCGTCGGTGGCGGTATTGAGCGAGCGCCTGGACCGGCTCCGGCACAGTCCCCTGTTCGCCGGCGTTACGTTCTCGCCCCACGTCGAACGGCTCCGCCAGCACGCGGAGGCGGTCGGGGTAGGGTAACTTGATGGTGCCGCCGCCCGGTGCGAGGGACGGCGCCGGGGGCATGGCTCGCAGATGCATAGGTGACTCCGTCAAATGCAGAACACGTTCCGGTCCTTTCGGAACCTTTAGCCGAACAGATAAGCTTACCTCAGGACGGGGTGATGGTCGACGCGACCATTGGACACGGAGGTCATAGCTTTCTGTTCGGACAACGCCTGGGTCCAGCGGGGACGCTGGTCGGATTGGACATCGACAGCAAATCGCTGGAGCGGGCCCGGCAGCGGTTGGCATGCCTTCGATGCAAGGTCATCCTCATCAAATCCAATTTCTCGCAGATTGCGGAGCGAGTCGGGGAGTTGGGCATCACGGAGGCGGATTTCATCCTCGCGGATTTGGGGCTATGCTCGGCCCAGCTCACGGACAGTGAAATTGGGCTGAGTTTTCGTACGGATATGCCGTTAGACATGAGAATTGACGAAAGCTTGGAGACGACGGCGGCCGATATAGTCAATGGATTTGACGAAGAACCACTGGCAGATCTGATCTATCAATATGGGCAAGACAGAGCGTCACGGCGGATCGCGCGCTACATCGTGCGACGCCGGGGGCATGGGCCGATCACGACGACCGGGCAGTTGGCCCAGGTCGTCGTTGCTGCTTTGGCCACGCCGGGAAACAAGCGCAGGTCGAGAATCCATCCGGCGACCCGGACGTTCCAGGCGCTGCGGATCGCCGTCAACCACGAGTTGGAGAACCTCGATCGGCTGGTGGGCGCCGCGCCACGACTGCTCGGCAAAGACGGCTATGTGGCGATCATCAGCTATCATAGTCTGGAGGATGGCCTGGTGAAGCGCGATTTCAAGCAGAACCAATCGCAGGGCATCTATCAGATCCTGACGAAGAAGCCGATCGTGCCCGGTGAGGCAGAGATCGCTGTCAACCACAGAGCCCGAAGCGCGAAATTGAGGATTGCACAGAAGAACTGAGTGGGATTTCTCGGAACTGGCTAATCGGCGGGCAGGAATGCTCAGGCTGGCGGGAAGGAAACGAGTCGAAGGGTAGGAACGGAGTCGGAACATGACGTCGGACGCGAAAATTGGTTTGCTGCTGGGACTGATCTTCATCTTCGTCATCGCCTTCATCATCAACGGTCTGCCGAGCCTGCGGCCTCAGACGACCAAGGGCGAGGTGACCACGAACATGATGCCGACGCAAGATGAGAACCTGGTCCTGGCGGAACGGGAACGCAAGGCCCAGGAGACGATCAGTTGGTCGGAGCTGCTGGACCAGCAGACCGGCGAGCCCGACGCGGCGGCGGCAACCAAGAGCGTCGAGCCCACGACCCCCACGCCTGAACAGCCCGTGGCAGCGGACAATGCCGGGGAGGGCGTCCGCTCCATTCTTCCGATGCCCAGCGCCGACGGGCTGGAGAAGCTCACCAACGGATTGGCGGACATCGTGAAGACGCTGGCGGAGGCGTCGGGTCCGTCCACCGGCCAGCAGAGGGTGACGGAGCCGGCCCCAAGCGTCCACGTGGCGCAACCGCAGCAGTCTACGGCGGACGTGAGATCGACGCAAGCGCCGGTGACCGACACCGCCGGGCCCGCCGCATCTGCTTCGACGGGCGCCGTGCGAACGTACGTCGTCGTCGATGGCGACAACCTCGCCACTATTGCCAAGAAGATGTATGGAGCCGAAGAGGGCAACCGGATCATCAACAACCAGCGCATCTTCGAGGCGAATCGAAACGTCCTCAAGTCCCCGGACGACGTAGCCATAGGGCAGGAGCTGGTGATCCCCCCGCCCGCCAGGCCCAAGCCGGTCGAGAAGAGGCCCGACACGGTCTTGCCCAGGACGTTGTTCGAGAAGGTGGAGGCGATCGGCAAGAGGCCCGTCCCCGCCCCGGACAAGACGTCGCCGGGCAAGCCGGACACAGCGAAAAACGAGCCCGCCAAGCCGGCGACGGCCGAGCGGTGGTACGTAGTGCAGGAAGGTGACAATCTCTGGAAGATCGCGTCGACCCAGCTTGGCAGCGGACCCCGGTATGAAGAGATCGCCAAGCTCAATGCCGATGCCTTGAAGGGGGACGTCAAAATCAACGTCGGAATGCGTCTGCGCCTGCCGGCACGTTAGTTGGTCACGGGGCGCCTCATGGGCTCACGGCTTTGCCTGGTTCTGGTGATCTTCTTCTTTGCTGCTACGCTGATCGTCAGCGTGTATTTGCGGGGCTCCAACCATCGGGTCTTCTATACGCTGCGGCGGTACAAGATCGAGCAGGGCCGGCTCCAGCAGGACCTGTGGCAGAAGCAGCTTCGCGTGGAGAGCCTGATCAACCCGGCCTCAATTTCCCACCATGCCGGCGAGTACGGCGGACCGGGTAGGCCCAGGCCGTAGAGGGAATAGGTCGAGTATTGCCGCGCGGCGCTCCGTGCGTGCCCTGCCTCTGTTGTATGGACGACGTGCATGGGATTGAGGAGCCTCATCGACGGCATCGCTGCAACGGTCGCTCCGGGACCGCCGGGCGCCAGGCGCGAGCAGATCACCATCGTCGTGCTCCTTGGGCTCGTGGTTCTCGCCCTCTTTGCCCTGGGCTGGCGGTGCTTCTGTCTCCAGTACAGCCGGGGCGACTACTACGCCGGCAAGTGCATGGACCAACAGCTCGCGTACGTGCCCCTGGAGCCACAGCGAGGCGCGATCCTCGACTGCCGGGGCCGCGTGCTGGCCGCCAGCAACCAGTTCCGCACGATCTTCGCCGAGCCGCGAATCGTCCGCGAGCCGAGGGACACCTCGAACCGCCTCGCTACGATGCTCGACACGCCCGCCCACGAGGTCTGCAAGACGATCATGGAGAGCCACAACCAGGGCTATGTGCCCATCAAGGTCGGGGCCTCCGCCGTCGAATGTGAAGCGGTCCGCCCGATCCAGGGCATCGGCATTCAGTACGGCTGGCAGCGGTACTATCCCACCGGCCGGCTCACCTCGCACGTCATTGGCTTCACCAGCGTGGACAATCGTGGCTTGGCCGGCGTGGAGTTCGGCTACGACCGCGAGCTGCGTGGACAGGGCGCCACGAACACGTTCTACGTCGATGTCCACCGCCGCCCGATCGCCTTTTGCCTACAGAGCCAGCAGGACCGCGATCTGCCCATCAACGGCGCCGGCATTCTCCTGACCCTGGATGCGACGATCCAGCAGTTCGCCCGCGAGGAGCTGGTCCGGCAGTACAAAGCATACGAGGCGGAGGGCGCCGTGGCGGTCGTCGTCGATGTGAAGAGCGGGGCGATCCTCGCGATGGTCTCGCTGCCGGACTTCGATCCCGCCGACGCGCGCCGGACCGACCCGAACCATTTCTACAACCGCGTGCTCACCGACACGTACGAGCCGGGCAGCATCATCAAGCCGGTGGTTGCTGCCATCGCGCTCGACACCGGCGTAGTCAGCCGCTACGAGACGATCTTCTGTGAGAATGGCCACTACTACGGCAAAGGCTTCGGATCGATCGGCGAGTACAAGCAAGGCTTCGGCGACCTGACGCTCAAGGAGATCATCGCCAAGTCCAGCAATATCGGCATGGCCAAGATTGGCCAGCGTCTCGGCCCGACGCGACTGTATGAGGGACTGACCCTCTTTGGCTACGGGCGACGAGTGAGCATGGGTCTGCCGGGCGAGGCGGAGGGTCTGCTTCGCCCAACCAAAGACTGGACCGGCTACAGCCCCACACGTATTCCCTTTGGCCAGGAGATCAACGTCACGGCCATGCAGATGGTCCGCGCCTTCTGCATGCTGGCCAACGGCGGCCGGCTGTGCCGCCCGTACATCATCAAAGCCTTCGTCCACCCGGACGGCACGACGGTCGATATGCGCCCGTCTGAGCCGCAGCTCGGCTACGTGATCAAGCCGGAGGTCGCCAAATGGATCGTCAGCCAGGCGATGGTCGCCGTCGTCAAGGAAGGGACCGGCACCAGGGCCAAGCTCGACGAATGGCAGGTCTTCGGCAAGAGCGGCACTGCCCAACTGGCCAAGCCCGGCAGTCGCGGCTACGAGGAGAAGGCGTACATGGCCTCCTTCGTCGCCGGCGCCCCGGCCGACGACCCGAGGGTCATCGTCCTGGTCTCCATTCGCCGGCCCAACGTGGCCCTGAGGAAGGGCTACACCGGCGGCACCGTGGCCGCCCCCGTTGCCGCCGCCATCCTGGGCAAGACCCTGCACTACCTCGAGGGCACCCAACTGCTTCCCGACAAACGCGTCGTCGACCGCACGCCCGCCGCGACCCCCGTCTCGTACAATCCCGAAGCCGACGACATGTCCTGGTGACCTCAAGTCACACAACGCTTCACCGCTTCCTATTGCGGCGACGCGATGGACTCCCACGTCGCCAGCGGCACAAGCAAAGTCACTCCTGCGGCTTCCGCATTCGCGGCCGAGGTGGACGCAAATGCCGTTTATCGCTCTTGACAACCCATATCTCATGGCTTAACCTGCTGGTTTCCAGAGGTTTACGACGAGGAGTGCCAGGTAGTGTCAGAGAGCGTGGTAACACGGTTTGCGCCGTCGCCAACGGGGTACCTGCATGTGGGCGGGGCGAGGACCGCGTTGTTCAACTGGTTGTGGGCCCGCCGGACGGGCGGTACGTTCATTCTTCGCATCGAGGATACGGACGTGAAGCGCAACACGCCGACGGCAGCCCGGCAGGTGATGCAGGACCTTCATTGGCTGGGGATCGAATGGGATGAGGGCCCCGAGGTCGGCGGTCCGAACGGGCCGTACCTCCAATCGCAGCGCACGGATCTCTACAACAAACACGTCCGGCAGTTGCTCGAACGAGGCAAGGCCTACTATACCTTCGAGACCACCGACGAGCTCGATGCGATGAGAGCCCAGGCCGACGCCCAGAAGAAGGGTTTCGTCTACTCCCGGCCGAAGCAGTTTCCGTCTGAAGCAGACGCGGAGCGGGCGCGGGCGGAAGGCCGGCCTGTAACAGTCCGTTTCGCCATGCCGCTGGGCAAGCCGATTGTCGTGACCGACATCGTTCGTGGTCAGATCTCGTTCGATCCCGCCGAGCTGGGCGACTTCATCATCCTCAAGAGCGACGGTTTTCCGACCTACAGCTTTGCCTGCGTTGTGGACGACTATCACATGAAGATCACGCATGTGATCCGCGGCCAGGAGCACCTGATGAACACGCCCGGCCAGCAAGCATTGTGGCAGGCCCTGTTCCCTGACGGCTCGCTGCCGCAATACGCCCACATGTCCGTGACGGTCAGCGACACCGGCGGCAAGCTCTCCAAGCGGGAACGCCCGGAGACGCTTCGAAAGGCGATCCTGGGGAAGGCCGGGACGGAGCCGGAGATCGTCAGCATCATCTCCGCCAGCACCGGATTGAATGTCCAGGACGTCCAGGACTTCCTCGACGGCAAGAAGGTCCTCGACATGCCCGACGTGGAGAAGATGGCGCAGTTCCTGGGGGTCCCGCTGCCGGAGATCAACATCATCGACTTCTTCCGCAGCGGCTATTTGCCGGAGACGCTGGTGAACTTCCTGGCCCTGCTCGGCTGGAATCCCGGCGACCAGCGGGAGATCATGACGGTCGAAGAGCTGGTCCGGTCGTTCGACCCCTCGCGACTGACGAAAAGCAACAGCCTGTTCGACCGCAAAAAGCTCCTGGCGTTCAACATGGAGCACCTGCGGATGGAGCCCCGCGAGAGGGTCCTGGCCCGCCTCAAGGCGTACCTGAAGGAGAGGAATTCGCCCCTGCTGGCGGCCGACGACGAGACGCTTCTGCGGATCATTCAACTCTGTGATGGGGCGCGCACGTTTGATGATATCGAGCGTAAGAGTGTCTTTATTTATGTAACTGATGATCGGATCGAATTCGACGAAAAGGCGGTCGGCAAAGTGCTTCTGAAAGACCATGCTCTGGAGATTCTGCGGCGAGTGCGCGACGAGCTGGCTGGAATGGACCAGTTCACCGAGCCGGCGATCGAGGAGATGCTTCGCGGACTGGCCGAGGAGAAGCAGGTCGGCCTGGGCAAGGTGGCGCAACCTCTGCGCGTGGCCCTGTGCGGCACGACGATCAGCCTTCCGATTTTCGATTCCGTGAGCATGCTGGGTAAGGAACGGACGTTGCGAAGGATCGACCTGACGCTGGAGAAGTTCCGCTCCCGGGCACAATCACAGACAGGGTAACGATGCCACTACTGGTTACGGGGTCCATCGGGATCGACACGGTCAGGACGCCCCACGGGTGCAGCGAGAACTGTATCGGGGGCTCGGCGGTCTATTTCACCATGGCGGCCAGCTTCTTCGCGCCCGTCCGCTTCATCGGCGTCGTTGGCGCCGACTGCCCCTTCGACATCCCTGAGATCTTCGCCGGCAAAGAAGTGGATCTGCGCGGTCTTGAACTCCGCCGGACGAGCAAGACCTTCCGCTGGGCCGGCACCTACAAGGAGGCGATGGACGACCGCGTCACCGACCGCGTGGAGCTCAACGTCCTGGCGGAGCGGCCGCCGGTCGTGCCCCAGGCGTTTGCCGACAGCCAATTCGTCTTTCTCGCCAACACCGCGCCCCGACTTCAGATCGAGCTGCTCAGCCAGATCCACTCGCCGCTGTTCGTGGCGGCCGACACGATGGACATCTGGATCGCGGGTCACCCGGGCGACCTGAGCGAACTGATGACAAAGATCGATTGTCTGATGATCAACGCCGACGAGGCCAAGCTTCTGGCCAAGGAGCACAACCTGGTCCGGGCAGCCGAGCGAGTCCTGACGATGGGACCATCCGTCGTGATCGTCAAGAAGGGCGAGTCCGGCTCGCTGATGTGCCTGAAGGATGGGAGCAAGTTCATTTTGCCGGCCTACCCGGCGACCGAGGTCATCGACCCGACCGGGGCGGGAGACAGCTTCGCCGGCGGATTCATGGGCTATCTCACCCAGGTCCACGGGACGGATTTCGACACGTTGAAGATCGCCGTGGCGTACGGCACGGTCGTCGCCTCGTTCACGATCGCGGATTTCTCGCTGGACGGCCTGAAGAAGATCGCGCGACAGGACATCGATAACCGGCTGGAGATGCTTCGAAGGTTCACATGCTTTTGACGTATATGCATAGCTCCGTCGCGCAGGTTGGGAACTCACCTCACATGCGGACGCTCGCGGGCTCTGGTGGTGTCCCTGGGGGCAGAGCCCCTGAGATCCTCGACGGATAGGTGACAAGACCATGCGTTGTTTCATTGCCATTGACATACCGGAGGAGATTCGGGCGGACTTGGCCGAACTGCAAAAGGAGCTGGCGGGCCGCCTGGACGTCCACAAGGGCGACCTCAAATGGGTGGAGCCGGAGGGCATGCACCTGACGCTGAAATTCCTCGGCGAGGTCCCCGACAACCAGATAGCTGACGTCTGCAATGTCGTCAAGGAAGTGGCCGCCCGACGCGCGTCGTTCGATTTCAGTGTCAAAGAGGTCGGCACTTTTGGCGGTCGCAGTGCTCGCGTCCTGTGGGTCGGCGCAGGACTCGACTGTCCCGAGCTTCTGGCGTTGCAACAGGACATCGAGGATCGCCTGGAACAGGCCGGCTGGCCCAGGGAGGGCCGGCAGTTCTCCGGCCACCTGACGCTGTGTCGAATCCGAAATGCCAAAGCCGGCGAGAAGGTGGCCAGGCTCGCGGAACAATACAGGGACTTCGATCTCGGCACGGTGCGCAGCGAGGCGGTCTGCGTGTACGAAAGTCAATTGCGGCCCGAGGGGCCGATCTATACCCGTTTGGGAAACTACAAGTTACAGTAGATACGTGGAGTCCTGCAAAATGGAAGGTAGGCTTACTTTGGGAAGGAAAAATGGTTGTCTTGATCTTTCCTTCCAGGGAAGGGAAATCGCCTGGTGCACAAGTGGCTGCGTGGGTTATTCAAGGAAATCCCAAAGCCGATTTCCTTGAATAATATAAGCCTGCCTTCCATTTTGCAGAACTCCGGACAGGACTACGAAACGATGGAAGGGCGAGAGTTGGAGGTAATTCCATGGCAAAAACGAAGAAGACCGCAACCTCAGAACCAGCTACCCACGACGGCAAGCAGGCCGCATTGCATCGCGTGATCGCGCAGATCGAGAAGCAGTACGGCCAGGGCGCTATCATGCAGATGGACGAGAGCTGCTATGCCCACATCGAGGGCATCAGCACCGGGGCGCTGTCCCTCGACATCGCGCTCGGCGGCGTGGGCATCCCGCGCGGACGCATCACGGAGCTGTTCGGGCCGGAATCGTCCGGCAAGACCACGCTGGCGCTGCACGTGATCGCCAGTGCCCAGAAGGCCGGTGGCGTCGCCGCGTTCATCGACGCCGAGCACGCGCTGGACACCACCTGGGCCAAGAGGCTCGGCGTGGACGTTAGCAGCCTGCTGGTCAGCCAGCCCGACACCGGCGAGCAGGCCCTCGACATCGCCGAGATGCTCATCGCGTCCAATTCCGTCGACGTGATCGTCGTCGACTCCGTGGCGGCGCTGACGCCCAGGGCCGAGCTCGAAGGCGAGATGGGCGACAGTCACATGGGCCTTCAGGCCCGGCTGATGAGCCAGGCGATGCGAAAGCTCACCGGCATCATCAGCAAGAGCAAGACCGCCCTGGTCTTCATCAACCAGATCCGTATGAAGATCGGCGTCATGTTCGGCAATCCTGAGACGACCACCGGCGGAAAAGCCCTGAAGTTCTACTGCTCCGTTCGCGTCGATCTGCGAAGGCTCAACACGCTGAAGGACAATACCGGCGCCATCGGCTCTCGCGTCAAGGCGCGGGTCGTCAAGAACAAGATCGCGCCGCCGTTCCGCGAGACCGAGTTCGACATCATGTTCGACACCGGGATCAGCTACGAGGGCGATCTGCTCGACCTGGCAATGGCCCACGGGATCGTCGAGCGAAGCGGCGCCTGGATCAACTACGGCAGCGCCCGGCTCGGGCAGGGCCGTGAGAACGCCAAAAAGTACTTGATCGACAATCCGGAGCTGCGCGAGGAGATCAAGGGCAAGGTCCTCGCCGGCAAAGACCTCCTCCACGCGCCGGCCCGCTCGCAAGAGCCAGCAGAGGTCGAGGTGTAACTGGATTGCGGATTGGAGTCGCGGCGCTAATCTGCAATCCGCAATTTGAAATGCATCTGCCTTTTTTGTGATCTGTTGGATAAGGGTGTCGTGGAATGCTGAGTGCCAAGCAGATTCGAAGTGGGTTCATCGAGTTCTTCCAGGGTAAAGAGCACGCGTTCGTGCCGAGTTCGCCGATCGTGCCGAGCGACGACGAGACCCTGCTGTTCACCAATGCAGGCATGAACCAGTTCAAGGACATCTTCCTGGGCCTCAGGCCCGCCGACTGTCGCCGTGCGGTCAACAGCCAGAAGTGCCTGCGGGTCAGCGGCAAGCACAACGACCTGGAGGAGGTCGGCAAGGACACGTATCATCACACCTTCTTCGAGATGCTGGGCAACTGGTCGTTCAACGATTACTTCAAGGCCGAGGCGATTGCGTGGGCGTGGGAATTGCTGACGAAGGTCTGGGGGATCAACCCGGACCAGTTGTGGGCCTCTGTCTTCGCCGGTGACGACGCCGACGGTTTGCCCCGGGACGATGAGGCCGCGGGACTCTGGACGAGGCTGACGCCCATCCCGCACGAGCGGGTGGTCGCGTTCGGCAAGAAGGACAACTTCTGGGAGATGGGCGAGACCGGCCCGTGCGGCCCGTGCAGCGAGATCCACATCGATCTGGGTCCCGACCGCTGCGACAAGAAGGGCGTCCCCGGCCACGAGTGCCAGGTCAACGGCGACTGCGCCCGGTTCATCGAGCTGTGGAACCTCGTCTTCATTCAGTACAACCGCCAGCCGACGGGCAAGCTCGTCCCGCTGTCGGCTCGCTATATCGACACCGGCGCCGGCCTCGAGCGAGTCGTCTCCGTCCTCCAGAGCAAGCACAGCAACTACGATACTGACCTGTTCATGCCGATCATCGAGCGGACCAGCGAGCTGTCGGGCCACAAGTACACCTCGCAGCTCGGCAACAAGACCGACAACGCATTTCGCGTGATCGCGGACCACAGCCGCACGCTGGTGACGGCCATCACCGATGGGGCGACGCCGTCCAACGAGGGCCGGGGCTACGTGATCCGCCGAATCCTGCGCAGAGCCGCTCGCTTCGGCCGCCAGCTTGACATGCACGAGCCGTTCCTCTACAAGCTCGTCCCCGTGGTCGTGGACTGCCTCGGCGACGCCTTCCCTGAAGTTCGCCAGCGCGCCGAGTACGTCTCGACCGTCATCGAGTCGGAGGAGGCCGGCTTTGGCAGGACGCTCGATAGGGGCCTCGAAATCTTCACGTCCGCCGCGGACCTCGCTGCAAAGACTCCGGCCAAGACGATCAGCGGCGATGACGCCTTCCAGCTTTACGACACGTACGGCTTCCCGCCCGACCTGACGCAACTCATGGCCGGCGAGCGAGGCCTCAAGGTCGATCTGGCTCGCTTCGACTCGCTGATGCAGGAGCAGAAGGAGCGTGCCAGGGCCGCCCAGAAGAGCGACGCGCTCCTGGCGGGCCTGTCCGATATCGAGCTGCCGGCGACCGAGGACGTTCACAAGTATTGCACCGACCGCTGTGACGCCACGATCCTCGGCTGGATCGACTCCGAGGGATTCAAGAAGCAGGGGAATATCCCGGCGGGGACCGAGATCGGCCTCGTGCTCGACAAGACCTGCTTCTACGCCGAGATGGGCGGCCAGGTCGGCGACACCGGCGTCATCATGGCCGACGGCGGCCAGTTCCTCGTCCAACTCACGATGAAGATCGCCAACTCCGTCGTCCATCGCGGCAGACTCGTCGAAGGCTTGCTCCACGTCGGCCAGACGGTCACCGCGCGGGTCAGCGCGGATCGCAACTCAACGCGGAAGAACCACACGGCGACGCACGTTCTTCAGTGGGCGTTGCGGCAGGTGCTCGGCAAGTCGGCTGCTCAGCAGGGCAGCTACGTCGGACCCGATTACCTGCGATTCGACTTCACGTATCCCCGAGCGCCGACCAGAGAGGAAATCCAGGAGGCCCAGCGGCTGGTCTGCGAGAAGATCGCCGCCGACGAGCCGGTTACGTGGGTCGTGTTGCCCAAGGAGCAGGCGGAGAAGCTCGGCGCGATGGCGCTGTTCGGCGAGAAGTACGGCAGCGAGGTTCGCGTCATTTGTCTCGGTGCGACGGACAAGGACCATCTTGATCAGGCGTTCAGCCGGGAATTCTGCGGCGGCACACACGTCGATCACCTCGGCTCCATCGGTGGATTCAAAGTCCTCAAAGAAGAGAGCGTCTCGGCGGGCGTTCGCCGAATCACGGCTCTGACCGGCTCGGCCTTGATCGCCTACCTCGAACGGGCCGGCGAGATCGTCGATCAGCTCTCCGCTCAGCTTCAGGTGTCCACGGAAAAGGTGCCCGAGCGCGTCACGCAGCTCCTGGAGGACAACAAGCGTCTGGCCAAGCAGCTCAAGACCGCCTCGAAGACGGGCGGTCCCGACACGATGGCCGAGGCGAGGAAACTGCTCGACGCCGGCGAGAAGATCGATGGCTCGTCGGTCGTCGTCGGACGATTGTCCGCCACCTCCGTGGACCGGGCCCGCGAGGCCATCGACATGCTCAAGAAGAAGGCCGGCTCGGCCGCGATTGTCCTGGCCTATGAAGAGGAAGGCAGAGTGATGCTCCTGGCCGGCGTTACTGACGACCTGATCGCCAAGGGCCTGAAGGCAGGCGATGTGGTCAAGACCATCGCCCCCATCGTCGGTGGCGGCGGTGGCGGAAAACCCCAGATGGCCCAGGCCGGCGGCAAAGACCCCACCAGGATCGACGAGGCTCTGGCCAAAGCCAAGGAGCTGATCCAGGCCGGCCTCGGCGGATAGAATCAGGGTACGGGACGCAGGACTCGGGACAGATTGTCAAAAGGACTTCGCTCGTCATGCGTCTGTTCCTTGAGAGCCTTGATGGAACAGTCTCTACTATGTCACCCCCGCGCAGGCGGGGGGCCAGGAGCTTTCGGAACATGACTGGATTCCCGCCTTCGCGGGAATGACGTATGGGTAGCCGTGCAACGTCCTCGACGTGGCGGCGGTGCCGGGAGCGTTGCAGGGGAGCTGTCGTGGTTTGTCTGGCCTTTGCATTTTCGCGGCGGGTCCATGATACACTTGGAATGTCCACACTGTGGCGCCAAACTCAGGGTCCCGGAGACCCACGCCGGGCGGCAGGCGCACTGCCCACGCTGCAAATCGGAAGTCATCGTTCCGCCCGCGACCGGAGCCCAAAACAAGCCGGCCCTCAGGGATCTTCTGGATTTGCCCGCGTTGGCTCAGGGAGCTCCACCCGAAAACCAGGGCGAGGAGGTCGCGAAATCAGGGGCGGACCCAGATCGGTCGACTTCTCTTGCGACTGACCCTCTGGCCGAAGTGATTGAGGAATCGCGATTTCCCTGGTTCCTCGACGCCCTGGCCTATCCGGTCAGCAGTTCCGGCGCGGTGAACATCGCGGTGTTTGTGATCGTCCCCCGGCTCGTGGCGTTCGTGGTCAGTCTACTGGCCCGGTTCATCCAATCGGCCCTTCCTATGGGCGGCGCCGGCTATCTGACGACCCTTTTGACAGCCCCCTTCTACATCGTCTTTGCGTGCTACGTATGCTATTACGTTGCGCATTGTGTGACCGATAGTTCGAAAGGCCAGCGACGTGCCTCAGATATCCAGATCACAGGCGCATTGAGCATCGGTGACCTTCTGTCCCAGACTATCCTTCTGGTGGCCTCGGTCGCGATCGCCTGCTGGCCTGTGGCTGTGTACTACGTTTTGACCGAGCGGACGGATGCATGGTACTGGCTGCTGGGGGCCTCCGGCGTCTTCTTTCTTCCCATGTCGTTTCTGGCAGGGGTGATCTTCGATTCACTCGATGCGTTGAATCCCCTGCTGATCGTCCAGTCGATATGGCGAACCTTCGTACCGTACTGCGGATTGGCCCTGTTCTTTCTGGCCATAACCGGCCTTGGCGCCGCGGTCGTACCTCGCCTGGCCATCTGGGCGTTTGTCCGGTCGGCCGCGCAAATCTATCTACTCCTGGTCCTGGCCAACGCTGTCGGACGATTCTACTGGCGCTGCCGCGAGCGTCTGGACTGGGGCGTGTGAGCGTCACTGTCGCCGGCGGAAGACCCCAGATGGCCCAGGCTGGCGGCAAGGACCCCACCAGAATCGATGAGGCGCTGGCCAAGGCGACCGAGCTGATCAAGGCATCACTCGACGGATCAGTGCAACGATTTCGCCCGTCAGGCGTCTGTTCCTTTGGAGTATCGAAGTCGCATCATCGTGATGAGTCGAGTGTCTGCGTTGCCGCGGCGGGTCCATGATCCACTTCGAATGTCAGCATTGCGGCCGGAAGCTGCGAGTGCCGGATGAGCGGGCAGGCCAGCGCGGCCGGTGCCCCGCGTGCAAGGGGGATATGACTGTGCCAGTGCCGGCCGCACCCGAGCCGGCGGTTGATGCGGACATCCAGCTCATCCCTGCCGACAAGGCCAAGGTCCGCAACGATGCGCTCCTGGACCTGCCGAAGTACACGGCCGAGGACGAAGCAGAAGCCCACCGGGAGGAGCGGAAAATGCTCGCCTCGCTCAGAATCGAGCCTGTGCCGGAGCACACAGGGCAGCGTCAGCTTCCCTGGCCGATCGACATCCTGCTGTACCCCGCCAACCTGGCGGGTTTGACGTGCCTGGGCGTCATCATTGGCGGCCCGGTTCTGCTGATTCTGCTCAGCTTGGTGCTGTGGGTGATCCCCGCCATGGGCCTGCTTTCCTTGTTGGGTCACGGCCTGATTGCCCTTTATGCCGCCTGGTATTTCGCGGAGTGCGTGTACGACAGTGCCCAGGGCGGCACGCGGGCGCCGCCGGCCCTGGATACCGGCGGCATAGGCGAGATGTGGTCGCGAGTTCTGTACATGTTGATCGTTTGGGCTATCTTCGTTCTGCCGATGATCGTGTACTTCTTCGTCACCGGCAGGAGGGACACGATTCTCTGGGGGCTCGTGGCCTGGGCGGTCCTCTTCTTTCCGATAGGTCTGCTCGCGATGGTCCTCAACGACTCGATTTCCGCGCTCAATCCCTTCTTCCTGATCGGCTCGATCCTCCGCGTGTTCTTTCCGTACATGGGGCTGGCACTTCTGCTGGCCGGGATCGTCGTAGGGTCAGCCCGGCTGTGGCCGCTGTCGTTTGAGCTGACCGTCGTCGGCTTTGTGATCGGTTCCTACGGCATGCTCATCCTGGCGCACATGCTGGGCCGGTTCTACTGGCGCTATCGCAAACGGCTGGACTGGGGCCTGTGATTGTCACGACTCTCGGCGGACCTGCACGCTTCGCGCATGCGCGTCGAGACCTTCCACGGTGGCCAGGCGGATGATATCGTCGGCCGCCGCGGCTAATTGCTCCGCGCTATACTCGATCAGGCTGATCGACTTTATGAAGTCGTTGCTGGTCAGCGCGCTGGAGAACTTGGCGCGAGTGCCAGTGGGCAGAGTGTGACTGGGACCCGCCCAGTAGTCGCCGACGGCGACCGGCGTGTGGGAGCCGATGAAGATGGCGCCGGCATTGCTGATCCGGTCGGCGATCCGCCGGCTGGCGGAGCCGCACTGGACTTCCAGGTGTTCCGCCGCGAATTCGTTAGCCAGCTCGACGGCAGTGTCCATGTCCTTCACGGCGATGATCCGGCTGAAGCGAACCAGGGATTCGGCTGCTTCCGTCGCCCGCGGCAGCGCCTTGAGCTGCTCGCGCAACTGGTCGAGGATGGCCTGGCCCAGCGGCCGTGAATCGGTGACCACGATCGCGCTGCTGTCGGTGCCGTGCTCGGCCTGGCTGAGCATGTCCGCCGCCACCCAGGCGGGATTGGCCTGGTCGTTAGCGAGGATGAGCACTTCGCTGGGGCCGGCAATCGAGTCGATCCCGACGTAGTCGCCGGCGACGTTCTTCTTGGCTGCTTGTACCCACTTGTTGCCTGGCCCGACGATCTTGTCCACTTTGCCAATCGTCTGCGTCCCGTGGGCTAACGCGCCGACCGCCTGCACGCCGCCCAGCCGATACACCTCGTCGACGTTCAACTCGTGACAGACCGCGAGGATCACCGGATGAATCGTGCCTTCGAACCTGGGAGGCGAGACGACGGCGATTTCCTTCACGCCGGCTACCTGGGCGGGGACGACTGTCATGATCACCGTGGAGGGCAGGGGGGCGGCGGCGCCGGGCACGCAGACCCCGACGCGCCGGATCGGCGTGTACCGAAGGCCAGTCCCTTGCGAGAACTGCTTCTGATTCCCTATGAAGATCTTCTCCTGGTACGCACGCACGTTGTCGATGGCTGTGCGCAATGATTCGAGAAGGCGGGCGTCGATGCTCCTGTGCGCTTCGGCCAGAGCTGTCTTCGTGAGGCGGAATTGCCTGGGCACGAGCTGCACCCCATCGAATTCCTCCGTGTATCTCACTACTGCCTCGTCGCCCTGCTGTGCGACGTCGCGGAGGATCGTTACGACGGTCTGATTCTCCCTACTGTCGTAGCCGGCCAACCTTGCCGCCGACAGGATCGCGGACCGCAGGGCATTGAGCTTTGCCTCAAAGCCAGGCTCGGACGAGAGAAGCAGGATATCGTGCAGTGGATCACTCATAGGCTCTCATTTGATGAAGTTTCCGTGGCCGTAGGCGCGGATCGCTCTGTGCAGAAGAAGGTACTTTTCGCCTTTGAATTCCGTGACGAGCCCGGCGATGTTGAAGCGAATCGGATCAGGGGAGGCCGCTTGACTCTGCCACGTCTGTTCCAGCACGTGGCACGGCAGCAATTCATACCGTGCCTTATCGATATTCCAACCAAAGGCGTCCGGCACGAATACGAGGTGGCCGGAGGCGGCGGGCTCGATCCGGCCGACGGCATCCACAATCATGCGGTCCGGAGTCCTCTGGGATTTCGTTGCAGTCCCGGATT
Source organism: Sedimentisphaerales bacterium (assembly GCA_016928975.1). The sequence continues at coordinate 6,302 of JAFGJR010000230.1, read as the reverse complement.
CCCTGCTCTCTCTCTGTACGCCGCGAGTCATGCGACGATCCCTGAGCTTCTCCATGACCTCCTGCGGAATCGTCAGGTCGGGGTCGCCTTCGTCGCTTCCGGGCGTCTCAGGCCTCGCCTGCGTGGTTTCGCCCTGTGCAGTCGGAGATGTCGTATCCTTCAATTTGCTCAGCGGCAGGTAATATGTGAGGAACAGGAAGTCCTTGTCCTTGTACCGCGTGACGCGACCAGAGAGTCTGTACATCGGCGTGGTTCGGTCGTTCGCATCCACCAGCAATAGCTCCAGCGTCGCACAAGGGAGCAGCTCGAACCGTGTCCCGGCGATGGCACGGCCGCCGAGACTGTTCACATCCACGGCCAGCTCGAAGAGCCACGCATCCGGGGCGTCGCCGGGAACGAGCTTGCCATCGACGCTGGCCAGGACAGTCCCGTCTGTTAGCGGGTTGGCGGGGCCCTGCTGTGAACCGCCGGCTATCGAGGACATCGCGACAAAGAGGACGGAGCATACAATCAGACCAAGGGTCGTTACCTGGCCGCCCGGCTGATCTGAGATTTGAGATTTGAGACCCGCTTTCCTCATAGCATCAAAGTCCCAGCGCACTCTTGATTACTTCAGACACCCGCTCCGGCCCTGCGACGAACGTCACGTACTTCCTGCACTTCGGATCGTCAGTGGCGACCAGACCGACCACCGGTTTCCAGAAATCGCCCACGAGGACCACCGGCCTGGCCCGGTCGAGAAAGCCCTTGTTCTTCAACTCCCAGACCGTTGCCAGCTCCAGGAGCGTGCCTGTGCCGCCGGGCAGGACGACATACGCCCGGCCGAGCTCCACGAGCTTACGCAGTCGCTCCTCCAGCGAGTCGGTCACGATCTCCCGCGTGACGAACTCATTGGCAGTGCTTCGCTTGAAGGCCGAGCACGTTACGCCGATGACGGTGCCGGCCGCCTCGGCGGCGCCTTTGGCCGCGGCGAGCATCGTGCCGGCGTAGCCGCCGTTGGCAATGACAAAGCCCGCCTGCGCCAGCGCCCGCCCGACCTGCTCGGCCAGCACGTACGCCGGCTCGCCCGCCTGGGCCCTGCCGGTCCCAAAGACACTGACTACATTCTCATCCATGCGCTTTCTGTCGTGTGTAGTTGAGCAGCCCCGCCGCCAGCAGGATATCCCGGTCTCTGGCGGACAGCTCCAGCTTGCCGGTGAAGGTGAACGAGCCGTTCTGCTTGCGGATCGTGACCGTGTCGCTGGTTCGGATCGCGCCGAGCAGATCGTCAACGGCCAGATCGTCACCGGCCGCGAGCCTGTCGTAGTCGGCCGCGTCGGCGAACCGGATCGGCACGATGCAGAAGTTGATCAGGTTTGCCCGGTGGATTCGCTCGATGCTCTTGGCGATCACCGCCCGCACGCCAAGGTACATCGGACACAGGGCCGCATGCTCGCGCGAGGAGCCCTGGCCGTAACTCTCGCCCGCCACGATGATGCCGCCGATGCCTTCGCTCTTGAGCTCCAAAGCCCGCTCGGCGAACGTCGGTTTGCCCGGCTCGTTGAAGCTGTTGAACACGACCTTCGCGTACTCCGGCACGTTGGAGCGGAGCTTCAGGAACGTCCCGGCGGGCGTGATGTGATCGGTCGTGATCTTGTCGGCGCACTTGAGCAGGACGCGTCCGACGAGCTTTTCCGGCAGTGGCGTCGGCGCTTCCGGCACGACGATAGTCCGGCCGCGAAGGACCTCGACTGTTCTCGCTTTCTCCTCGCTCAGTGCCGGCTCGATCATGCTGTCATCAATGACGAACTTGCGGGGCATCTTGATCTTCGGGTACGCGATGCCCATCCGGGCCGACAGGTCACGAGGATCGGTGATCTTTCCCGCCAGGACCGACGCGACCGCCGTCTCGGGGCTGACTAAGTAGACCTGGTCGCCCTTGGTCCCGCTACGGCCGGCGAAGTTGCGATTGAACGTTCGCAGACTCACTGTCCCGTCGGCGGGGGAGAAACCCTGCCCGATGCACGGACCGCACGCGGATTCGAGGATTCTCGCCCCGGCGGCGATCAGGTCCGCCAGGGCCCCGTTTCCTGCCAGCATGTTCAACACTTCCCGGCTGCCCGGCGCGACGGCGAACTCGACCATCGGGTCGATCCGCCGGCCCTTGAGCACCTTCGCCGCCATCATCAGATCGGCGAAGCTGGAATTCGTGCAACTGCCGAGCGCGACCTGGCTCACGCTCGCGCCGGCGATCTCGCGAACGCTCTTGACGTTGTCGGGCGAGGAGGGACAAGCCGCCGTCGGTTCGAGCTTCGATAGGTCGATCTCGATCACGCGATCGTACGCCGCGTCTACGTCCGCGGCCATCGGTCGAAAGTCGGCTTCTCGATTCTGAGCGGCCAGGAATCGCTGCGTCTGCTCGTCGCTGCCGAAGATGCTCGTCGTGACGCCAAGCTCGGCGCCCATGTTCGTGATCGTCGCCCGCTGGGGGACGGCGAGGCTTCTGACGCCGTTGCCGAAGTACTCGACCGCCCAGCCGACATTGCCCTTGGTCGTCAGCTCGCTAAGCAGCTTGAGAATGACGTCCTTGGCGGCCACCCAGTCGCTCAGCCTGCCGGTGAGCTTCACGCCGAGCACTCTCGGACATTGGAGATAGAACGGCCCGCCGCCCATCGCGACCGCTACATCGAGCCCGCCCGCTCCGATGGCGAGCATGCCGATCCCGCCGGCAGTGGGCGTGTGCGAGTCACTGCCGAGCAGCGTCGCCCCGGGCTTGCCAAACCGCTCCAGGTGGACCTGGTGACAGATGCCGTTGCCCGCCCGCGAGTGATACACGCCGCTCTTGGCGGCGACGGCTTGCAGGTACAGGTGGTCGTTGTGATTCTCCGGCCCGAAGCCCGCCATGTTATGATCGACGTAGCTGACGGACAGGTCCGTCCGGACCCGCCCGACGCCCATGGACTCGAACAGCAGGAACGCCGTGGTCCCCGTTGCGTCCTGCGTCAATGTCTGGTCGATCCGTATTCCGATCTCCTCGCCGGGGGCGAGCTGCCCTTTCACGAGGTGTTGCTCCAGGATCTTATGAGCAAGCGTCTTACCCAAACCAACCACTCCTAACAAACCCAGAAGACGCACTCACTCTACCAGAACCCGTCATGAAAGACAAACCCTCCAGGTCGTCGGAAAAGGGTTTTGCACGCTGGGGAGCGCGGTGTATCATGCCAGTTCAGCGGCGCGCATTGCGATCACGGATTCAGCGGCATAAGGCGGTACGTATGACAGATCACGGAAGTGGACGGAGCAGACAATTCAGGCTCAAGGGCTGGCACGTGACTCTTGGCGTGATCCTGGTGGTAGTGGGACTCATGGCTCTCTACATCGTGGTCATGCGAGGCCGCCTGGATCGCCGGCTGGAGGCGTTGCGGGTGGCCGGGTATCCGACGACACTCGCCGAACTGGCCGAGTACGGCAAACTGCCTGCGGGGGCGGCCAACGCGGCCGGCGTGTACGTGAAGGCGTTTGCCGCCTACACCCCGCCGGTGGATGGGCCGAATGTGCCGTACCTCGGATCGGCTCAGTTGCCGGGTCGGGGCAAGCCCATACCCGAACCGATGGCCAGGGCGGTCTCGCAGTGTCTGGCAGACAACCGGCTCTGTCTTTCCCTCTTGCACGAGGCCGCCGGCATCGCGGAGTGCGACTACGAGTGGGATTGGCGTCAGTCCGTGACGACGGGAATGTCGCAGTTGGCCGACGTGAGACACTGCGCTCAACTGCTGGCGCTGGGCGCGATCTACTCCGCGAATGCCGGCGACCCCAATGCGGCCGTGCGATGTATCGAGGACGGGCTTCGCCTGGCGGATTCGCTGCGACGGGAGCCGGCCTTGATCCACTACCTGGTGCGAGTTGCTTGTCTTGGTCTGATGACTGGGAGTCTGGACCGGAGCCTGGACACCGCCACCTTCACGGATGGGCAACTGATGGAGCTGGATCAGTCACTGACGGCGACTGCCGGCACGCTCGATCTCACACAGGTCTTGATCACGGAGCGCTGCATCATGATCGAGACGTGCAGAGATCCCTTCCTGGCGGCCGGCTCCACGCCGAGCCCCCGGTTTCGGATGCTCCCGGGCGTGACGAGAACGGGAATCGTCGATGTCCTGAACTACATGGGGGACTGTATCGAGGCCTCCAGGCGGCCGCCGATTGACCGGCTCGAAGGGTTCCGCGAGGCCACGGCGAAACTGAAGGGTCTCTCATTCATGCACTTCATGATCAAGATGCTGGGTCCCGCGATGGGCCGCATCGCGGAGCTGGACTTGCGAGCCCGCGCAGGCATCGATCTGGCCAGAACGGCTTTGGCCATTGAGCGGTACCGCGTAGTCATGGGCAGACTGCCCGAGCAACTGGCGGACCTCGTGCCCGACTATCTCAAAGAAGTGCCGGTCGATCCATTCGACGGCAGGGCCATCCGCTATATGCGCACGGAGCCGGGCTACCGCCTCTACAGCATCCTGGAAGACGGCCAAGACAACGACGGCAAAGAGAAATCCGAAGTGACTCGCGGCGACCCCTACGACTGGCCCTTCATCGTGACGCGATAGGGACGTCAAGGCCACGCATGTAATCGCCCGCTCCGACTCATCAGGTTGTGCACCTTGGCATGCATGGGAGTATGGCATGCCACCCAAGCGGACGTGCATCATTTTGAGCGGATTGATGAGCAGATTTCTGTTGACACCCGAGATGACATCATCTACAAATCAAATTGTTGTGTGAGAAACCGGGCTGGGTCGTGTGAGTGACTGATCTGGGTGTGACAGTGGAGCGACAATCATACAAGATTTACTGTGCTGGTCCTCTTTTCAATCCGAAGGAACGGGAAGAGATGGGGCAGATTGCCTCCGCTCTGGAGCACAAGGGCTACTCGGTTTTCTTGCCTCAGAGAGATGGCCTTGAGTTCGCTCGGCTGTTCCCGCTGTTTCTGGAACGAGGGATTAAAGCCCAGGACGCACAGAAGATTCTCAATCTTGCGATCTTCTCGCTCGATGTCTTCCAGATCACCGATAGCCAAGGCATAGTCCTCAATGTGAATGGCCGTGTACCTGACGAAGGTGCAATGGTCGAGGCTGGAATTGCCTGGGCAAATAACAAGGTGGTTGTAGTTTTCCGAAGCGATAGCAGGTCCTTGATTGAGGGCAATTGTAACCCTCTGGTCTTGGGCTTGGCGGATTTTTCTGTTGTCACAAGATACGATGACATCGCCGTGGTGTTTGACGAGAAGTTTTCCGTAGCAACCGAGGACGTGTTGTTAGGAAGGGATGCTCAACCTGAGGCTGCAACGAAGAGCGGAAAAGAAATCAGCGATTACTTGATGTCCCGGAGGTCAGGGGATGAAATTGCCGATCTGCTCTTAGGTCTATTTCGGGAGAGGATATGGCGGACTTCAGAAGATCCGAAAGGGAATTGTTCCCAAGCCCACACGCAAGTATAGGTACTCGCGGCAGGCGGAGACCCCAGGATGAGGACGATTTCCGAACCGACTTTCAGCGAGACGTCCACAGGATCATCTATTCACAGTCTTTCCGGCGTCTACGACACAAGACCCAGGTCTTCTATTTCCCCCAGAATGACCATGTTAGCACAAGGATGGACCACGTCAGGTTTGTTGCGTCAGCTGCTCGGACTGTGGCTCGTTGCCTTGGGCTCAATGAGGACTTAGCCGAGGCAATAGGCCTTGCGCACGACATAGGTCATGCTCCGTTTGGCCATCAAGGCGAGGATTTTCTCTCTGGGATCATCAACGATCACCCTATGCTTAAGCAACTGATGCCTAAGTTCTCCCACGAGGTGTATGGTCTTCGAGTAGTCGATTCTATTGCCAAGCGGGATAGAGAACCGCCCGGTCTTAATCTAACGTGGGAAGTTAGAGACGGCATAGTCTCGCACTGCGGTGAAGACTTCGAGACATGCCGCTTGGAGCCAGCCATCAGTCCAAAGAACCTGGAGCAGATCCGGACACGAGACGATGCTGGGAAGCCAGCTACACTGGAAGGATGCATCGTTCGCCTGATGGACAAAATTGCCTACGCTGGTAAAGATGTGGAGGATGCTCTCGAAGCCGGACTCATCGGGGAGGACCAAGTACCTCAAGAGTTCAAAGAGAAGCTCGGAATCACCAATGGCCGTATTATTGGAACGTTCGTTCAGGACATGGTCAAGAACAGTTCCGGCGGAGGCTGTGTTGCCTCAGATGGAATTGGACATTCCCAGATTGAGTGGTAGTGAGTAGTTTGATACCCATTTTGAAAGGAATGTCCATGACC
>JAFGJR010000229.1 GCA_016928975.1 Sedimentisphaerales bacterium | reverse complement strand
GGCCTGCCCACCGCGGAGTTCAAGGAGAAGATCACCGCCTGGCTGGCCGAGCGTGGCCTGGGACATCGCGCGGTGAACTACAAGCTTCGCGATTGGCTGTTCAGCCGGCAGAGGTATTGGGGCGAGCCGTTTCCAGTCGTGCACACGGAGGATGGCCGGGTCATCGGGCTGTCGGAGGACGAGTTGCCGCTGAAGCTGCCCGAGGTGGAAGATTACAGGCCGCCGGGAACGGGAGAATCGCCGCTGGCGAAAGCGACCGAGTGGGTCAACATCACGCTCCCCGATGGCACGAGGGCGAAGCGGGAAACGAATACGATGCCGCAATGGGCGGGAAGTTGCTGGTACTACCTGCGATACCTGGATCCTCGCAATTTGGGTCGCTCGTGGGACCCGGCGAAAGAGAAGTACTGGATGCCGGTCGATCTGTACATCGGCGGTGCGGAGCATGCGGTCCTGCACCTTCTGTACTCACGGTTCTGGCACAAATTCCTCTACGACCGGGGCTACGTGAGCACGAAGGAGCCCTTCCAGAAATTGATCAACCAGGGCATGATCCTGGGCGAAGACGGGCAGAAGATGAGCAAGTCGCGGGGCAACGTGGTGAACCCGGACCGGGTGATCGAGGAATACGGCGCCGATTCGATGCGGCTGTACGAGATGTTCATGGGCCCGCTGGAGGCGATGAAACCGTGGAACATGCAGGGCGTGCAGGGTGTCTATCGATTCCTCCAGAAGACGTGGCGGCTGGCTGTCAATGAGGAGACGGGCGAGCTGGCCGGCGCGATCCAGGATGCGACGCCGGATGAAGAGACGCTGCGCCTGCTGCACCAGACGATCAAGAAAGTCGACGGCGACGTCGAGACGTATGGCTTCAACACGGCCATCAGCGCGATGATGATCCTTGTCAACCATCTCAGCCGGCTGGAGGTCAGGCCCCGGTCGGTCATGGAGCCGTTCCTCTTGATCCTGTCGCCGTTCGCGCCGCACATCGCGGAGGAGCTCTGGCAGCGCCTGGGGCACACCCGGAGCCTTGCGCACGAGCCATGGCCGCGATATGACGCGGAACTCGCGCGCGAGAAGCAGGTGGAGCTGGCGGTTCAGATCAACGGCAAGGTCAAGGACCGCATCGTTGTGCCCGCCGAGTCGGAGGAGCAGTACATCCGGCAGGAGGCGCTCGCGAACGAGAAGGTCGTCGCTGCTTTGGCGGGCAAGGCGCCGAAGAAGGTGATCGTGATCAAGTCGAGACTGGTGAATATCGTTGTCTGATCGCCATGCAGCCATGTATGTGGAGATAGAGGCCAAGCTGAAGGTTGCCTCGCTGCGCGAGACTGAGGGCCGACTCGCGCAGAGCGGCGCATCCTTCGTGCGTGAGGTCGTGCAAACGGACTGGTACTTCGACACGGCGGATCGCGAGTTGACGCGAGCGGACAAATGCCTGCGGCTGCGCATCGAGAAGACCGGTTCGCACGAGCGGCTCGTCCTGGCCTACAAGGGTCCCAAGGAACAGGACGACTACAAGAGGCGGCAGGAAGCGGAGCTCCAGGTGAACGACGCGGAGGCCGTGGAGTTGCTCTTCGGCGGGCTCGGGTATCGCAGGGCTCTTGCATTCAACAAGAGGCGTCGCTTGTGGAGCTTGGGCGGCTGTGAAGTGGCCCTGGACGAGCTGCCGTTGCTGGGAGCATTCGTGGAGATCGAAGGGCCGGACTCGACTACGATCGGTGCCGTACAGGCGATGCTGGGCCTGTCCGATGTGTCGCACACAGTGGACAGCTACGCGTGCCTGATCGAGCGCGAGCTGTCACGACGCGGACAAGCGCAGAGGGAGGTCTACCTGTAGTGGGGACAAGGATGGCTTTCCGGATTGGCAACATTGAGATCGGGTTGGATGCCCCGCTGTTCCTCATGGCGGGACCGTGTGTCATCGAGAGTGAGGACGGGTGCCTGGAGATCGCCGAGCGGCTGGTGCAGGTCGCTGAGCGTACGGGGGTCGGCGCCATCTTCAAAGCGAGCTTCGACAAGGCGAATCGCAGCAGTATCACGAGCTTTCGTGGCCCGGGTCTTGCCAGAGGCATGAAGATCCTGGCGAAGGTTCGCACGGCCAGCGGCTTGCCTGTAATGACGGACGTGCACGAGCCGGCCCAGGCGGCCGAAGTGGCCGCCACCGTCGATTGTCTTCAGGTGCCCGCGTTCCTCTGTCGCCAGACGGACCTGCTTTGTGCCTGTGCAGGCACGGGCAAGCCTGTCAGTGTCAAAAAGGGCCAATTCGTCTCGCCCGAGGAGATGGGCAATGTCGTCGAGAAGATCCAGGCGTGCGGCAATGACAAGATCGTGCTGACCGAGCGGGGCACCTTCTTCGGCTACAACCGCCTGGTGAACGACATGTCGGGCATTGTGGTGATGAAGGGATTCGGTTGCCCGGTGGTGTTCGACGCGACGCACAGTACGCAGCAGCCGGGCGGCCTGGGTACGGCCAGCGGCGGCCGGCGCGAGCTGGCGCCGGTGCTGGCACGAGCGGCCGTGGCGGCGGGGGCGAACGGATTGTTCCTCGAGGTGCATCCTGAGCCTGAGAAGGCCAAATCCGATGCGGCGTCGATGTTGCCGCTGGACTGGCTGGAGGGAGTCATTAGGACCTGTCGTGACGTTTTTGAGATTGTGCATGAGCAGCAGAGGGAGTAAGCGACACCGGCACATATACGGCCCCGTCCCCTCACGGAGGTTGGGCCTGAGTCTGGGCGTCGATATCGTCCCCAGGAAAGTCTGCACGCTGGACTGCATCTATTGCCAGTTGGGACGGACGACGGAAAAGAGCACCGTTCGGCGCGACTTCGTCGATATTGACGCGGTCGTCGCTGAGGTCGAAGGCAGGCTTGAAGAGGGTGTGCGAACGGACTACATCACGATCGGGGGCTCCGGCGAGCCTACGCTCAATTCGCGTCTGGGGGACCTGATCGACGCGCTGCACCGAGTGACGACGGTTCCTGTGGCCGTGCTGACAAATGGCACCTTGTTCTATCGAGAGGATGTCCGGGCTGAGTGCGCGAGAGCCGACGTGGTGATTCCGTCGCTGGACGCGGGGGACGCAACGGTATTTGAGGCTGTGAACCGTCCGACCCACGATATCAGCATTGAAAAGCTGGTTTCTGGCTTGTCAGCGTTTCGCGATGAGTTCAGCGGGCAGATTTGGCTGGAGGTGTTCCTCGTGCCTGGGGTGAACACGAGTGACGATCAGATAGGGAAAATGAAGGGGCTGGTCGAGAGGATTCGCCCGGATCGGGTGCAGCTCAACACGGCGGTCCGGCCGCCGGCAGAGGAGGATGTTGAGCTGGCCTCTCGCGAGGCCCTTGTTGCGATCGCTCGGCAGATGGGCGGCAACTGCGAGGTGATCGCCGATGTGCCGGTGGGCTGCTGTAACCGGCAGGCACAAGAAGTTGCGGCGGACGTGCTATCAATGCTGAGACGCAGGCCGTGCTCGGTGCAAGACCTTTGTACCGGGCTCGGGATAACGGCGGAGGAGGCAACCAGGCAGTTGACAGATCTCCAGAACCAGCAGGCAGTTATAGCCGAGCCCCGCGGGGACGTCACCTACTTTCGAGCTGCGTCAGCATCCGCCTGATGGGCACCATGGTTCCACGCTCGCGGAGGGTATGTTATGAATGCAATACGCATTCTCTCGCTCCAGTTTTTGTAAAGGCAGGCGTTGCATTGGCCGATAAAAGCGATGTAGCGTTCGAGCGGTCGCGCATTCACAGCGGCGTAGAAGTGTGAGAGCCGGGGCCCGTGGGATGCTACAGGATTGGGAAGAACATGCAGAGGCCAAAGCGACAACTGGTGCTCAACAAGGGCGCGGAGAAGTTCATCTTCCGGTATGAGCCCGGTCGCGAGGACCAACTGCTCGACGCGCTGGTGGAACAGGCGAAGGACAAGCGCACGGATTTCGACTGGTTCGACGCGGCGGTGCTGAGCTTCAAAGTGACCCAGACCCTGATCGGGCGTGCAGAGGAACTGCTGCGCGACGACAGCAACATGAAGATGACGCCTTGACGAACGGTGGTCGCTCCGCGTGGGAGCGAGGAAGCCGGCTCCAGGTGATGACGGTTGGCGGAAAACGAATGGCAGTGTATGCCGATGATTGAAGTGGGCAGGTGGACTATGGAAGGCAGCGTAATCGTAGAACAGTTCCTCAATTACCTCAAGTATGAGAAGAGGTTCTCGGAACACACGGCCAAGTGCTATGGGGCGGATCTGGCTCAATTTGGGGAGTTCCTGCTGGGCGGGTGCGAAGGCAACGGCGGGCCGGCGGACGGCGTGCCGCTCGGCCACGAGCACGGCGGAACCGCAACCGCCGTGGCGACCCAGACGGAGCGAAAGGTCGACGATCTGTTCCTGGCAGTGGACGTGAACGAGGCTCGGTCGTACCTGGCGCACCTCAACGAGCGGGCGTACTCGAAGGCGACGATCGCGAGGAAGCTGGCGACGCTGCGCAGCTTCTACAAGTTCCTTGTCAAGACGAACCGCTGTCCCGCGAATCCTCTGAGCGTGGTGCGGACGCCGAAACAAGAGAAGAGACTGCCTCGGTTCCTGGAATACCAGGAAGTGAAACGGCTGCTGGAGACGCCGCCTGTGGAGACGTGGCTCGGCGCGCGGGACAGAGCGATTCTCGAGACCCTGTATAGCACGGGCATCCGTGTCAGCGAGCTGGTCGCACTGAACATGGACGACATCGACTTCCTCGGAGAGGTGGTCCATATCCGGGGCAAGGGCAAGAAGGAACGGATCACGCCGATCAGCTCGTCCGCGTTGCAGGCGATCCAGCACTACATGGAGTTCAGGAACAAGCGGGCCCAGAGCAACGGCAACTTCGACTCGAAGGTGCTGTTCGTGAACAAGCACGGGCATCGCCTGAGCACGCGAAGCGTGCGGCGCAAGATGGACAAGTATCTGAAGATGGCAGGCCTCGATCCTGCCATCAGCCCGCACACCCTGCGACACAGCTTCGCCACGCACATGCTCAATAACGGCGCCGATCTACGAAGCGTGCAGGAGCTGCTGGGACATCAATCGCTCTCGACGACGCAGGTCTACACGCATCTGACGACCCGAAGACTGAAGGAAGTCTATGACAGCGCCCATCCGCGAGACGACCTAGAGGGGAACGGCTATGAGCCGGGTGAGAGCCTGAGTGGCAATGGGCACAATTAGCGTGCGACAGACATAGGCATCCGTCGGGTGCTGCCAGAGAATGAACGGGCCGGACGCAAGAGCCGGCCCTTTTTTTTGGCACGGCATGACTCGGTCTGACGACTCACATCCCGGAAGGTAGAAGCACGCCGTCATCAGGTGCCATTCGGCGTGTATTCGGGGACGAGCTCTTTGATCTTGCGAGCGGTCGCGTCGCGGTCGTCGTGCGAGGCAATCGCAAGCAGCTCCCGGATGCCCGCATGGAGTGCGTCACGGTCCATCGGGATGTTCTTCCAGATACTGATTTTGGGATGGCGTGTCCGCTGCATGTCCTCGCCTTCGATACGCAGCTCCTCGAAGAGCTTCTCGCCGGGGCGGGTGCCGGTGAATACGATCTCGATATCCTCGCCGGGCCGGAAGCCGCTGAGGGTGATGAGCAGCTCGGCCAGCGTGACGATCTTGACGGGGTCGCCCATGTCGAGGACGAAGATCTCGCCGCCTCGGCCCATCGTGGCCGCCTGGAGGACGAGCTGACTGGCTTCAGGGATGGTCATGAAGTAGCGTTTCATCTCCGGATGCGTGACGGTGACAGGCCCGCCATCGGCGATCTGCTTCTTGAAGATGCGGACAACGGATCCCTCGGAATCGAGGACATTGCCGAAACGGACGGTGACGAACTGCGTCCTGCTCGTACGACTCAGGTCTTGAATGTACATCTCGGCGATGCGCTTCGAGGCGCCCATGATGCTGGTCGGATTGACCGCCTTGTCGGTGCTGATCATGACGAAATGGGTGGCCGCAGACTGATGTGCCGTGTCCGCGGTGACTTGCGTTCCGAGGACGTTGTTCCTGAGGGCTTCCCCCGGGTTGAGTTCCATGAGAGGGACGTGCTTGTGTGCGGCGGCATGGATGACGATCCGGGGCTGGTGCCGGTGAAAGATGTCCTCCACGCGGGAACGGTCGGTGATATCGCAGACGATGGGTCGCAACGGGACGTCGGGGAAGTGGTTTCGCAACTCCCGCTCCACGTAGAACAGGGGATTCTCCGCTTGTTCCACGAGCAGCAGCGACTTCGGGCGGAACTGGCAGATCTGCCGGCACATCTCCGAGCCGATGGAGCCGCCTGCCCCGGTGACCAGGATTGTCTTGTCCCTGGCAAAGGCCTCGATGAGGTCCAGATCGAGCTGGACGACCTCACGCCCCAGCAGGTCATCGATATCGACGTCGCGAATCTGCGAGACGCGGAGCTTGCCCGATGCAATGTCTGTGATGGATGGAACGGTGCGGAACTGCACCTTTGCGCCCTTGCAGACCTCGACGACGCGGCAAAGCTGCTGACGGGTGGCCGACGGCATGGCGATGGCGATCTCCTCAATGTTGCGTTCCTTGCAGATCCTGGGCAGCGCATCCACCGTGCCGAGGACCGATATGCCGTGAATACTGATGTCCTGCTTGATCGGATCGTCATCGATGAATCCGACGACATCGTACTGAACCACAGGCATTCGGCGGATCTCTCGCAGCAGCGCCTCGCCGGCGTTGCCGGCGCCGACGATCAGGAACCGCTTGAGCCAGCGGCCCTCGACCGTGCGGAACTCCTCGTGGTAGAGGCGGATGATCATACGCAGACCGGCGGGCAAGAGGATGGTCGCGAACAGGTCGGCCATGAAGACGCCCTGACTGACGTCCGTGATGCCCGGGGGCAGTGCATGACGAACAGCCGGGACGTGCAACATCAGGACGAACCAGACAGTCACGATGATCAGTGTGCTGGCGAGAGCGGCCCGAAGAATCCCCAGCAGGTCGGAAATACTGACATAACGCCACCACCCGCGATATTGCCGCAAGAGTCCAAAGACCGGCAGCTTGACCGCCAGGAAGAACAGCAGCAAGAATGGGTATTGCCCGATCAGCCAGTCCCGCCTGAACTGCATGTTGTTGGCGACGAGGAAGGCGAAGGCCAGTGAAGCGGCAAAGGCGGCGACGTGGGCCAGAATCACCAGTGGCCTGCGCAGAGTCAGCAATGGGCCTGGGCGTGTCGGGGAGGCGGAGCGCCCGCGGCGTTCGCTGTCGCCGTGCTGGACATGTGTGTCTGACTCAGGCATACCTCGGCGGCACTCCTTCACCGGCTCTTTCGCAAAGGAACGGTCAGATATACGGAGCCAACTCAGGGCTCGTCAATCGGCCACATAGTATCATCGGCATTTGTCAGAGCCTGGATGAGCCTTGCGGTCGCTGACGGCCTCTTGCTGCCACGCTGCTGCGGCCCTCGGCAAGGGCAGTCACGCCGGTGCTTCCTGCGTGCTGTCGGGCTCGTCAGGGGCGTACGGCTCGGCGCCGGAGGGAGTCTGCTCCGAGGAGGTCACGGGGGCTTTCGCCGTTTCCTGCGGCGGCTGGACGTACACCTCTTCGATGGGGATCAAGTCCACGCGGTTGCGCATGAGCGCGTAGATGACCGTGCTGGCCGAAAAATAGAAGCTGATGACGAATGCGACCACGAGTCCGACAACGAGGAGCACCCAGAAATAGATGAGGGACGAGCCGATCGACGTGGACCAGTTGCTCGGCGTCGAGACGCCTGCGCCGAAGAAGTCAACGAAGGCGGGTTCGGGCCACATCGCAAGAAGCTTGCTATTGCGATGCATGAAGCCGAGTTGCAGGAAGGTATGAGTGATCCACAGGACCAGGAAGGAGAAGAAGCGGACGAACAGGTAGCAGATCGCGCCATAGACGAAGGCGATGACCATGTAGAGGGCCATCCGCCAGGGTTTGGCATAGACATAGCTGAAAGAACGGCTGATCGAATCGAAGCAATCCGAGTCCTCGTAGGCGATTGTCGGAAACATCAGGCTCAGCCCGCCGATGATCCCCAGCGCAATCACAGCGATCACGACGGCGGCGGCGAGGGCCAGTGGAAGGAACAGGCCCACAGTGAGCTCGCCCACGTAGGGGACGTTGCCCCACAGGCCCAGAAGGATGATCGTGGCACCGATGACGAGGATGACGAAGATGGGGGTCAAGGGTGCGGTGAAGAACGCAGTGAATTTGCGCAGGGCAAAGCGTACGGCCTCGCGGAGACCCGGCCTGTCCATCCCGGCAAACTGAAGGGCTGCAATGCGGCAGATCGCTCCGCCTGCCAACGACAGCACCGCCAGCACGACCGTGAAGAAGATGAGGCTGTAGACGACGTGATAGCGGAACGCCCAGACCAGCGAGGTGAAGCAAGCCACGATATCCCGAATGACCTCGTAGACGTCCACCTGAAACAGCGATCGGACAGCGGCGTGCAGGTTCCTGGCAGTGAACGTCCACAACGTCGCAAAAACCCCGGTTCGTCCTCCTGTATCTGTGAAGGGCATAGGACGCTCATGGGGCTCCAGGATCGACCTGACATATGTGTCGAGTTCGGTGACACCATCCGGGGCAACTGCCACGCTCTGACTGGCCAGATCCATGATCCAGCCCGTCAGGCAGATGATGGCGAGCGCACAGAGCGCGATGATGAGCTTCGTGGGCTGCACGGACATGCGAAAGGCACGGAAAACCCGCGGGAACAGAAAACCGTCGAGTGGCAGCGTTCGCTCTTTGCCGTTTGCCATTCCGCACCCTTTCAAAATCCCGATCCGTTCATTCCTTGTCTGGGAATTGGCGCCTTTTGGCGCTTGGATGATACTGTGACACGGTAGCATCGTCCAGAGGATTCTGTCCGACGGAAGCGTTTCTACGAGGGTTCCCGCGATGTCGCGGGGTTCTCTTCGGAGGGGCCTTCACATTCCTCATCGGGCCGGCTGGGAATTCTGTACTCTGCATCGAGCCAGGCGCCCAGGTCAATGAGTTTGCATCGCTCGGAGCAGAACGGGAAGAACCTCATTTGGGCTGCCCGATTCCGCTCGGGGAGTGTCACGACACGCTTGCAGGTGGGACAACGGGACCGGCAGGCCCGTTGTGCGCGCTCTTCATCAATGTGATTGGAGGATCCCACATCGCCTCTCGCTGCATATCGGTGGATCGCCCCGGGGCCCGAGCAAATCGATGACGATTGCACGCGGTCCGGAGTCTGTTGCCCCATCGTCTCACAGGCCAGCCCCGATGCCCCGGCCACGGGCCTTGCGTCTCAGCCTTCTCCAGGTTGCTGCTGCTGTTGCTGCTCCACCGTCCGCGCATATTCGACGGAGTATCGCGCCCAAGGCTGCGCATCGAGCCTCGCCTTGGAGATGAGCTGGCCCGTCCCCTCGCAAACGCCGTAAGTGCCATCCGCGGTCCGTTGCAGCGCATCATCGATCTCCATAATAAGTCTTCGTTCGCCATCCATCAAGCCAAGAGAGAATTCCTGCTCGTAGTTGTCCGTTCCGAGGTCCGCCATGTGGATGGGCATGCTTGACAAATCCCCGCTGGCATCCAACCTGGACTTCTTCAAGGTCTCCCCCTCGATCTCGACGACGTTTTGCTGAATCTCCCTGCGCTTCTGAAGCAGCAACTCCTTGTAGTGTTCAATCTCGGCAGGGGTCAACGGCTGCTGCCTGGGCGGCTTCGGCGAAGCCTTGGCCTTCGTTGGTTTCTTGCGGTTCTGTGCCACTTCTACGCTTACCTTTCACGTTCCAGTAGTAAAACTCGGGTCCACAGAAATATATAGTCTACTATACGTTCGTGCCTTCGCATAGCATTATTCGCCCTCGCGATGAATTTGACCGATGGTCCGAGAATTGCCGCCTCTCCGGATGCATGGTCGTGTGACATAAGTCTTTTATCTGTCGGCTTTTATGGCTGTTCTATGGCCTATCTGCCAGGGGGGTGCACCGTGTCGGGGTTCGCATCTTTGGCCAGGTGGCCGAGAGGGATGAAGAAGTGTCCTGTGCCGATTCTGCCTGAGAATCCGCCCACACCGAAGGTCTCCTTGATGTGCTCTGCCGTAAGGACTTCACAGGCCGGGCCGATGCGGTACTGGCGACAGCTCCGCTTCGTGCCGCTGCTTTCCGAAGAAAGGGGGAGCTGGGAAAGAGGGCGAAGAAGGAGTGTTTGGTCGCAGTACTGTGCCGCGAGGTTGACATCTTGGGTAATCGCGATGACCGTCCTGGATTGGTCAAGCTGTATCCTCTTGAGCAGGTCATAGATGCCCACTTGGTGCTTAAGGTCGAGGAAGCTGGTGGGCTCATCCATCAGCAGGATGGGGGTCTCCTGAGCCAGAGCGCGTGCAATGAAGACCCGTTGTCGCTCGCCGCCGCTGAGGTTGGCCAACGGGCGGGAGGCCAACTCGGCGGTGGCGGTCATTTCCAGGGCTTCCGCGACACGTTGCCGGTCGATCGGGCGCTCGAAACCAAGGGGCCCATAGTGCGCCGTTCTCGCCATCAGTACGGTTTCGGCCACGGAGAACCCGAAAGCCGGGACAGTCCCCTGCCTCACGATGGCGATCCTCTGGGCCAGGTCTCTCGGCCGACACGAGCGGATATCGATGCCATCCGCGAATATGGTGCCGGATCGCGGCGCAAGCGCTCCGGCGATAAGGTTGATCAGAGTGCTCTTGCCCGCGCCATTGGGGCCGACAATGGCGAGAAACTGCCCAGCCGGCAGGGTGAAGCTGATGTCTTCCAGCACCGGGCGCTGACCGGGATAGCAGAAACTGACGTTTTGCACCTGTATCGACGCGGTCATCGCAGCCACGACACCTTCCTGTTGTATCGAACGAGCAAGATCAGAAAGAACGGCCCGCCGATGATCGCCGTCACGACGCCTACCGGCAACTGTGCCGGTGCGACAACGACCCGCCCGGCGGTGTCGGCAACGACCAGGAACACAGCTCCGCAGAGGCTGGAGACCGGAATGAGCTGGCGGTGGTCGGGACCGAGCACCAGCCGGACCGCGTGTGGGACGACGAGTCCGACGAAACCGACCAGGCCGCTCAGACTCACTGCGACGGCCGTTACGAATGCGGATACGGTGAAAGCCAGGAGCTGGACCCTCTCCACATGAACGCCCATGCTCCTGGCGTCTTCCGGGCTGAAGCTGATCGCATTGAGCTGGGGGGCGAGGAAGTACAACGACACCGCTCCCGCCACAACACAGCCGGATCCTATCCACAAAACGAGAAAGCTCTCTTCAGACATGTTGCCCATCAGCCAGAACATCGTCGCGTGGAGCTGCTGGCCCTTGGCAATGGAGATCAGGAACATGATGATCGCAGAGAAGAAGGCGTTCACGACGACCCCCGCCAGGAGCAGGCCGGTCACGTGAAATCTGCCGGCGATCCGTCCAACGCCCCAGACCAGCCAGACGGTCGCGAGCGCACCGGCGAAGGCAAAGAGCGCGACTGGAGAGCGTCCCCAGAGAGTCCAACTGACGCCACAGACGATGGCGAGCGTGGCGCCCAGACCTGCGCCGCTGGAGATGCCGAGGATGTATGGGTCGGCCAGGGGATTCCGCAGGAGCGCCTGGAGGGCGACGCCGGTGACCGCCAGGGCCGCGCCGACGATTGCGGCAAGAAGCACACGCGGCACGCGAATGTGCATGAGAATCTCGTAGTCGGGATTGGGCGAGTCGGGCTCATGAGTGCCGCTGAAAGCCGCCTTGAGAGAGATCCGTTCCGAGCCGGCGAGAGAGCACAGAAGCATCGTCGCGATCAGGACGAGCGTCGCGATGACGATTCGGATGAGCAGGGTTCTCGGAGAGAGCAGTTGCGTCACCGTCTATTCTCCAAAGAGTTCCGGCCGGAGGCATTTTGCGATGACCTCGATGGCATCGCCAAGTCGGGGGCCCAGACGCGAGACGAGGTCCCCGTCGATCACGTAGATGCGCCCGTTGGCGACGGCGGGCACGGTCGGATATCTGCCCCAGTAGGAAATCGCCTGTCTGCGATGCTCGCGCAGATCGCCGCCCAGCATGGAGGGCTCGATGATGACCTGGGGCGCCGAGGCGATGACCTGCTCTCCGCCGATAGGGGGATACATGTAGATGGATGGGCCGATGGCGTTCTCGCCGCCTGCCAGCTCAATCGTCTCGTTGATGAATGTACCGCGGCCCGCCACGCGGAGCGGGTCTCGCTGGACAACCCACAGGACTCTCACTTGGTCCCTGCCCGTTGTGGTGTTTGCGACGGACGCCACCTTTGCTTTCATGTCCTTGATCACGCGTTCAGCGTGTCGGCGCTTGCCGGTGGCGGCAGCCACGGTCGATATGGCCTCAAAGAGATCGCTCACGGTCGAGGTGTCGAGTGTCAGGCAGTGGTAGCCCATGCGCGCCAGCCGCCCTGTCAGACTGCGCTGTTGCTCGAAATCCATCGCTACGACCAGGTCGGGTCGGAGGGCGATGACCGCCTCGATGTTGGGTTGCCAGAATGTGCCTACAGCCGGCTTCCGGGTCGCCGCAGGGGGGTAATCGCTGTCTTGGGTGACGCCGACGAGGTTCTCCTCCAGTCCCAGCGAGAAGAGAATCTCGGTGAGATTGGGCGCCATGGAGACGATCCGGGCGGGCGCGTGCGAGGGCCGTCCCTCCAATGCCGCGTGGGCGTGTCCCGGCCGCAGCAGTACGCAGCCCAGGCCGATCCAGGTGATGAACATGACCAGCAGAATCCACCACTTTTTCATCAGGTCCTCTTGAACTGTTTTTCCAGCTCACCGATCGAGAATTTGATGGTTGTCGGCCGGCCGTGGGGACACCGACTGGTTGACTCGTATCGCTCACGGTCGGCGAGCAACTGGCGGATCTCCGCATCGCTGAGTTTCTGGCCCGCCTTGATGGCCGCTTTGCAGGCGGTCATGCTGAGCACCTCGTTCAACAGGTCCTCCGCAGACAGCGCGTTGCCCTTCTCGACCAGAAGATCGACCAGGTCCTGAATGAACTCGGCGGGCGGGACACGCCCGATCAGTGTTGGAAACGCCTGGACGGCGTACGTCCTCGGTCCGAAAGGCACCAGCTCGAGGCCGAGCCGCGCGATCAGCTCCGCGTTGGCTTCTATCGCGGCAGCCTGCCCATCCGTGATCTGGATGGTTTCGGGCAAGAGCAGCCGTTGCGATTCAAGGTGCTCCTGTCGGACTCGTCGGCACAGCGTTTCGTACAGCATGCGCTCGTGCAACGCATGCTGGTCGATGATGACGAAACCGTCCTCCGTCTGCTCGACGATGTAGCTGTCGTGAATCTGGAGATACTTGGGCTCACCAGCGGGTTGCATGGGGACAGCCGCTGCCGCCGGCGAAACAGGCGGGTCGACCGGACGGGGCCGGCGCGGAGGATTGCCGGCTGGCATGTCCACCCGGAAATCGAGTCGCTGCTGCACGTCGGTCGGGCGGTGCTTCCGGAAGAACTCCGCCATGGCATCGGCGATTCCCTGACGCTTCAGTTGCCGGTCGGCTGTATCGTCCGTCGTCGCCGGCTCGCCGCCCCGAATCCTCGCGGGCACGTGAAGGTCCATGCCCAGGAGCGTCTCTCGCAACGTCCCCAGGACCTGCGAATGGACCAGGTTGGCGTTGCCGAACCGGACCTCGATCTTCGTCGGATGCACGTTGATGTCGTACTCGGACGGTGACATCTCGATGAACAGAAAGACGATGGGGAACCGATTGGGTTCGAGCAGCCCGCGGTAGGCTTCCTTGACGGCGTGAGAGACGAACTTGTCGCGGATGAATCGGCCGTTCAGAAACGTGTACTGGAATTGGCCGCTCGTCCGCGAGACGCTGGGACGGCCGAGCAGTGCGCAGATGCGAATTCCCCGCTCGCCGGTTTGCGCCTCGACGAGATCATCGCCGGCCTCCGCAGCGAGCATGGGGAAGAGTTGGGCGATCCGCTGCCTGGTCGTCTGGCGTTCTGCAAGCCGATGGAGCTCCCGGTTGTTGTGGCTCAGCGTCAATGCCACATCCGTCCGCGCGAGAGCGATTCGCGTGAACTGCTCGCTCACGTATCCGAGCTCGGTATTGGCCGTCCGGAGGAACTTCCGCCGTGCCGGCGTCTTGTAGAACAGGTCCCGCACCTGGATCGTGGTCCCGAAATCGCCGCTGCACGGGCTAACGGGCTTTTTCACTCCACAATCGATCTCGATGCAGTGGACCTGGTCGGACTCCTTCGTACGACTGACGGCACGGACCTGGGCGACCACAGCGATGCTGGCCAGCGCCTCGCCGCGAAAGCCGAGCGTGGAGATGCTCTGTAGATCATCAACCTCCCTGATCTTGCTGGTTGCATGGGGCTCGAAGGCGGCATCCAAATCCACGGCATCCATGCCGTTGCCGTTATCCGTGACACTGATGAGCTTGCGGCCGCCGTCCTCTACGGCCACGCTGACCTGGGTGGCCCCGGCGTCGATGCTGTTCTCCATCAACTCCTTGACCACGCTGCCCGGCCGCTCGATCACCTCGCCGGCCGCGATCATGTTCACCATGTTCTGATCGAGGTGGACGATCTTACCCATGACCATTCCATTCCGGCACGGGAACATTCGCTTCGGGGAGCATCGGCATAGCCTCAGGAAACACATCTGCCATATGGTACTCCCTACGTCGATTCGTCGCCGGCGTCCGCGCGTCAGTCGGGCAGAAGGCTGCGACCGGTCATCTCCGGCGGCTGGGGCAATCCCATCATCTTCAGTAGGGTCGGACCGATATCGGCCAGCGTGCCGCCGTCGCGCAGCTTCGCACCTCCGTAGCGGTCATCGAAGACCACCAGAGGCACGTCCCCGACTGTGTGCGCCGTGTGGGGATTGTCCGGGGAGCCATCGATCATCTTCTCGAAGTTGCCGTGATCGGCGGTGACGATTGCCGCGCCGCCCATGCTCTTGACCTTGTCGAGGATCTTGCCGACGCACTGATCGACGGTCTCCGCCGCCTTGACGGCCGCGGCCAGATCCCCCGTGTGACCCACCATGTCAGGGTTGGCGAAATTGACCACCATGACGTCATATTTGTCCGAGTCCAGCCGCTCGAGGACGACGTTCGCCACCTCGTAGGCGCTCATCTCCGGCTTGAGATCGTACGTGCGAACCTTGGGCGACGGGACGATCTGCCGGTCCTCGCCTTTGAAGGGTTTCTCCGTGTAGTCGTTGAAGAAGAACGTCACGTGCGCGTATTTCTCCGTCTCGGCGCAACGGAACTGCTTGATCCCCAGCGAGCTCCAGTACGCGGCGAGGATGTTCTTCATCCTGGTGGGTTTCGGGAATGCCACGGGGGCTGGAATCGTCGCATCATATTCGGTCATGCAGACGAAGTAGACGTCCGCCCGCGTCGTTCGCGGAAACTCCTTGAAACCCGGGTCCACAAACGCGCGGGTGATCTCGCGAGGCCGGTCGCCGCGGAAATTGAAGAATGCGACGCCATCGCCATCCGAGATCGTCGCCAGCGGCTCGTTGTCGTCGCTAACGATGGCGGTCGGCTCGATGAATTCATCCGTCACGTTTCTCGCGTAGCTGGTTCGAATCGCCTCGCTCGCGCCGCGTGCTTTGAGGCCCTTGCCGAACCTGAGGCAGTCGTATGCCTTCTGCACGCGATCCCAGCGGCTGTCGCGGTCCATCGCGTAGAAGCGACCCATGACGGTGGCGATCGTGCCGACCCCGATCTCCTTCGCCTTCTTCTCTACGTCGGCGATGTATCGGATCCCGCTGTCCGGCGGCGAGTCGCGCCCGTCGGTGAAAGCGTGGATGAACACGTTGGCCAGGCCGTTGCGCTTCGCCAGTTCGAGCAGACCGTACAGGTGTTCGAGGCGAGAGTGAACACCGATATCGCTGCACAGGCCCATGACGTGCATCGTGCCGCCGTGGTCCTTGACGAACCGGATGAGATTGAGAAACTCCGGATTCTCGAAGAAGAAGCCGTCGCGGATCGTGTGGGTGATCCGGACCGATTCCTGGGGGACGATTCGCCCGGCTCCGATATTCTGGTGGCCCACCTCGCTGTTGCCCATCGTGCCGTCGGGGAGCCCGACGTACTCGCCGTAGGTGTGGATGAGGCAATTCGGGTACTCCGCCATGAGCGCGTCGTCCGTCGGCGTGTGGGCTTGCTTGATCGCGTTATAGGGGTCTTCGTGGCGATCGGGATTGTAGCCCCAGCCATCGCGTATGATGAGCACGCATGGCCTTTTCCTGATCGCGGCTGCTTCTTTGGTCATGTACCCTATGCCTTTCAATAGCAGTAAATGAAGCGTAGCTTCGTCCTGCCGGACGGCTGATCCAGAAGAGCTTCACATCATACTGACTCCCAGCCGCACCTGTCAAATCTTTCGCCGCCATGACCGCACGCACATGCAAGTGTAGAACTGAGGGCCTTTTACGATCCGCAGGGATTCAGTATAATTCAGACCGGGCACGGAATGCGACCGTGGACGCGTATGCCGTCCGGGCCTCCTGTTTGGGCTGGAAAGGAAGCCTTGTGTCTGGGCCGAAGACAAGTGCAATCCTGGTTTCGCTGAGCTTTCCGTTCGCAGCGCTGGGGCTGATCGCCGGCTGTGCGCCGAAGCAGCCGCCGGGGGACGTGTATCTGGACGCCGTCATGCTCCGCGAGCTGGGCCAGGACGAGCTTGCGGTCGCCAAGCTGAATGCCGTGGTCGCGGCGGACCCGGATTTCGCCCTGGCGTACTCAGAACTGGGAAAGGCCCACCAGAAGCTGGGGAACCGTGAGAAAGCTCTGGCGGCGTTCCGGAAGGCGGCGGCGTTGAATCCCTGGTCGTTCGAAAACCACATGAACCTTGCGGCGGCCTGCAAGAGGCTCGACCACTATCCTGAAGCGGCCGATGCATACGCCAGAGCCGCCGACTTGGATCCCAAGAGCCTGGATGCACGGATCGGCGCCGCGGAGTGCTATCTGAAAGCGGGACACCATGTGAAGTCCCTGGTCTACTGCGAACAGGCGGAACAGACCGGAGAGCGAACCGAAGAGGTCCTGCATCTGTTGGCCCGGGTCTACGAGGGGCAGAAGGATTACGAGCAGGCGATCCAGGTATACATGCGGCTCTTGTCATTGAACGACGGGGACGTCGACGCGATGCTGGCTCTGGCCGTAGCCCATATGAAGGTCGGGCGGTACGACAAGGCCAAAGACGTGCTGATTTCCGCTGCACAACTGCGTCCAGCGGACGGTGCCGCGTTCCGGCATCTGGGCTACTGTCTGATCAGGCTCGGCGATATCGATCAGGCTGTACAGATGTACCAGAAGTCGATAAACTTCGACAAGAGTGACTGGGAGGCCTACAGGGGTCTGGGTGTTGCGTATATGATCAAGGCTCGCCGTACGGCGGACCCACGCCTCCAGGCGGAGGCGATCAAGCTGTGGCGACGCTCGTTGAGTATCGCGCCGCAACAGCCCAAACATGAGGTCCTGGAACAACTAATCCGGGAACAGTCAAAACTGGAGAATCCGTTGCGCGGATTGAGCTATTAGATACATGGACACGGAAAGACAGAAGAAGACGAATTCGGGGGCATCGGTCGGCAGATCGTGGAACCATTACATCACGGGATTACCCGACGCAAAGGCACATCTGATCTTCTGGGTCATCGTGGTCCTTGGCCTGGCATTGGATCTGTGGACGAAGCGCGCGGTTTTCACCTGGCTGGAGTACGAGCCCGGGCAGGGGACGGAGATTGTCGACGGCTTTCTCTCGTTCCGCCTGGCGTTGAACGACGGTGCCGCGTTTGGAATTGCGACAGGTCGATATCTGTTCCTGGTTGCGGTGGCGGCGCTGGCGCTGATCGTGATTCTGAGCGTGTTCTTGTTTGGTCGTGCCCAGCAGCGGATCGTTCAGGCGGCACTGGGGCTGTTCGCCGCGGGAGTCAGTGGCAATCTGTGGGACCGCCTCTTCAACGGCGGGCGGGTCCGCGATTTCATCGACGTGGTCTACTGGCCGGGCAGGCACTGGCATACGTTCAACGTGGCCGATGTGATGCTCTGCGTGGCCGTCGCCCTGCTGATCCTGGCGACCCTGTTCACTGATTCGTCTTGTCAAATACGTGTTCAGCCACAAAAATAGGGGCTTCGATGGCGGCGCACAGGGCGATGGCGTCGGACGGCCGCGAATCGACGGTGACGCTGCGTCCGTCGATGCTCAGATGAATCTTCGCGTAGAATGTATGATTGCGGAGGTCGTCGATGACGATGCGCTCGACGCGCGCGCCGAGGCTCTCGATCACGCTGGCCAGCAGATCATGAGTCATCGGGCGGGGCGGCTTGATCCCTTTCAATCGACGATCGATCGCGAAAATCTCCACGATCCCAATGACGATGGGAAAGCCTCGCGTGCCGTGGCGCTCCTTCAAGACGATGATCTGCTGATCGGAAGTCTCATTGATGATGATCCGTGACAGTTCAACTTCCACTTCCATCGAAATCCCCCTTTGGTATCTCAGCCACCCAGTTCCGCAAGGTGCCCCTCGACGGCCTGCAACTGCTCCTGAAGCTGCTGGAGCCTGTCTCGAGCCTGGGCGACCACTTCCGGCTTGGCCCTCGCCACGAAATTCGCGTTGTTCAGCTTGGCCTCAACAGCCTTCTTGGCCTGTTCCAGCTCCTGCCTCTGCTTTTCGAGCCGGGCTCGCTCGGCCTTCGGGTCGATCACGTCGTGCAGGTAGACCTGTGTCTCTCCTACTATCGCGGCCGCCGCATTGTTCGGCTTGGGCAGATTCCCCGCCGCCTCGAAGCCGCTCAGGCCGGCCAATTGGCAGACGAGATCGCGATTTGCCTGCAGCGCATCGGCCGTGGCCTTGGGCGCACTGGCCGACGCCGTAGGCTTCTGGCTCGGCGGCAGATTGTACGTGCTTCGAATATCGCGGATCGCCCGGACAACCTCCTGAACCGTCTGGATCTGCGCCTCCGCCTGCGGATCTCCAAACTGCTCCATGTCGGTCGGCCAGGGCGCGACGACCAAAGCTTCTGCACGGTCGATCTGCGCGAGACCTTTCAGACCTCTGGCCGGAGCCAGTTCGTTGAGCCGCTGATAGATCCCCTCCGTGATGAACGGCACACACGGATGCAGCAGGCGCAACGTGCAATCCAGCACGAAAGCCAGAACATTCTGTGCGACCTTCTTGCTCTGGTCCTCCCTCATCCGGTACTTGACCCATTCGAGATACCAGTCGCAGAAGTCGTTCCAGAAGAAGCGGTACAACTGGTTCAGGGGCTCGCTGAATTTGAAGGCGTCGAGAGATTCGGTGACTTCTCGTCGCGTGGCCGCAAGACGAGAGAGGATCCACCTGTCGGTGATGTCCATCTTCGCGGCGTCGAAGCCGTCGGGATCGAGGCCTTCGATGTTCATCATGGCGAAGCGCGACGCATTCCAGAGCTTGTTGCAGAAGTTGCGCCCGATGTCGAACTTGGGCGAGGTGTTGACCTTGCGCCCGTCCGGGAGCGTCATGGGGACGACCGGCATGCGGATGTCCTGAGTGTCCGTCGTCATGCTGGCCAGGGTGAACCGCATCGCGTCGGCGCCGTGGCTGTTGATCGCGACGAGCGGGTCGATGCCGTTGCCGAGACTCTTGGACATCTTGCGTCCTTCGCCATCCTGGATCATCGCGTGGATATAGACATCGCTGAATGGAATGTCGCCGACGCAGTATTGCCCCATCATCACCATGCGCGAAACCCACAGCGTGATGATCTCTCTCGCGGTACACAGCACGTCCCCCGGATAGAACGCCTTCAACTCCGCCGAGTCCTGCGGCCACCCCAAAGTGCTGAACGGCCACAACGCCGACGAGAACCAAGTGTCCAAGACATCGTCGTCTCTAACCCAGCCGAGTTCCTCGAGCATGGGAATGGCAGGATCGTTGGCATCACGTAGTGAAATATGAATGATGTTCCATTCTCCCCCTCGCATCCGCTCAAAAATGCGAGCCACATTCCAATCCGGGTGTTGTTCATTGACAATATGGCGCGACTCCGGAGATTCTCGGATGATTCGTTCAGTCTGGTTGGAGAATGGAATCCCCGAGTCACGATGGTGTTCGGCCACACTCTTATTCCCATTGCGGGTACCCCAGAGCGTGAAGATTGTGCTTGGCCGAATGCTCCACACTGGTATTCTGTGTCCCCACCAGAGCTGGCGGCTGATCGGCCAGTCGCGCAGGTTCTCCAGCCAGGTCTGATAGGTCTTCGCGTATCGCTCGGGGATGAATCGCAGGCGGCCGTCGAGCAGGGGCTTCAATGCCAGACCCGCCAGTGAATTGACGGGGACATCTGTTCCTTCAATCATGCCCTGGCCGAACTTCCCGGCCAGGTGGTCGATCGGCTTCTTCACGGCGATGTACCACTGGTCGGACAGGTAGGGCTCGATGGGGACATGGCTGCGGTAGCTGTGACCGACCTCATGCGCGTAGTCACGCACCTCCTCCAGCAGATTCTCCTGACGGAACCACTCCACCACGGCTTCGCGAGCCTCGAAGCGGTCGAGCCCAATGAGGCTCTCCACATCCGGGTTCTTGATCTGGTCCCAATCGGTCCAGCCGTACTTGTCGCTGATCGAGCCGTCGGGCGCCATCACGTTGATGACCGCCAGGTGATGCCGCTGGCCGATGGCCCAGTCATCCGGGTCGTGGGCGGGAGTCACCTTGAGAAAGCCGGTGGAGAACCGGGCCTTCTCATCCTCGCCCTCGGGATTGGGCAGCACCACGTGCTCGTCGGCGATGATCGGGATCACTCGCCCGACGATGGGCAGGCGGACTTGCTTGCCCACGAGAGACTTGGCGCGTGGATCGCTCGGGTTCATGGCCACAGCCGTATCGCCGAGCATGGTTTCCGGCCGCGTGGTGGCCACCGTGACTTGTTCGACGCGCCGCCCGTCAATGTCGACCGGTTCGACCAGGGGATACTTCATGTACCAGAAGAAGCCTTGAATCGTCTCGTGTTCCACCTCGTCGTCGGCGAGAACCGTCTGCGTGGCCGGGTCCCAGTTCACCAGTCGCTTGCCGCGATAGATGAGGCCGTCCTTGAAGAGCTTGGAGAACGCCGCACGGACCGACCTGGCACAAACCTCGTCCATCGTGAATCGCGTCCGCTGCCAGTCACACGAGCAGCCCATAGCTTTCAATTGGCCGAGGATGGTCGTCTCGTACTCGTCCTTCCACGTCTGAACGCGCCGGACGAATTCTCCACGCTGAAAATCGGTGCGCTTCTTGCCTTCCTCCGTGAGGATACGTTTCTCCACGACGGTTTGCGTGGCGATGCCGGCGTGGTCCGTGCCCGGCATCCACAGCGTCTCGTACCGCTGCATCCGGCGCATTCGTACGAGGATGTCCTGTAGCGTGTTGTTCAGCGCGTGGCCGAGGTGCAGGGCGGCCGTCACGTTCGGCGGGGGAATGACGATCGTGAACGTGCCTCGCCGCTGATCACGTCGCGAAGGGTCCGCATGAAAGTACTGATTCGACAGCCAGAATTCATTTACCTGCTCCTCCACCGTCTTGGGGTCGTACACCTTGGACAACTGCTCGGCCATCACACATCCACATCAAGAGTCAGCAAAAAAATTCCGGCAGACGTATGCCTGCCGGAAGTATGGTAATCGTCCGCAATCCATGTGTAAAGAGCCCGTCTGGCGGGCAGCGGGCAGCGGCCCTCTCGTCCGCGGGCACGGGTCGTCAATCCAGGTTCATCGTCATGAGGAACTCGGCGTTGCTCTTGGTCTTGGCCAACCGGCTCTTGAGCAGCTCAACTGCCTCGACCGGGTTGAGATCGCTCAGTACCCTGCGGAGGCGATAGACAAGCTCGAGCTCCTTCGGGTCGAGCAGCAATTCTTCGCGTCGCGTTCCGCTTCGCGTGATCTCGATGGCCGGCCAGACTCGCCGGTCCACGAGCCGCCGATCCAGGTGCAATTCCATGTTGCCGGTCGCTTTGAATTCCTCGAAGATCACTTCGTCCATCTTGGAGCCGGTGTCGATCAGAGCGGTCGCGAAGATGCTCAGCGATCCGCCTTCCTCGATCTTTCGAGCGGCGCCGAAGAACTTCTTGGGCATCTGCATCGCGCCGGCGTCCACACCACCGGTCAGAATACGGCCCGAGTGCGGCGTCTCGTTGTTGTACGCGCGGGCCAGACGAGTGATGGAATCGAGCAGGATCACAACGTCCGTGCCATACTCGACCATGCGCTTGGCCTTCTCGATGACGATCTCGGCCACCTGGCAGTGACGAGCGGCGGGTTCATCGAACGTCGAGCTGATGACCTCGACGCTGTCGGCGGTCTTGCGCTCCATTTCGGTCACTTCCTCGGGGCGCTCGTCGATCAGCAGGACGATCAGCTTGACCTCGGGATGGTTCGTCGTGACCGCGTTGGCCATCTTCTGCAACAGAATCGTCTTGCCGGTACGCGGGGGGGCCACGATCAG
This sequence comes from Sedimentisphaerales bacterium, assembly GCA_016928975.1. The sequence goes on along the minus strand of JAFGJR010000229.1, from coordinate 21,554 downwards.
GCCGCGCTGGCCTTTGCCCACCGGCGTCACCAGGTCGATGATCCGCATGTTCAGCTCGTCCGAACTCGTCTCCAGGATCAGACGCTGTTCCGGGTGCAAGGGGGTCAGATCGCTGAAGACGATCTTGTCCGCCAGCAGATCGGGGTTCTCGAAGTTGATCGCCTCCACCCGCAGCAGGGCGAAGTACTTCTCCGAGTCCTTTGGCGGCCGAATCTGTCCGGAAACGATGTTGCCCGTCCGCAGACCGAAGCGCCGGATTTGTGACGGGGACACGTATATATCGTCCGAGGAGGACAAATAGTTGTAGTCGGGATTGCGGAGGAAGCCATAGCCGTCGGGCAGGACCTCCAGGACCCCCTCACCGTACATCAGCCCGTTCTGCCGGATCTGTTCCTTGAGAATCCGGAAGATCAGATCCTGCTTCTTCAGAGCACTGTACTCCGTGATGCCCTCCTTCTTGGCCATTTCATGGAGCTCAGCCACCGTGAGTCTCTGCAAGTCCGTCAGGTACAGATTGCCCTTCTTGATGCGCTCGTACTTGGCGTGCGTGGACTCCTCGTCCGTGGGCTCCGCGACCGCCACGGTGGTTCCCAGGTCCCCGTTGTCTCCAGGCTCGGCATTTGTGACAGGCTTCGTTGTCTCCGTCTGCCCCGCTCCGGGGGTCTCAGGAGCCTCGTCCGCCGCAGTTGCCGTCGCAGGATCGGATTCTTCCATCTGGTCCTCGAGAAGGGCTCCCTCTTCCACGTTCTTCCTCTTCTGGTTTTTCTTCTTCTTGGTTGTTCTGGCCTTCGCCATGACTGCTCCTTTTCCAGTTACCGACACTACTCTGTCACCCTTGCCCCTGTCCATGCAGGTATGAGCCTGTCGCCGCCGATGCGGGCGACACGTACCGTGAATCGTCTTCTCCTGGTTGTGGTCCTGCGGAATCTGAGTGTTGGACTGCGCTGGTACACGTGCGCCGCCTGCTCCGGCGACGGCAAGAAGCGCGACTCCCTGCTGAACCACACCTACCGATTCTACTTAGCTATCTCAGAGAAGATTTCTGTGATTTGCCTGACTAACGCCGAGAAGTCAGAGTTGTTGTCTACAATGTTATCGGCCAACCTGGCCTTGCTGTCCAGAGAAATTTGCGAATTTTCACGGATTTCGATCTCTCGGTCGCTCAAGAAACCACTGGCTCTCTCGACTCTTCGTTTGCGGTCACAGGCCACGAAGATCACCTTGTCGCAACGGTCTGCCCATCCGACCTCGGCCAGCAGAGGCATGTCCAGTACAATCGCTCTGGTGTGGCTATCCGTATTGTACTGCGCAATCAGCTCTTCGGTTCGCTGCAACACTCGCGGATGAAGCACTCCGTTCAGCGCCGACAGGCGCCTCGTGTCGGCAAACACGATTGCGGCGAGCCGCTTGCGATCCAGCTCTCCGCAGGCATTCAGAACCCCAGGGCCGAAGAGCTGTATGACTGTGTCGCGGACCTCATCTTCTCTGAGCAACTCGTGGGCAATCGAATCCGCATCAATCACTGCGCAGCCCAGGTTTTTGAACTCCGCTGCGACGGTGCTTTTGCCGGAACCGATGCCACCGATAATCCCGATCAGAGGCTTTTCCGTCGGATTGCCCACCCTTACGCTGTCTGGCCCGCCCACTCCCAAAACTACACCGGTATTCTAATGGCTGTCGCCGGCCTTGTCAAGCCATTCTTTCAGGATTGTTGCAGAATTTCTCTGGCTGCCACCGGGGTCATTTCAGCCTGCTTTTGATGGCCTGCATCTGGTCATCGGCGATCTTGACGCCGAGTGCCTTGGCGACGTTGATATGCTTCCACGCGAGGTCATACTTCTGGAGCTTGTAGTAGCCGTAGGCCAAGCCGTGATGTGCATCGCCAATCTTGGGGTCCAGTGTCACGGCCTGGACATAGGCCTTTGTCGCCTGTTCGAAGTCCTCAAGATTGGAATAGGCTGACCCCAGGTTGAAGTAAATCCACGCGTCATCCGGCTTGATTGTCACGGCCTGGTTGTAATACTGGATGGCGGAGTCATAGTCCTTCTGGCTGAAGCAGGCGTTGCCCAGGTTGATCAGAGCCGCCAGCAGATCGGGCTTGATCGCCAGAGCGGCCTTGTAGGCCTGAATCTCGTCGGCCGACTGGCCCTGATCGCGATAGCAGATCCCCAGGCCATAATAGGCTTCAGCCAGGTCGGGCTTGAGGTTCAATGCTTTGTGAAACTGGGTTTCGGCGGCCTTGTAGTCGCGCATCCGATAGTAGACATCGCCGATCTGGTTGTAGATCTGGGCATCCTTCGGCTCGATGCCGGCCGCCTGGTTCAGGTGGGAGATCGCCTCGCGGTACTTCTCCTGCCGTGTGCGTACCAAGGCCAGATTCCTGTAGGCATCGGTGAAGTTCGGATCCAGGTCCAGAGCCTGCTGGTAGGAGTTGGCCGCGTCGGTCAGCCGGCCCAGTTCCGCGTCCGCGTTGCCCAGGTTGTTGTAGGTCTTCGGGTCTTTTGGATTGAGTCGCAAAGCCGCCTTGTACTGCTGAACGGCCTCGTTCACCCGGTGCTTCTGCAAGTAGATGTTCCCAAGGTTCGCCCGGGATTCGGACAGCGTGGGATTGATCATCGCCGCCCGCTCCAGCGCGACCTGAGCCGTATCGGTATCCCCGATATCACTGTAGACGTTGCCCAGATTGTTGAAGAAACAACCCAGCGTCTGACGCTTGGTCAGATTCCGCATGTAGATCGTATCGTTTACATTGTCCGGGACATCGAATTTCGTCATGTAGTGATCGTCGGGGGGGCTGGCGCCGTTGCTGGTCGTTTCGATATTGAACCGCACCCGCCCGCCGTCATACCGGACGAAGAAATGGCCGGGAACCACGACGCCGTACACTTTCAGGCCCAGTCTCTCTGCCAGGGCCAGGTAGAGCACCGACAGGCTCAGACAGTACCCCTGGCGTCTGTCCATGACGGAATGCAGGAACAGATCGTTCGGGTCGTTCGCATGGGAGATCGTCCTGTAACCCAGCTCATTGAACAGGTAGTCGTTGATGACGGGGATTGCCCGGAAATCTGTCGGCAAGCCTTGCTGCCGCAGTCTTCTTTGAATCTCCAGGGCCATTGCATCCAGCCGCTCCAGATAACGACGCCCGTGTACGATGTCGCTCCAGTACTCCGAGGCGATCAGGACAGCCGTCGCCAAGTCAATGTCGTCCTCCTGCAGCCGAAGCACCTGGTCCAGGGACTTGACGTAAATCCCTGCCTTGCCGGCATTTGCAAGCTGACCAAGAACCGGCGCCGAACAGAAGACCAGAAGGATTGCGGCAACCGCCAAGACTCTTCTCATTTTCTTGCTCAATACGAGGGCTTCCAGGGTGTTACAGTCCTCACTCACCGCGGGCAGAATAGAAACCTGGAATCTCCGACCCGTGGGAATCACCAGTCATACGTGTTGTTATCGTCCGGAGTTCTCCCTTTCTGAACTCATCCGGCCCGGAGGAATCGACCACCCAACGAATTATCTCTTGTCTAATTGTAACCGACGCCTTAGTCTGTTCAAATAGAAATTCGAGCTTCGGGAGGATCATATGGCAGCAATAGGCTCACATCACAGAGACCTGACCTTGTGTAGGAGCGACCTCGTGGGGCACAGCCGGGGCGGCATCTTGATCCGGGTGTTGCCTGTTCTTGCGACCCTGGGTCTGTTGGTCAGCAGTGGCTGTTATCCCGAACGGCAGGAGAAGCCGGTGAAAGACGAGGTCCAGGCCGAGCAGCCACCTCAGGCGCCCGCCGTCGGCCAAGTCCAGGCGGCACCAGAGCCCGAGCCGCAGGCTGCGATCAAGCCGGGGCAGGAGATCAGCCTTTTCGATGGTCAGACGCTGGGTCAGTGGACGATCACGGACTTCGGGGGCCAGGGCGACGTTTCCGTCAAGGATGGAGCCATTTGCTTGCCGATGGGGAACTACATGACCGGGATCACGTGGGCCGGGCCGGTCATTCGCATGAACTATGAGATCTCGTTGGAGGCGATGCGGGTCGAAGGCAACGACTTCTTCTGCGGCCTGACATTCCCGGTGGCAGAGAACCCTTGCACGCTCATTCTTGGCGGCTGGGGCGGGAGCGTCTGCGGCTTGTCCAGCCTGGATCACTATGACGCGTCCGAGAACGAAACGACCCGCATGATCAGCTTCGAAAAGGGCAAGTGGTACAAGGTCCGGCTTCGTGTCGTGCCAGACCGCATCCAGGCCTGGCTGGATGACGAGGACCTCGTGGATGTGGACATCACCGGCCGCAAGGTGGGCATCCGGATCGAAGTGGACCTTTCGCAGCCGTTGGGCATCGCCACGTACGCGACGACCGGGGCGATACGCAACATCCGCCTGAAGGCCCTGCCGGACCGACCTCAGTAACCGATACGCTCGCGAACCCCCGGCTGCACGTGCGTCGAAGCCGCGGCCGCCTGACACCCGAGGAGATTGATGGCCACCTGCCTGCCGCGCGCGAATCGCCAGCCGGCTGCTGAACCCACCACGCCGATGCTGTGATTACTCGTCGAGTCCGAGCCTCGCCAACAGGTCGGCGGTGGAAATCCCGGTTATGCGGACTTGCTTGATGGGCCGCGTCTGGCCGGAGACGATCTCGACGTCGCCTTTCTTGACACCGAGCTGTTTGGCCAGAAATGTGACGAGGCACTGGTTCGCCTTGCCCTTCTCGGGGGCCGCTGCGACCCGGACTTTGACCATGTCCTCCAGGACGCCCGCGACAGTCGTCCTGCTGCTGCCGGGAACCACCTTGGCGGTGAAGACCACGCCGCCCGGACTCTCTTGAATCACTGGCTTGGTCATAGAACAAATCGCTCCGCTGTCGCAGGTGTTGCACACAACGGCTCACGGCAAACGGGAAAGCCGACGCGCGAGCGGCGGTCGCTGCCGGGTCATTCGGTCCTCTCCTGCAAGTTCGCGCCGATCGCCGCTTGCACGTATTTCTCGATCTGCTCGGCCAGCTCGCCGAGGGAAGGCAGTTGGAAGTCCTCATAGAAACCGGCGGTGAATTCGCCGTTGATGGCCCTCTTGAAGATTCGCACACGAATGATGGAAGGCTGGTTCGTACCCTTGCTGAAATCGCTGTCCTTGTGCTCGGTCAGCTCGACGCGCCAGTCCTCGCTGATAAACACCAGGCACTTGCCTGTGTAGATGGCTGTTGGAAAGTAGTCGCGCAGGAGTCTTAGAGTTTCCATGTCCGTCCTATTGGTCTTATTCGTCCTATTCGTCCTATGGGACTGATGAGACCCATAGGACGGATGGGAAGATCCTTTTGCTACGGCGTCTTCTTCGGCTCGCCGAAGGGCTTCACATCGCCACGAAGAACCTGGGAGTGCTCCTCCCACGCCGTCATCGTGCGTTTGAGATTCTCGTGCGCGTCGCCGCCGATGCCATACCCCTGGAAGCCGATGGGACCGGTGTATCCGGCATCACGAAGCGTCTCCAGGAATCCACGCACGTCGAAAGTACCGCGATCGAGCGTCTGAATCAAGGTCTTCCAGTCCTGACCGTCGTTGTCGGCGCCGTTGATGTTCACCACGGACAATCGCGGCATCGCTCGTTCGATGGCCGCCTTGATATTGCGATCCTTGCTGACCCGCAGCCAGTGGCACAGATTGAACGTGACGCCCACGTTCGGACGGTTGACTTCATCCGCGATTCGCTTTGCGTCGTCAATGGTTTCGAGCCAGAAACCCTGATGATGGTACAGTGAGATGCGCACTTTGTGCGCAGCGGCCATGTCGGCCAGCTCGCTGACGATCTTCGCTGCTCTGGGAATGCCCTGCGAGGCAGAAGGCTTCAGCGACTGACTTTGCGCAAACAGCCAGAGGATCGTGTTTCGCCCGTCGAGGACTTTCAGTCCGTCCTTCAATGAAGGATCGTAGGGTTGGGCACCCGCATCGACGTTGATGCCGGTGTACACGGCGAAGAGCTCCAGCCCGCGCTGGTCGAGCTCCTTGAGCATCTCCGAAAGTGCATCGGTCCCTGCATAGCCGATGCCGATCCCGGCATAGCCGAGTTCCTTGAGCATCTGTGCCTGCTCGCTCGCGGTCTTGTGCTTCTCGTCCTTCGTGGCGGTATCCATGGCGAAGAAGGGATTGGGTCCCGCCGGCGCGAGCCAGAGATTGCGATAGGCGATAGGGCCGTGATCGCCCTGGAGCATGAGGGGCCCGGTGGCTTTCTCGTCGTCGTACGCGCTGGCTCGCGTCGGTCCGGTCAACTCGACGTCCCGGTGGACGAGGACGCCGTTGTGCACGATCTTCTCGAATCGCGCGTTGGCGATCTTATGGCCGTCCTTGTCAAATCGCGGCGAGCGAAAAACGATATCGAATGTCTGCCACTGTCCCGGCGGCTTGGACGCATTCACGCGGGGCGAATGTCCTTCGAAGCCTTTGATGTCCCTGCTCTCGTCCCACCGCTGGTAGATCCCGCCGCACTCGATGCCAGGATACTCGGGCTGCTTCTGCCAACTGTCGAAGATCTGGGTCTCGTAACGCCCCTGGAGATACACGCCGGAGTTTGAGTCCTTCGATACCATGAACTCGATGTGCGCCCGGACGTCGCCGAAGTCCTGCCGGCTGAACAGGTTCCTGGTTCTGCCCGCCGGGCCGTTGAGGATCGCGCCGGCGCCGCCCTCGGCCTCCAGAGCCTTCTCATCAGTCGCCTTCAAGCGGGCGCCGCCGACAATCTGCCACTGGGCGGTCTCCGTTCGCCACGTGGAGAAGTCCTTGCCGGTAAGCTGAAGCTTGTGACATTCGCTGCAATCCCTGGCGGCCGCCGCGACGCACGCGGACAGCACCACGATCGTCCAGATGTACTTCATCATCACATAGACCCTCATCATTCCTGTTGCTGTCACAGCAAATGCCACGGGCTTCGCATGGCCCGGCCCAACATCCGATTCGCCTCGTCGTCATTCACGAATCGCTCTTTCGCAGGGTCCCACCTGAGCTTCCTGCCGAGGATCATGGCGATGTTGCCGATGTGGGCGATTGTGAAGCATCGCTGACCGATCTCCGGCGGGAAGTAACATTCCTGACGCGACTTGACGCAGTCGAGGAAGTTGCGTTGCTCGCCCTGAGGGCAGGTGAACAGGTGGATCTCATTCGGCCCGATCACAGAATCGAGAATAGAGGCGGGCTGGGCTTGCAGAGGGGCTCGCCAGCCGCGATTGCCGATCCAGCCGTCGGAGCCCTCGAATCGCAGGCTCGGCGTGCCGGAATCGACGATGAGCTTCACGCCGTCGGCGTAGGTGTATTCGATGTGGAACTCCCTGGCCGTGTTGTATAGGCCCTCCCTCCAGAATACCCCTTTGCCCTCGACCTCGACGGGACCGGTGTGCTCCGTGTCGTTGCCCCACTGGGCGCCGTCGAGCAGATGCGCCCCCCAGTCCGTCAGCTCGCCGCCGGAATAGTCGAGAATCCAGCGGAATTCGTAGTGGCAGCGGTCCGTCGTGTAAGGGGCCCGGGGAGCGGGGCCAAGCCACATGTCGTAGTCGAATCCCTCCGGCACAGGCATCGGCTGGGGATTGCCTGGCTTGGTGGGTCCGCTGGGCAGCTCGACCTTGATCGTGTGGACCTTGCCGATCCGACCATTTCGGACCAGCTCGCACATGCGATGATAGACATCGACGGATCGATCTTCGGTGGACCACTGAAAAACACGCCCGTACCGCTTCATCGTCTCGACGAGCCTGCGACCCTCCTCAACGGTTAGCGTGGGTTTCTCGCACTCGACGTCCTTTCCCGCCCTGGCCGCCGCGATGGCGATGGGTACGTGCCAATGATCCGGCGTGGAGATCATCACGGCATCGATGTCGCCTCTGGCGAGGACCTCTCGAAAGTCGCTATAGACCGCGCAGTCGCTGGTGCCGTATTGCTTGCCGACCATCTCCTTCGCGATCTGGCTGTGGCGTCGGTCCACGTCGCAGACCGCGACGACCTGAGCGTCATCGAAGGTGAGAAAGGTCTTGAGGTTCATGTCCCGGCCGTGGCTGCCCGTGCCGATCATGCCCAGGGTGATGCGCTCGCTGGCGGCGACAGTCCCGGCTCTGCCCAGTGCCGAGGAGCGCACCAGGCAAGGCAGTGCGATACCTGCGCCCATAGCCGCCGCGCACTTGAGAAAACCACGCCGGTCAAGCCCCATGCTCACCTCGATTCAGAAGGATAGCAGCATCTGCCAGATGTAGGTGTATCCGAGGGCGTCGATGCTCTCCCAGACGTCGCGGACCAAGTCTTTGTCGCCGGTGATCGGCGGCAGGTCTTTCACTCGCTCCTCCCATGGAAAACACGTGCCCGGTTTCACCTTCGGCGTTTCGCGACCGGCCGTTCCCGTCACCTTCTTACGAGACTCGGTGGACGAGGGCAGATCGGCCGGCGGCGTGTCCGTGGGTACCTTGTACGACCCGGACGCATAAACGCCGTGCTCGCGGCACACCTGCGTCATCATCCTCATGTTCTCGACGTTCGTATCGTCCTGCATGATCGCGCCGGCGTCCATGATGTAGCCGCCGTCTTTCGCCACCTCCTTGATCACGCGCAGGCAGAACTCTCGCACCTCCTCGGGTGTGCCCCAGCTCAGCATCATGTTCGGAATGCCGCCGCTGATGGCGAACTTGTCGTGGAGCTTGCGATGGACCTCGAAGATGTCGTCTTGGTCACAGTGGAAGACGATGCTCCTGTCGGGCAGCTCGCGGAAGGTGTCGAAGTGATGCTTCCACCGGCCTTCGGCGTAGAAGAGCGTCTGGTGGCCGTTCTTCCAGAACTCCTCGATGCAGGGCTTGAGGGTCGGCCAGTAGTGCGACGCGAACTGCTTGGGGTTGAAGAACGGCACGCAGCCGCGATGCATCCAGTAGCCGATGGGCACCTGTCTGGCCGGGTCGGCCGTCGTCAGGCCCACGTGCACCAAATGCGGCATGAGTGCTTCACAGGCTTTGAGCACCTTCTTGGGCTGCGTGTGCATGTCGTTGACCAGTCCGAGATAACCTCGCAGCTTGTCGGCCAGAATGTCGAAGGGGGCCTTGAAAATGCCTGCGATAGCGGAGGCTGTACCGCACTCAGATCGCAGCCGCCCGATCTGAGGCCCGAAGGCATAGAAATACTGGAGCATGGCCATGGCGCTCTTGACCAGCGCGAGGTTGTTGCGGTACGTGGAGCCCTCGCCGATCTTGCTGATCTCCGTGGATACTCGCGGCAGCCACGTGTTGTAGAGGAAGGCCGTCGGGTCGTCGATCAGCGCGTCATATTCATCCGGTTTCATGAAGGCTTCTTCCTGGGGCGGCTCCCTGTATTGGAAGCCCTTGTCCGCAGGGATATGGACGCCTGGGATGCCGTAGTATCGCAGCCCCGCCGCCTGAGCCAGACCCGTCCAGACATAGACCATGTTCGCCACGACGGCGTCCCAGCCGAAGTCCTTCGCGCACCTGACAGCGGCCTCGAACGCCCGGTTGTAGTCGTGCGCCACGTCCTGGCACGTCATCCCGGCATACGTCGCCGTAAACTCGGCGACAAACGGCCGGATCGGGATCATGTCCGGCTTCTCGTTCCGCATCGCCGTGATGTATCGCTTCAACCGCTCCTGATAGACTTGCTCCAAGTCCTTCGCCATCGCGCATCCCCTTGAGATCCACCATTCTCGATTTACGATTGGAAGCGGAGCGCTGGACACACAGAATCATAAATCGTCAATCGTAAATCGTAAATCCATAGGGCCAGCAGCCCACCGAACGTCCCCAGAATACCCCTATCCCCATGAGACATCAACTTGAATCTTGCTTGCACTGTGGCGGCAGAGTATACTTGAGTTATGAAACTGACTGTCACGACCCACTCAGAGCAAGCCAAGCAGGATCGGGCCTACTGGCGTACCCGCACGCCCGAAGAGCGTCTGGACGAAGTTGAAAGACTGCGACTGGAGGCAGGGAAGTTCCTGTATGAGTACCCATCCCGACTTCGAAGAGTTGTTGCGATTGCTCGAAGAACACGGCGTTGAATACATGATCGTGGGCGGCTACGCCGTGGCCTATCATGGGCATCCGCGCTTTACGAAAGACATCGACCTGTTCTTCCAGCGGAGCGGGGACAACATCGTCCGCCTTCGGCAGGCGCTCATCGCGTTCGGGTTCCGAGAAGAGGATTTGCCTCTCGAAGCGTTTGCGACCATCGGCAACGTCTTGACTTTCGGCGTTGTCCCGACCCGGGTCGATCTGATCAACGACATCGACGGCGTCACCTATGAAGAGGCACGCCCCAACGTCGTCCGGGGCACCTATGGCGGCGTGGAGGTGACTTTTATCGGCTTCGACGACCTCATCAGGAACAAGAGAGCGACGCCGCGCGCTAGAGACAAAGGCGATGTCGAGGAACTGACGCAACAAGAAGATGCTACGGACGGCTAATCGCGGTTTCAGGTCTGTTGATGTGACGTGTCCCGGGTCAAGACCCGCGCCACTGCCAGCGACGTTGTGGACGCGATTGCAGAATTGAGATCCAAGAGAGGCGAGCGGGTGCCTTCCTCTCGCAATAGTTAAGGCGTCCCCGAGTTTTCCCAAGGCGGCCCTGAATTTGCCGCTAATGCGATTGTGACGCAGATGCAGATGCTTCACATGGATAACTCCGTGAGAAAGGCAATCAGCCTTCTTGTCTTCCTTCTACCCGTTGAGTATGTGGCTGAGATACTGATGTCGCGATTCATGAGATTCTGGGGCACGGGCTATCAGCCGCCTTGCTCGGCGGGACCTTCTCCGGTTTCATCCTCAAATGGGACGGCATGGGCTGGGCCCTTTGTGGTCTGCCAGCCAGCGCGCCGTTGGCACACCATATCCTGCATCTGGCTGCCGGTGTGCTCGCCGAGATCACTTGTGGCATCGCGCTCTGGGGGCTCACCTCATTGTTTCGGAGAAGACCCGATATTCAAGTGGCACTTCTCATAGCTTCATCCATCTGCCTGATTGACGGCACTTCATACGTCCTGTGGAATGCATATCATCCTGTTCCGCCGGGAGACATCGGACGGATCATCTGGTTGTCCTGTGGTCAGCAGGCTCCGCAGGACTCTCTTATCCGTTGGGCGTTCCTTATCAGCGGTGCGCTGCTCTTCGCGGGCACGGTGTTTTACTTTTACATCGCTGTGTTTGCACGAGTGGAGGCATTGATCCTCCGTGGCGGTCAGTTTGCGGCCGGGTCAAGACTGCTGGCGCTCTTGGTTTTCATCGTTCTGCCCGACACAGTCGGTTGGTCCTTGTTCGACTGGGATCAGTTGGCTCCCGGAATCGGGTTCCTGCCGAATGTCATCGGTATTCTCGGCGCTGTTGCCGTGGCCGCATTTCTCTTCTGGTATAGACCGCGCTTGCGGCATAGTGGTCCCGTTCGCTTGGTCACTCGGCGTCACGCGGTCGCGTCATGGACTTGCCTGATTGTGGTCATCCTCGCCATAGCATTGTGGTTCAACGATGGCGTGCGATGGAGTTCCGCCCAGGAGACGCCCACTCCCAGGATCGTTGGTCCTTTCGCGATCAGTGACTCCGGCCGATTTCTGTTCTGCGGAGTGGAGAAAGGCAGTGCTCACCGGAGTTATGTGATTGTCTCGCTCAGAGACGGCCGTGAGCCTGAAGTCTTATCCTTTCCAGGTTCTGACAGGTGCCTGGGGGCGATGTGGAGACCGGGAGCAGATCCTGACGAGCTGTTGTTCGTGACCGCAGGCGAGGGACAGGCCATCAAGCGGCTTCGAGTGTCAAACGTCGGTGTCGAGGAGGTATCCTCCTATCCCGTCGATCCAAACCTCCTTGTATCGGCGCGGCCTGGTTGGTGGAGTCCAAGCGGAGACGTCTTCGCGGTGAGGGTGACCAAGTTCGAAGGAGGTGTCTTCTCTGGCTCATACGTTGGTTTCTCGAAGGATAACGGCAGGACGATCTGTGTTTCCGCAATTCCTGCACCTTCTCGGCTGTTGTGGACCGCTGATAGTACTCTGTACATGACCCACGGCATGGGCGGTGGCGAGCTGGCGCTGTCAAAGGGGGAATTGGATGTCGACAGGATGGTAGTGGAGATGTACGAAATACGACAGGGCCCTATCGCTCTGGCCACACAGGCCCTGCATGGCTCTCTTGTCTATGCTGTCCAAGGTTCGCTCTTGCGAGACCATGAGACATTCGCTTCATTGCCCGAACAGATCGGCCGTCCCTGCGTGGATGGCGACTATCTGGCGGTTGTCTCCGTAGGGGGAAAAAGAGTGTTCATTCTGGACGCCACGGGAAAGATCGTCGATACTCTGGAAACCCCGGCGGGATCCACCTGCATCGGTCTCTCGTCGGCCAATAGATCGGTCTACCTGACGGCGTCTTCTCCAGAGGACCGTATGCGCATAGACGCCTATGATTTCGCCGCAAAACATGAGAACGTGGTCTTCGAGGCAAGGTGATTACAGAAACAGTAAGAGAGTATGTGTTCAATGAGTGCAACAGCAGCCGGAACGCATTTGGGACGGCGTTCTTCGATCAACATCTGCTGGTCGTGCGGGAGTACGGCAGGTCGCTTGCGAAGGTCCTCGGCGCCGACGCCGAGATTGTCGAGCTGGCAGCGTACTTGCATGACATTGCGGCGGTTCAGGATCTCGTGACTCTAACCAGGCATCCGATGGCCGGTGCGGAGACGGCACGGAAGCTCTTGCAGGAGAACGGCTATCCTGCTGAACGGATTGAACGCGTGGCCAGGTGTATCATGTCTCATGCGTCGCCGGTACAGATGGGCTGTGGGCTGCCGGAAGAGGTGTGCCTGTCGAACGCGGACGCGATGTCGCAGATTACCAAGCCCGTCTACTGGCTCTACTACGCGTTCCAGATCCGCCAGTTTGGCTTTGCGGAGGGCAGGGAGTGGCTGCGGCAGCGAGTGGAAAGCAACTGGACCGCGCTGATACGGCCTGCCCGGGACATGATCGAGAAGGAATATCGGCAGACGAAAGCGTTCCTGGCTGAATGAGAACATGACATCCTGCCGCCCGGGCGAAGCCGGCCTGGCAGCCAGTCGTCAGCTCTTCCTGCCGATCTCGTGCTGCAGCATGGCCTCGTAGAGCGTCAGTTGGATGTCGAGGATCTGCTCGGGCGTGACCTGGCACGCGCCTCGCAGGCCGTGCGGACATTCGAAGGTGAACGGGCCGGCTCCGCTCACATGGTACAGCGCGCTGGTCAGGTTGAAAGACGACGGACGCCTGCCGCCCTCAGGGCTCACCGCAAATGGCTCGTCATGAGGCAAACCTCGCTGTCCCATGAGCGCGTAGCATTCTCTTGACAGCGATTGGATGTCCTGCTGGACCTCGGCGGGCAGGTACGCGGGACGCAGGAGGGCGGGTCTTGATTCGTGACTGTGGAGTGAGACCGCCAGGTCCGGTCCCTCCTCCTGGGCGATCTTGAGCAGCGCAGGAGCCTCCGGGCCCATCGGGGCGAAGAACTCATCGTGCATCGGATTGACGCCGGCGTCATTGAAGTAGCAGCCGAGGAAACCGACGTTGTCACCAGTCATCGGGTGTTGCCGCTTGCAGGCCGGCCAGTCGCAGAACGTGTCGTCCTTCCAGGTGCCCTGGCCCCAGAAGCGTAGATCGCCGGAGTCCATCCCGTGCAGCATCCGCGGCTCGAAGCGGGCGATGCCGTCCGGGTTGCCCACCGGGACGATCAGAAGCCGGCACTGTTCGCCAAGCTGTCGGAGCTTCTCCTGGTTTCGGCCGAGAAGATCCTCCCCGGTCTCCATGATGTGGATCAGGTTGACCAGCCCGGTGAGGCCCTCGACTTCGTGGCCGTGCACGGGGCCGACGAAGAAGACGACGGGCCTTTTCCTTGCCGCCTTGTCCATATAGGCGGCAGGTTCCCGAGCACCAATGGCGGAGTTGAAATTCGCGTGGTGAGGGACGTTCTCCTTCGGGCCGTAGGCGATCAGATGTATGGGCCTGCCGCCCGGCGTGACAGCGATGACAGTCGTCTGTCCCCGTTTGAGATGCTCAAATCGCTGCGGCAGGTCCTTGACGTCACCGACCCAGAAGGCCGGCAACGGCTTGTCAGGAATCCGCGCCTTTGCCTGTGCGTAGGTCATGCGCTGCATCGCGCCGCAGACCGGCAAGCAGGGCAACACCAGCAGCAGGGCAATTCCGCTTGCTTTCGTGAACACATTCTGGATCATTATCACCTCCTACTGGATTCGTTCGTTGTCGGCTCAGCCCAGCAGCTTCTGCTCCCACCATTTGAGGTAGTCCTCATCTGAGATATCGGGCGGCAAGCCTCTCTTCTCCATCTGCCGTTGGTACGATTTCATCATGTCGTCCTGCCAGTACGCGACCACCTGCGGATCCTCCGGAGTCTCGCCTTTGTCGCCCGTTGCCTGGATCCACTCGTCGAGCTTCGCTCGGTGCTCCCGTAGAATCCATCGGGACCTTCCCTCCTCGGCCAGGTTTCGCAGCTCGTATGGGTCCAGCTTCAAGTCGTACAGCTCCTCTTTCGGGCGCGTCGCTGCCATGAACCTCGCCTGGGCCGGCGTCAGCTTGCCTTGTTTGTGCAGGACCTGCATCAACGTCAGCATCGGATACTGAAGCTTCTTGTAGGCGTTGAACTGCGCGTACGGCCGGTCAGGATAGTAGTTGCGGATGTACTTGTACCGCTGGGATCGGACGCATCGAATGCGATCGACCGTCCCGTCGCAGCGGTCGCGGGCGGCGATAATGTACTTGCGCGTCCGCTTCCTGGGGCCGAAGGTGACGTGGCCCTGCAAATGCTCCGGCGGCCTGATTCCGACCAGCGACAGGAACATCGGTGCGAAGTCGAGGCTGCTGATGAGGTCCTCGACGACCGTCCCGGGCTCGATATGTCCCGGCCAGCGGATGATCATGGGGATGTGGATGCCGCCTTCGTAGAGCCATTGTTTGCCTCGAACGTGGGGCCGGCCGTGATCGCCGAAGTACATCACGATCGTGTTGTCCGCTGCCTGTTCCTTTTCCAGCCACTGGAGCGCGACGCCGATCTCGTTGTCGAGAACCTGGATGGATTCGAGATAGTCGGCCCAGTCCCGCCGTGCGACCGGGTGATCGGGATAGTAGGGCGGCAGCTCGACCTTCGCGGGATCGATCGGATTGTTCTTGTCCCGCTGGAACTCACGATGCGTCATGTTGAAGTTGATCTGGGCAAAGAACGGCTGGCCGGGCCTGTGCTGCGACCAGTCCGTGCCGTCGAACGCCCGGATGTTCGGCGTGAAGTTCCAGTCCGTCTTGCCGGGCCTGCGATAGGCCAGGCCGGCGCAGTTGGACGTGAAATAGCCGGCTCGCCGGAACAGCTCCGTGATCACGGTCACTGGTGGCGTGAGCTTGTAACCGTCGCTTCGGTGGCTGCGATGATTGTGCGCGTCGATAGTCGTCTGGTACATGCCGGTCATGATTGCCGACCGCGAGGCGGAGCAGACCGGGCCGGTGACAAAGGCATTCGTGAAGCGAGCCCCCTCGCCCGCGAGCCTGTCAAGGTTCGGCGTGCTGACCAGGGGGTGGCCGTAGCAGGCCAGGTCCGGCGACGTGTCCTCCGAGATCAGCCACAGGATGTTGGGTCGGTTCCTGCGAACGACCGGCTTCTTCTTCCTTCTGTCAGGAGCGGTTTCACAGCCGGACAGCAGGCCGGCTGCTCCACAGCCGACAGACTTGAGAAAATCGCGGCGTTTCATTCCTTGAGCCCCCTTTGGATTCACGATTTGGTTAGGAGCGAGCCGACGAGATCGGAGAGCTTCGCAATGCCGTGTCTGGCGCAATACTCCCTGATGCCATCGATAATGCGTGCGGCGCAATTGGGCTGGATGAAGCTTGCAGTGCCGACCGCCACAGCCGATGCTCCCGCGATGATGAACTCGATCGCGTCGGCAGCAGTGCGGATGCCTCCGAGCCCGAGGATGGGGACGCTCGCCGCCCTGGCCACGTCGGTGTACACCTTGTTCACCAAGTAGACCGCGATGGGCTTGATGGCGGGCCCGGACAGGCCGCCGGTGCGGTTGGCCAGGACGCACCTGCGCGTCTCGATGTCGATCACCATCGCCGCGAACGTGTTGACGAGGCTCAGGGCATCCGCGCCGGCCTCCACCGCTGCACAGGCAATCGCGCTGATGTCTGTCACATTGGGCGACAGCTTGACGATGAGCACTTTACTGCCTGCGGCCCTTCGGACCGCCGATGTGATCTCGCTCACCGGGTAAGGGTCGCGCCCGAAGCTGATGCCGCCTTTGGCGACATTCGGACAACTGATATTGAGCTCAAAACCGGCGATTGTCTGTTCTCGCGCCAGACGCTCGGCAACCGCCACGTACTCCTCGATCAGCTCGCCCGCGACATTGACGAACACCGGCACGGACATCTTGGCAAGGATCGGCAGCTTCTCCTCGATGAACCGGTCCAGCCCCACGTTGGCCAGACCGATGGCGTTGAGCATGCCGGCGTCGGTCTCGACGATCCGCGGCGTCGGATTGCCCTTCCTCGGCTTGAGCGTGATGCTCTTGGTGATGAAACCGCCGAGCGAGTTCACATCCATGAAGTCGCTCAGCTCGTCTGCATAGCCGCACGTTCCCGAGGCCGTGAACACCGGGTTCGCCAGTCGAAGCCCCGCGAAATCCACCGAAATGTCAACGTTCTCAGGTGTCACGTCTCATCCACTACCACAGCGAAGGGAGAATTGAAACAGGAAAATTGCCTCTGGCCTTCAGGTCGTTCATGTCCCTTGAGTCCCTTCGGTCCTTTGGGCTTCGAAAGGACCTCAAGGACCAAGGGGACCTAAAGCCCGCCCTCGCCAAAGACGACCGTCCGGGCATCGAAGACGGGGCCGTCCTGGCAGCAGAGCTTGTAGATTGTCTCGTTCGAGCCTTCGACGCGACATTCGACGGCACAGCTCTGGCAGACGCCGATGCCGCAGGCCATTCGCCGCTCCATACTGACCTGACATTCGATGCCTCGCTCGTTGGCCAGTCGCGCGACTGCCGACAGCATCGGCTCCGGGCCGCAGGCGTAGATGGCCGTGCGCTCCAGCGACAGGGCGGCATGTTCGTTCAACCAGAGAGCCAGGCGACTCGTGACAAGACCCCGGTAGCCTGCCGAGCCGTCATCCGTGGCTACGGCGGACGGAATGCCCAGCGACGCGAACGCCGGGACAAGCAGGCCCATCTGCTGCGAGACATGGGTGAAATCGCCCTCAAAGGGTAGCGCCGCCGCACTCCTGGCGCCAACGAAAGCCATCACCTTCATGTCGGGGTGCTCCATCTTGAAGAACTTGGCCAGGCATCGGATCGGCGGGGCGCCCATGCCGCCGACCACCAGAAGAGCCGTATGTTTGTTCTTCGACACGCGGAAGCCATTGCCCAGCGGGCCCAGGACACTGAGCGGGTCGCCGGCCTTCAGCGTCGTCATCCTCACGGAGGCTGGTCCCAGCACGCAGTAGAGAAGCTCGGCGGTGGTCTTGTCCGCCCTGGCTGTCACGTCGGCGAAGCTGAAGGGCCGGCGAAGCAGGACACTTCGCCGACTGGCGTCCTGCAATTCGACCGGCACCCTGTCCTGGGGCGGCAGGGCCAGTGTGGAGACATCGATCTGGAGGAACTGCCCCGGGCGGAAGCCGGCGAAGGTCCTCGCCCCCTCACCGGAAAACTCGACATCCATTGTGTAGAAACACTCACGAATCCGCCGGTTGGAGAGGACTGTGGCGGTGTAGATTCCCTTTTGCGCCGTTGCGTCCTTGTCCGGCATAGCGCGAAGTCCTTACAGCAGATTCTCGTACACTCTTACGCCGTCCACGACTTTGCAGACGTGAGTTGCATACTTGTTCGCGAACGCAGGGCGGCTCCGCGGGTAGGCGGTCTCCGCGGCCTTCCTGACTGCTTCGACAGCCTCCGCGCGGACCAGCGCCCCGGAGGCGCCCTTGTCGCCCCCGCCGAGCATGCGTTCGCCGAGCACGCCGGGGATTGTGCGAACGATGTCGCACATCGTCTCCAGCTCCGGCCCGGAGATCTTGTAGTCGTCGCGCAGACCCAGGCCGTCCTGGCGGAAGATCTCGCCGACCGTTTCGATGTCGCCGGCCCGCCAGGCATCCATCATCCTGTAGAACCGCTGCTGGGCGTGGAAGATGTAGTTGAGCCGGTCACATAGGTGAGAATGCTCCCGGCCGAAGCGATCCACGATCTCGTTGTACGTGGCCTCATCCTTGATGTCGGCTAAGCACTTGATGTCGAAGCCGGCTTCTTGCAGGATGGCGACCAGCTCCTCACATTCTCTTCTTCGGACCGCGTACGTCGATTTCTCCAGGCCCGGTCGGTCCGTCCCGGTATCGAGCACGACGATGCGAAAGTCCGTCGCGCCCTGGCCGATGGGCACGTATTCGATGGAGCGGTCCTTCGGATTGTAGTAGGTCCCCATCCCTTCTTTGGCGAACAGGATCATCGTCTGGTCGAGCTTGCCGCAGGGCGAGCCGATGTAGTCGTTCTCGACCGCCTGCGCCATGTCCACGATCTTGAGTTTGTCGTCCGCCCTGACCCCGTTGGCGTCGAAGCGCGACAGGATGATGTTTTCGCACAGGGAGGCGGACCGGCTCATTCCTCCGCCCGGAATATTGCTGTACAGGACTCCGTTGATCGCCTCCCGACGGCAGAGTCCCTCACGTCCCAGGATGTAATCTGTGCCGTAAGCGAAACGGCCCCAGGTGTGAGCGATCTGAGGCGACCTTGGCTCCGGGATGTCACCCATATCGTACTCGATCACACCATCATCGGGAAACGTGCTGCTGAACAGCTTCATCCTCTTGGTTCCATTCGGCTTGTAGGCCATCCAGATGAATCTGTCCGTGCCGACTCCAAATAGTTCCGTGCCGTTGTAGTCGCCATGCTCCACACCCAGGCAGAACCGCGACGAAGTGCGGCAGATTTTCCCGCCTTTCAGGTCGATTCGATTTCGTTTCGCGTGTTGGAGAATGGTGTCAATCGCAACTTGATCGTCTGTCGTCAACTGCATCGTAAACCTCAACGTGCAAAGGCAAAGCGTCAGAGCCCCAAGGATATGATTCTCTCTCGGCAGATCCCGAGGAACGAAGAAAAGAACTCGTAGTCTTCCTTCCGTCTCTCATCCAGACTCGACATCACCCGATCCCAAAGCAATTGCTTCCGCTCCGAGGCGGGCGGGTGCAGACGAACCTTGCGCTCGCTGAAGCGGCGAGTTGCCTCTACAGTACTCATGATGTCAAAGAACAGCAGAGGAGCATATGCGAAGTGCTCGACGCGCTGAAAAGGGATGAGATCCGAGTCCGGTCGAAAACACGTAAGGAAGATCTGAAGGGCCAATTGGTCAGCGGCTTTCTCCTTCGCTCGTGATGCCACGACCAGCGCAAGGGACGGCTGTCCCTCCGATATCTCACACTGCTGGATTGCCGACGGACGGACGTGACCCAGTATGTGGTGCGCGTACTCATGAGAGAGAATGAAGATCACCACTACGTCGCACAGCACGTCGCCTGTCTCCGGGATCTCCGGCGGTACATCGTACAGCATGCATCTCCAGAAGGCCCGCATGTCTTCATCGCCACCGCTGTCTCGAAGGAAGAGCCGAATACTCGCCGCGATCCCTCTTGAAGTCGTGAGTAACGTGGCTTCCGGCACGTTCAACCACCCACCTCGTTTCCTTACTTCCACGCCAAGGTGAATCAGGCACGACGCGAACGTGTGGAGGATGGACCTGAGCATCTGATCGAGCAGGATGATTGGCTCGCCGTTTGGCGCCAAGGTGGAGACGGCATTCAGGTTGCGAATCGGAAGATAGCCCAGAACAGGGCTTCGGGGCAGCGCCAAATCACTTCCCGATAACGCCGACTGGAGTCGGCTCAGGATCAGGGTAGGTCTCTGCAAAGCCTCAGCAACCACCTCTTCCCCTGATGTCTGAGTCACACCAAAGCTCACGAATGGCTTTCCTTCCCGCCTCACCTGAGCATCCAACGAGTCTTTCAGCTTCGTTGCGATCATATCTTGTTGGAACTTCCTGACCAGGTAAGCGAGGTACTCCTGAGCGTTCATCAGCCGGTTGGTTTCGCCATCTGGCGACATGTGTTCTCCCCATCCGCTCCGAAACGATTCACACCCACATGAGACAATCTCGTGCCACTGCAATCGCTGTGCTCGACGCCGAGGCAGAATCGCGACGAAGTCCGCCGCATCTTGCCGCCGGCGATGTCGATTCGATTCTCTTCTGCCAACTGCCGCAGCTTCTCCACTGCGCCTTGGTCGTCGCGTGTCAATTCCATCCTGGCCTCCGCCTACTTGGCAAGTCCGATCGGGCTGAAGATCACGTAGAGCGCCAGCGTGATGGTCACGACAATGATGCCGGCAACCACGGCGCCGCGGGACGACTTCAGATCCAGCGCCGACTGCTGCTTGAACTCCATCGGTTGCGGCAGCGGCTTGAGATAGGTGATGACCGCCATCACGATCAGACACAACGCGAAACACAGAGCCATGCGGTTCAGGAAGTTGCCGATAACGGCCGCCAGCGTTGGGTTGGCCATGAGTCGCGGAAGGGTGGACAAGTACCAGAGGAATCCGTATGCGACGACGTTCAGGACGAGCCCCACGACGCCCGCGACGGGCGGGGCCTTACGGACCAGCAACCCGAACGCAAATACCGACAGGATGCCGGGTGAGAGGAATCCCTGGCTGGCCTGGATGATCGTGAAGATGCTGTTGCTGATCTTCGGATCGCCGAGTTTCGGGGCCAGCCAGACTGCAACGCCGGCAAAAATGACCACGCACAGACGGCCGAGGAAGACGAGCGTTTTCTGGCCCGCGTTCGGGCTGATGTGCTTCTTGAAGATGTCCATGCTGAAGATCGTCGATGCGGCGTTCAGCATGGCCGCCAGCGAGCTGACGATCGCGCCGAGCAGGGCGGCCAGGACAAATCCGACCAGACCCGTCCGTTGCGGCAGGACACTGCTCAGCAGTTGTCCCAGGGCCGTGTCGTATTTGTAGGCGATGAACTTCTCCGTCGTGACTCTGGCGCCGGCGGCCTGGGCACTCTCGCGGGTCTTCTGGTTGTAGGCGTCGAGATCGGCGGCCAGTGCCGGAAAGACGTGCCTCCAGGCCTTGTCGTCGGATTCGAAGACGGTGTATTGCGCAACCGATAGCGTGTCGGATTCCTCCTGGGTCAAGGGCAGCACGAAGGGGTTCTCTGTCTTGGCCGCCTTCATGTCGCTGTCATTGGGATAGATGGCGATTTCGAACTTTCCGGGCGGCCAGGCCGCGATGGCCGCGGCGTCCGGCGCCTGGGCGGTCACCACCAGTTGAGTCTGAGGATTGGCCTTGAGGTACTTGGCAAGCACCGGCGCGTTGTCCCGGGCCGCCTGGTTCCCCATGTCCTTGGCGAACAGATTGAAGGCGATGATCCCGGGAATCACGACCACGAACGGAATCAGGAGCTTCATGAACGCCGAGAACACGATGCCCTTCTGCCCCTCCGAGAGCGACTTGGAGGCCAGCGTTCGCTGCGTGAT
>JAFGJR010000228.1 GCA_016928975.1 Sedimentisphaerales bacterium | reverse complement strand
GGCGACACGGAACTTGCGTTTGGCCGGACCGGCGAACATCACGTTCTTGCCGGCCAGCACCACCGCCATTCCCGCCGCCGAGGTCTTGATGAAATCCCTGCGAGAGACGCCACTTTGCTCGGTTGATCTCTGCTTCATGGGTTTGTTCCTTTCAAGGAGTTACGACACATGCATTCGCTGGACCCTTAGACGGTGAAGTCGTCACAGGCGCGGTACGCGTCGATCACCGCCCGTTCCCCTTCCTTGCCTCGTTGACTCTTGCCGTGCTCCATGCACAGCACGCCCTGATACCCTTTCCTGTACAGGTGCCGGAAAATGTTCCTGTAGTTGATCTCGCCGGTGCCGGGCTCGTTGCGGCCGGGATTGTCCCCAAGGTGGAAGGCCGCGATCTCGCTCCAGGCTTTGTCGATATTGGGGATCAGGTTCCCCTCGGTGATCTGCTGATGGTACAGGTCGTCGACGATCTTGCAGGACGGGCTGTTGACCGCCCGGCAGATCAGATAGGCCTGCGGGATCGTCTGGAGGAACAGGCCCGGATGATTGGCCCACCAGTTCAACGGCTCCAGGACGATGACCATGCCGGCCGGCTCGGCGATCTCGACGCAGCGCCGCAGGTTGTCGATCAGGTTGGCGGTCTGGTAGTCCGGCTCCATCCGCTGGCTGATGCAACCCGGGGCGATCAGCGCCCACTTGACGCCGGCGCGCTTGGAGGTCTCGACGGCCTGCTTCGTGCGATTGACGATGTCCTTGACGACCTCTTCGTCCTGGGTCACGAGCGTGGCCTTGCCGAACTCGGCGTACATGACAAACGGCCCGATCGTGATGCCGAGTCGCTCGGCCTCTTTGCCGATCCTTTCCTGTAGCTCCGGGGGCTTGCCCATCAGGCCGTTGTCGAACATGCCGCTGAAGCCCTCGTCGGCCATGAACTTGAGGTTGTCGATTGGGTCGTTGCCGGCATGCTGTCGGAAGGCGCCAAGATCGGGCGCATACTTGAGCTTGAACTTCTTGGGGGACTTGTCCGCCTCTGCGGCTCCTGTCACGGCCGGCATGGCGGAAACCGCCATTGCCGCTGCGGCGGCCCCGGAAAGAAAACCGCGGCGGGAAACATTTTCCTCTCGCCGCTCGGAGACATTCTGCTGATTGTCCATTGGATGCTCCTACGATCGAATTGCCAGTTGCTCCACTCCTCCACGAGTCTCAACATGAGCTGTGGTTGTTGCGATCATCCAAGATCGCCGTTCGGCGCGCCGGGTCGAGCGCGCCGAACAGCGTCATATTCACGATCCGTTGTCCACACGCGCCGGCGGCTACTTCTTGAACGGCATCCACTTCTGCTTGCTCTTGGAGCTGGCGACGACGGTCTCGATGAAGAGCATGCCTCGCACGCCGGCATCGACGCTCGGGAAGTCCAGGGCCAGCTCGCCGGGCTTCTCGCCGGCGATGTGGCACTTGACCGTCTCGCAGAAGTTCATGTAGTTGTTGGCGAAGGCTTCGAGGAAGGCTTCCGGGTGGCCGGAGGGCAGGCGCGTGCCTCGTCCGGCGGCGGCGCTGTAAGCGCCGACGTACCCATTGCCACGTTTCCAGACTTCCTCCGGCTTGTCCAGCCGTCGCACGTACAGGTAATTCGGATGCTCCTGGTGCCACTCCAGGCTGGCTTTCTCGCCGTGAATCCAGATGGCCAGGTTGTTCTCTTCGCCGATGGCGATCTGCGTGGCGTGCAGGACGCCGCTGGCGCCGTTGTCGAATTTCAGGATGCAGTTGCAGTCGTCATCGAGGGGCCGGCCGGGGACGAATGTGTTGAGGTTGGCGCAGATCTGGGCGATCTTCAGGCCGCTGATGTACTCGGAGAGGTTGGCCGCATGAGTGCCGATGTCGCCGACGCAGCCGCCGGCGCCGCTCTGCTTGGGATCGGTCCGCCAGCTTGCCTGCATCTGCCCGGTCTTCTCCAGGGCGGTGGCCAGCCAGCCTTGCGGGTACTGCACGACGATCTTGCGGATGTTGCCCACGTCGCCCTTGCGGACCATGTCCCGGGCGAGCTTGACCATCGGATAACCGGTGTAGTTGTGCATCAGGCCGAACACGAGACCCTTCCTCGCAACCAGCCTTTGCAGCTCCTTGGCTTCTTTCGAGGCGATCGTCATAGGCTTTTCGCACATGACGTGGAACCCGGCCTTGAGGAAGTCGCGAGCGATCGGGAAGTGCCAGTTGTTGGGCGTCGTCACCGCGACGAAATCAATCCGTTCGCCGGGCGGCAACGCGAGCTCCGCTTTGATCATCTGGTTATAGTCGTTGTATACGCGGTTGGGATTCAGGGCTAGGTGCTTGCCCATTTCCTTGGATTTCGTCGGGTTGATATCGAACGCTCCGGCCACAAGCTCGATCTCGCCGTCCAGGCGAGACGCCTTGCGATGGACGTCCCCGATGAACGCCCCGGGGCCGCCGCCGATCAAACCCATTCTCAACTTCCGGTCGAGTTTCATACCTGCTCCTTTCTCACCAGCCATTCGATATGTTCACGATCCGTTGGATCTCACGTAAGTTGCTGTCGCCAAACCAGTTATGGACGCCAGTGCTCCTGACTACCAATAGGTATTTTTCAAATCGAGAGACATCAAAGAGAAGGTAATTCAAGGCTGGAGTTTTGGCAAGTAAAAGAATTGTCGGGCGTTCCATAAAAGAGTCTGACTCCCCGTGACGTAATGGTTGACAAGGTTCCGTTCGCGCCTTAAACGTTGCTGTGTTGTCAGCACCGTCATGTCGGCAGTGAACGCTTGGATAGGGGTTGTGCGATATGAAGACGGACATCAGTCCGGTGGGTGTGGACCTGTATTTCATCCCGGTCGAGACACGGGTGCCGCTGAAATTCGGGCCGGAGACCCTGACCTCGGTGATCTGTGCGCGGGTGTGCATGACCGTCGCCGACGCCAAGGGACAGCGAGCGCAGGGCTGGGGCGAGACTCCGCTGAGTGTACAGTGGGTCTGGCCGAGCAGCATCGGCTACCAGGAACGCTGTGACGCGATGCAGGCGCTCTGCCGCAATCTGGCGGACACCTGGGCGGACTTCACCGGCCACGGCCATCCCATTGAGGTCGGCCATCGGTTCAATGAGACAGTGCTGCCCAGGCTGCTCAAGAGCGCCAACGCCAAACGCAACGGCAAAGAACCCATGCCGTGGCTGGCGGCGCTGGTCTGCAATTCCGCGTTCGACATCGCCTTGCACGACGCCTACGGCCAGCTTCTCAAGCGTCCGGTGTACTCGACCTACACGCGGGAATTCATGAATGACGACCTCGCGCATTTCATCGAGCCTGCCGCCGACACGAAGGTGTCCTTCCACGGCATGTTCCCGGCCGATTTCCTGGTCGTTCCGCCGGCGCAGCGGATGCCCGCCTGGCACCTGGTGGGCGGCAAGGACCTGATCGACGCCTCGGAGCTGACCGGAAGCGAGCCGAAGGACGGCTACCCGGTCCTGCTGGCGGACTGGATCGAGCGGGACGGCCTCACATGCCTCAAGGTGAAACTGCGCGGCAACGACGCCACGTGGGACTACGAGCGCCTGGTCAAGGTGGGCCAGATCGGCATCGAGCACGGCGTGCTGTGGCTCACCAGCGACTTCAACAGCACCGTGAAGGAGCCGGCGTATGTCAACGAGATTCTGGACCGGCTCGTGCTGGAACAGCCGCGAATCTACGGGATGATGCTCTACGTGGAACAGCCGTTCCCGTACGACCTGGAAGCCAACCGGATCGACGCGCATAGTGTCTCGGCGCGCAAGCCGCTATTCATGGACGAGAGTGCCCACGACTGGAAGCTGATCCGGCTCGGCCGGCAATTGGGCTGGACCGGCGTCGCGCTCAAGACCTGCAAGACGCAGACGGGCGCGATCCTGAGCCTGTGCTGGGCCAAGGCGCACGGCATGACTCTCATGGTCCAGGACCTGACCAATCCCATGCTCGCGCAGATTCCGCACTGCCTGCTGGCTGCCTACGCCGGAACGATCATGGGCGTCGAGACCAACAGCATGCAGTTCTACCCGGCGGCCTCGGCCCCGGAAGAAGCCGTCCACCCCGGCCTGTACCGCCGGCGAAACGGCCAGGTGGACCTGTCCACGATCCAGGGCCCTGGGTTCGGGTACAGACTCGAAGAGATCAAACGCAAACTGCCCGAAAAGGCAGTGAGTTTCTGGAAGTAGACGCGAGGTTTGGGAGTGACGGAAATGGCAAAACTGAGTGCCTTTGCGGATGAAGTGGTGGACGATTTTCGAGGGCAGGTCGAGTATCTGGCGAAGGAGAAGGTGGGGTACATCGAGCCGCGGTTCTTCAGCAAGAAGAACATCATGGACCTGACGGCGCAAGAGCTGGACGACGCTCGCAAGCTGATTGGCGATCACGGGCTGAAGGTCAGCGCGATCGGCTCGCCCATCGGCAAGGTCCGCCTGGACCAGCCCTTTGAGCCGCACCTGGAGAAGTTCAAGCACGCCATCGAGTCGGCCCAGTTCTTTGACACGCCGTTCATTCGCATATTCAGCTACTACGCCCCGGAGGGCAAGAATATTGACGACTACCGCGCCCAGGTCATGGAACGTATGACCGCCAAGGTCAAGCTCGTCGAAGGCACCAGCGTCACAATGGTCCACGAGAACGAGGCCAACATCTACGGCCACTCCGCGGCGAACTGCGCCGACATCGTCAAGACGATCAACTCGCCCACGCTGCGCTTAGCCTATGATCCCGCCAATTTTGTCTGGGGCGAGAAGATCACGAACAACGTCGAGGTCTGCTGGCCCGTGATGAAGCCATTTGTCGTCCACATTCATATCAAGGATTGGAAGCTGGGCAGCAAGGACATCGCCAGCATGCCAGGCGAGGGCGACGGCCAGATCAAACAGCTCTTGGCGGAGCTGGCGGCCATGAAATACGACGGATGCGTCACGATGGAGCCGCACTTGCAGGCCGGCGGCCAGTTCGGTGGCTCGACCGGGCCGGAGCTGTTCTCCAAAGCCATCGCCGCCGTGCGACGCATGGCCAGGGAAGTGGGCTTGAAGTTGAATTGACCTGGCACAGGCATAGTGACAGGCCCCTTGCGGTCTGTCACCCCCGCGCAGGCGGGGGTCCACTACCATGCGATGGCAAATGGATTCCCGCCTTCGCGGGAATGACACGGTTACTCGTTGATTGCTTGGGTCTCGAATGAGGATCTAATGATGAAGACATGGAACTTTGGAGTTGTCGGAGCGGGGCTGATTGCGGATTTCCACGCCAGGGCGATTCGGGACATTCCCAATGCCAAATTCGTCGCGTGCTGCGATAGCGTCGCGCCGAAGGCGCAGGCACTGGCCGACAAGTACGGGGCCAAGGTGTTCGGCAGCTACGAAGAAATGGTCAAGAGCGATAGTCTCGACATCGTGACGATTGCCACGCCCAGCGGATTGCACATGGAGCCCACCGTCGCGGCCGCTCAGGCGGGCAAGCACGTGATTTGCGAGAAGCCCATCGAGATCACGCTGGAGCGGATCGACGCGATGATCGCGGCCCACAAGAAGGCAGGGACCCGGCTGGGCGGCATCTTTCCGTACCGGTTCAACGATATGATGACGCCGCTTCGCGAGGCGATCAAGGCCGGCCGCTTCGGCACGGTCACCTACGCCGGCGTCTATGTCCCCTGGTGGCGCACCGACGCCTACTACAAGGACTCCTGGCACGGCACCTGGAAACTGGACGGCGGCGGGGCCCTGATGAACCAGTCCATCCACATGGTGGACATGCTCTGCGACCTCATGCCGCCCATCGAATCGGTGCAGGCGTTCACCGGCACCCTGGGCCACAAGATCGAGACGGAGGACACCGCCGTGGCGGTCCTGCGCTATACCGGCGGCGCGCTCGGCGTCATTTACGGCACGACCGCCTCCTATCCCGGCCAGTTCCGACGCTTCGAGATCACCGGGACCAAAGGGACCGTGATCAACGTCGAGAACAGCATCACCGTCTGGCAGTTCGCCGACGAGAGGCCCGAGGACGAGCAGGTCCGCAAGAAGTTCATGACGATCCAGGGCGGCGGTGGCGTCGCCGATCCGGCGGCCATCACGCACGAGAACCACACGCGGAACTTCAAGGCGTTTCTCGAAGCTCTGGATCATGTAGCCCAGCCGCCCTCGGCTGGGACCACCTCCGAGGGCGGGGGTGCTACACAATGGATCAGCGGCCCGGAAGCTCGCAAAGCGGTCGAAGTGATCTTGGCCATCTACCGCTCCGCCAAGGAAGGCAAGCCGGTGAGAGTCGCGTAGTCCAGGCTCGTGATCTGGAATATCCGAAAGGACCTCAAAGACCCAAGGGACTAAAGGGACCTAAGGAATCCTATGTACTGACGGTCTTCATGACGCCGCGGACATAGCCGACGGATTCCGCCAGGCCGGCCAGCGGATCATCCGCATCCTTCTCGTATTCGAACGCGACGATTCCTGCGTAGTCGATTTTGATGAGGGTGCGAACGACCTGCGGGATGTCGATGACGCCGCGGCCTACTTCCACGGCGCTGCCCCTGGCGGTCGCCGCCGAGACGTCCTTGAAATGCACGTCGTAGAGCCGGTCGGCGTATTTTGCGATGGAGACCGAGGGGTCCACCCCAGCGCGGATCGTATGACCGATGTCATCGCACAGACCGATTCGCTTGTCGAGGTCCTTGATCTTCTCGTAGGCGGTTTCCGGGACGGGATACGTCTTGTCGCCCGGGCCGTGATTGTGAATCGCGACTTTGATGTCGTACTCTTTGACCTTCTTGTCGACC
Organism: Sedimentisphaerales bacterium; assembly: GCA_016928975.1. The sequence continues at coordinate 2,427 of JAFGJR010000228.1, read as the reverse complement.
AGCGGGAGCAGCTCGGGATTGGGCACGCCGATAATGACCCTCATGCCGGCCGCCTTGGCATAGTCGAACGCCCGCGAGACCTCCTGCTCGTTCTTCATGTAGATGACGCCACCGCCGTAGAGGTCGAGCCCGGCGTCCTTGACTTTGGCGACGACCTCCCTGATCTGTTCCGGCGTGCTGTTCATCGCCAGGTGAACGTCTTTGAAGGCGATATGTTTGAGGCCCACCCTCCTGGTCATTTGCAGCGTCTGGTCCAGATTGAACTTGCGAAGCGTGTAGGAGGCCAGACCCAGCTCGAACTTCGGAGTCGCAGGCGTGGCAGCAGCCATCGCGGCCTGCCGGGAACTGGATGCGCTGCCGGTGACGAGCGCGGCGGCGGTCCCAGCCGCGGCTACGGTCAAGAACTCTCTTCTGTTCTGAATGCGTTTCATAGACACCGTCTCCTTATCAAGGCCCACCGCGCCCCACGTCACGCACCGTGCCCGGCGCAAAGCGCACGACTATGATACCACAGCCGGCAGGATTTTGCGACGGTCGCTTCTGTGAAGATTTCGTTGCGTTGACAGGGTGCCGGTTGCGTGATAGTCTCGTGGGGATGAACTGTTGAGGCATCGTTATTTGCGAGGAGTGCCCTATGAGAATGGTCGAGAGTACGGTATCCCGTCGTGACTTTCTGAAGGCGTCGGCGGCGGCAGGGATAGGCGCTGCCCTTCCCATGATCGTCCCGTCATCGGTGTTCGGCGCCGAGGCGCCGAGCGAGCGAATCACGGTTGGCTGCATCGGGGTCGGCCGGATGGGAACGGGCGATCTCGGGGAGGCCCTGGGGTTCAAGCAGGTGCAGGTCGTGGCGGTGTGCGACCTGGACTCCAGAAGAGCGACCATCGCCCAGAAAAGAGTTGAGTCTACGTACGCCAAGCGAAGCCCCGGCGGGGACTACAAAGGCTGTGCCGTCTACGGTGACTTCCGGGAGTTGTGCGCGCGCAACGACATCGACGCGGTGCAAATCGCCACGCCGGACCATTGGCACACCCTGCCCGCTCTGGAGGCGGCGCGGACCGGCAAGGACATCTTTCTGCAAAAGCCGCTGACCCTGACGGTCCAGGAGGGACGCATCCTGAGCGATACGGTACGCCGATATGGCCGGGTCTTTCAGGTCGGAAGCCAGCAGCGGTCCGACAAGGAGTTCCACACTGCTTGCGAGCTGGTCCGTAACGGCCGGGTCGGCAAGCTGCACACGATTCAGGTCGGCTTCGGCACCGACCCCGGTTGCGCACCGCGGCCGACGATGCCGATCCCGGAGAACCTGAATTATGACATGTGGCTGGGACCGGCGCCGTGGGCCCCGTACACCGAGGAGCGGGTGCATCCGCAGAAGAGTATCACAGCCAGACCGGGCTGGCTCCGCATCTCCGATTACGGCGCGGGGATGATCACCGGCTGGGGCAGTCATCACCTCGACATCGCGCACTGGGGCATGGGCACTGAATATACCGGCCCCGTGGAGATCGTCGGCGAGGCGGACTTTCCCAAGGATGGCCTGTGGGACGTGCACGGCGATTTCCGGATCGAATACACCTACGCCAACGGAGTCAAGCTCATCGCCGCCGACGAGAAGAAGATCAAAGGAGGCGTGCGATTCGAAGGCGACAAGGGCTGGGTCTGGGTCACGAGAGGGCGCATCGACGCCGAGCCGAAGTCGCTGCTGCAGGAAACCATTGGCACCGGCGAGACGAAGCTCTATGTGAGCAACAATCACAAGGGCAACTTCTACGAGTGCGTCAAGTCGCGGGCCCCGACGATCGCGCCGGTGGAGGTTGGACATCGCTCGTGCAGCGCGTGCCTGCTGGGTGACATCGCGATGCGAACGGGCCGCAAGTTGCACTGGGACCCGGACAAGGAGCAGCTCGTCAACGACGAAGCAGCGAACCGGATGCTCTCCCGACCTATGCGAGCGCCATGGTGTCTGTAGGTCCTGTTTGATTGGAGACTTGTGATGACGAGTCGAAGGCAGTGGGTCGGGTTCGTAGGGGTGGCAGTCGTGGCGGCATTGTCTCTTCCAGCGCGCTTGTGGGGCCAGGACCCTGTCCCGACCAAAGACGAGATCGCTACGATGCAGGCGGCGGCGCCGGACAAGCCCCGAGTCGTTCCCCTCAAGCCTCGCAAGCTCCTGGTCTTCTCGCGTTCCTGGGGCTATAAGCACACCGCCCGGCCGTTCGGGGCCAAGGCCATCGAGATCATGGGAGCCAAGACCGGCGCGTATGAGCCGGTGCTCATCGAGGACGATGACAGCCTCTTCGAGCCGCGGAACCTCAGGCAATTCGACGCCGTCGTCCTCAACAACACCAACGAGGAGATCTTCCTGCCGGAGGATTTCGACAAGCTCCCGGTTGACGAACAGGCCAAGGCCACTCAGCGCGACGAGAGGCT
>JAFGJR010000227.1 GCA_016928975.1 Sedimentisphaerales bacterium | reverse complement strand
GACCGGCTCGAACGACCCGCAGGCTTCAAGTCGCCTGCGAGATGTCACATCGTCATCACCTTACCTCCTTTCTCCCCCGTCCTTCACAGGGGGGGCCTCTACCTGGGATCGCACCATTCCATAGGTCCTGGGCAACCTACAAAGCAATACTTGTTCGCCAACTCTGTGACAGAACCGCTTGTTGATAGGCCCTGTTTCATCACCCTCTTCCGTACTATGGCACTGCCATGACGGTTATAACCAGGGTCCCGTCGTAACGGCCTGCTCGACAATTCATCATGTTGGTGACGCCTACTTGAAGCTGCACCGGAACGTTCGTGCCACTGGCCGGCGTAGGCACGCCTGACAGGGCGACCGGCACTTTGCCTCCGAGAGACGTTTGCTTGCCGTTGATCGCGACGATCACCTGGTTCGGCGACAGCGGCACGCTGCTCCCTCTGTGCCTGAGGTCTCGGAACGACGCCTCGACCTGGTACGGACAGTTCGCCAGGATGTGGACCTTCACCTGAGCACCCGCCTGAAATGCTCCGCCGAACCAGACATCGCCCAATTGCAGAGGTCCTTCAGGCACTGTCACCTTCACAAACGGTGGAACCGGCACTTCAGGCAACGGTACAGGCGAGGTATTGCCCATCGCAATACCTGCTGCCCACCACACCACGACAATCGAAAGGATTCTCGCCAGATGCCACATTTTCATTGCCCCCCAAAAACGACCACGCACCCGTGTTGCTGACTCCGTGCGTACACCCGTCTGGCGCGTACTTTCAATGGCGTTCCACTAAAGCCACTCGCTCAGTTGTCTGAGAGCGCGCCACCGACACACATTTTGCCCGTGGCACTCCAGTCCTTGGAAGGTTCGACGATCCGTCGTGACATCGGGAGAGGTGAGTCGTCCCGCAGATCCAGGCGCGGATCCGCTGGTCGATGCTACCCTCCTCACTCTCTCACCATCCTACGCAACGACCAGGGGCGTCATCCACACACACACCCAGCCGCGCAGTGGACTGCGCACCCATCGCAGCCCATCAATCTACCGAAGTTACCATACGACAACCCAGCTTGTCAACACAAAATTCATTCTTTTTATCTATTTTGTGTCTACCATGTATCTTCTCGACATTGTGTATTTTACTCAAGTTGCCTCACAATGTCAATACCCGCAGAAGAAATAGACCCAGCGCGGACGATTGACCGGTCCGATGCTCCGCGCGATGTCCCGCACCCCGATTACCGCTGAGGCTCCGCTGCTTGGCACCGATAACGCCGGTTTGCGCCGAGCATCGACTAACTTGTTGTCCCGTAACGGTTTATGCGCGCACATACGCAACGTGCGTGGCAGGTGGGGACCGCAGGACCGACGTGACAGGTCCCGATAACTGGCCGGGAAGCAGGAACGTCGAGAGCACCGCAGTGCACTCTGGGCCAGTTAGGCGTCGAGAATAATTGCTGACAGCGTAGCGCCCGGAGATGATCCTCTCGGCAGAACTCCCCGAGTAGGGCTCGAACCTACAACCTAGCGGTTAACAGCCGCTCGCTCTACCTATTGAGCTATCGGGGAATAGCGTCAGGCCATGCATCCATCGGCATGACTGCCGACGGTGATGATGCATTATCTCCAGACAGCCACGCGATTTCAAGACTTTTGTCAAGATTTATCTCAGACTCCTGGGCCAGCGATATATAAAAGTAGTGGCAATGCTGGACAGGAATTGACCCGCTGGTTAATTTACCCAGCCTATGCATTTTCGTCGGGTTGATACCTGCTCGACACGGTGGAGTTGCGGGTCTGGCTGCATCGGCCGCACGGCATGGCCGGGAATTCAAGGAACATGCAGAGATCAGCGCGCATCTGAGGCAATTGTGAGTGCCATTATCGATCCATAGGCTCTTCGGTTGACAGTTGTATGGGCAAAGACATACTCAGCGTGGGGGAATTCACAATTATCCGGCGCATTGGCAACGGTGCCCGCAGCACGATCTACCTCGCCACCGATGAGATTGAGGGAACACTCGTCGCGCTCAAACGCCTCACGTATGAGAAGCCCGAGGACCACCGCGTGTTCGAGCAGACCGAGAACGAGTTCAAGGTCGCTCAGCGCATCGATCACCCGTACGTCCGGAAATGCTACAAGCTGCGGAAGATTCGCAGCATGTTCAGAGTCCGTGAAATGCTGCTGTCCATGGAGCACTTCGACGGCAAGACACTGGAGGAGAGCACGACCCTGAGCCTGGGCGACGTTCTGCTGGTTTTTCGCATGGTCGCCACCGGTCTCAGTGCCATGCATACGGCCGGTTACATCCACTGCGACATGAAGCCCAACAACATCCTGATCAACAAGAGTGGCGCGATCAAGATCATCGACCTGGGACAGAGCTGTCCCATCGGCACCACCAAGTCGCGGATCCAGGGCACGCCCGATTACATCGCGCCGGAGCAGGTCAAACGCAGGACCCTCGGACCCCGAACCGACGTCTTCAACCTCGGGGCCACCATGTACTGGGCCCTGACCGGCAAGAACGTCCCGACGCTGATCCCGAAAAAGATCGCCACTGTGGGCCGATACGAGGCGCAGAAGACCTACGCTCCGCACGAGCTGAAGCAGCAAATCCCGGTCGGCGTGTCCAAGCTCGTCATGGACTGCGTGAAGCAGGAGTCCGGTGAACGTCCCGGCAGCATGACGGAAGTCATCTCGAGACTCGATCTGATGATCCACAGCATCTTCGGGGGAAAGATAAGAGCGAATCGGAATGCCTCAAACAACCATCGATCTGCTCAATAAAGGGATCAAGGCTAACCAGACCGACAAGTTCCGACGTGGCAATCTCATCCATCTGCCGGTCGTCGGCTCTCTGATCGTCGGTGGCGACATCCACGGGCACCGCAGGAACCTGGAGCGTCTCGTCACCTATGCCGATCTCGCCGGCCATCCGGACCGACACGTCGTTCTACAGGAGATCATTCATGGCGGGCCCGAGGACGATGCCGGCGGATGCCTCTCCTACCAGTTGCTCTTCAAGGCCGTTCAGTGGAAGCTCGATTACCCCGACCAAGTGCATTTCGTCATGGGCAACCACGACACCGCCTTCATCATCAGCAGCGAGGTGATGAAGAACGGCAAGGAGATGAACCGGGCCATGAGCGCCGCCGTGGAGCGACAGTTCGGTTCCGCCAGCGCCGGCGTCCAATTGGCGATCCGGCAGCTCCTCTTGTCGCAGCCCCTGGCCGTGCGATGTGCCAACCGGATCTGGCTCTCGCACTCGCTGCCCAGCGATCGATTCGTCGGCCAATTCGACGCGGGGATCTTCGAGAGGGAGCTTCGCATCGGCGACTGCGAGAAGCCAGGCTCCGCCTACCTGCTGACCTGGGGCCGGCGGCATAGCGAGGCGACACTCGACCGAATAGCCGCCCTCCTGGACGTCGATATCTTCGTGCTGGGCCATCAACCCCAACCCGACGGCTGGCACCGCGTGGGCAACAACCTGATCATCCTGGCCTCCGATCACGATCACGGACACATCCTTCCCATCGACCTGGCGAAAACCTGCACCATCGAAGAGCTCGCACGAGCCCTCGTGCCGCTCGCCTCCATTGAATAGGCACGTCACCCAGACGTCCTCGCCGGAACGATCACTACCCACTTGGCCGGTGAAACGGGAGTATCCTTGGCGGGAAAAGGACGTGTCGTAAGCCCTTGCCCAAGCTGAAGTTGCGACACGAGGTTCACAATTCCACTTGGAGCCTATTTCCTGCCATGTTAAAATGGGAAATATAGTGGGCCACCCCTGGGCGCGGGAGCCGGGGCGGCTTCTGTGGTGCTTCGATCACACCGAAAGGCCCGAAGCATGGAAGCGCATTTGACGGAGATGCATTGAAACGTCCGTCGAGACGATGATCGCCACGGTTCGCAGAACTACTGCTGAGATCACTATGGTGCGAGGTTGAGGAAGGAGTGGTGAATGAACCGAACGTCTTGCAGCGCAAGAGCCACGCGGCTGACAATCTTGTCCGTGACCATCTTATCACTGGTGGGGTACGTGCCCGCTCTGCACGGCGCCGCAGGAGATGACAGCCCCCGGCGGTTACCGGCGGAGAATGATCCGACCACGACAAATCCAGAGAATCCCTTTTCTTCTGAGATCGATTTCGTGATCAAGGAGCAATCTCTGGGGACAATCCTCTGGACGGTCATCCCCGAGAGCCTCGCCACCAGCCCGGACAATCGGAGGCTTGCCTACGTTGCCCAGATTGGCGACAAGCTGGCAGTCGTGGTTGATGGCCTGCAAGGAAAGGGATACGACGGGATCGGCAAGAGCAAAAGTGTACTGGTATTCAGTCCAGACAGCGCGAAGGTCGCGTACATCGCCATAATCGGCCGCAAATTGGCTGTGGTAGTCAACGGAGTACAGGGACGCAAGTATGACGGGCTCGGTAAGGAGGGGCCCATCTTCAGCCCCGACAGCCAGCGGGTCGGCTACGTCGCGTGGCGCGGCCGAAAAGCATTTGTGGTGGTCGACGGAACCGAAGGGAGGAAATACAAGGGGACGGCCGATCTCGTCTTCAGCCCTGATGGCAAGAGAGTGGCCTACGTGGCAGACTGTGGCGAAGAATGGTGTGTCGTGCTTGATGGAGTGGAAGGCGAAGGATACGAGGGAATTGCTATAGGGAGTCTCATCTTCAGCCCCGATAGCCGAAGGGTCGGGTACTCTGCCACGCGCAACAACAAATGCTTTGTCGTGGTCGATGGAGCGAAAGGGACAGAATGCGAGGCAATCGGCGAGGGAAGTCCCGTCTTCAGCCCCGACAGCAAAAGGGTCGCGTACAGTGCCAAGCGCAATGACAAGTGCTTCGTCGTGATCGATGGAGTGGAGGAAAAAGAATACGAGTGGACGAGTCGTCCCGCCTTCAGCGAAGACAGCAAGAGAGTCCTCTATGTCGCAGACAGCGGCGAAAGACAACTTGTTGTGATTGACGGGATCGAACACGAAAGACCCGGCGTAATGGCGTCGTTCGGCCCCGACTGGAAGAGGGTCGCGTACGTGGCTGTAACAGATGACGACACAAGATCCTTCGTCGTGACTGACGGAGTCGAGGGAAAAGAATACGACGGGATAGCAAGACGTGGCCCCGTCTTCAGCCCCGATGGCAAGAGAGTCGCCTACAGCGCAACACGCGACGGGAAATGGGTTGTCGTGGTCGATGGAGTGGAAGGGCAGGAATACAGCGGCACAGACGAGAATGGTCCCCTCTTCAGCCCCGATAGTAGGAGAGTCGCCTACGCGGTGAATCGTGATGGAACACGGTCCATTGTCGTTGACGGCGTCACAGCAGGAAGGTGGGACGGTTTCGTGCGGGGGCAGGCGTTGCTCTTCGATGGTCCTGATGTACTCCGCGCTCTGGTGCTTCGTAAGCGCGAAGCCCTCCGCGTGGAGGTGAAGATTGTCGAGAAAGCTCAATAAGCGGAGAAACAGGAGAAGTGAATCATGTTGACACTGGCTGCTCGGAGAATGACGATTACGGGTATCTGTTTGGCAGCGGTCCTCGGGATCGCGGGGTGTTCGCCCTTGCACGACGCCATACGCAGAGGCGACGTGGGGAAAGTGCGAAGTCTCCTGGAACAGGGAGCCAACGTCGATAAGAGAGATGCCGAGGGCCTGACCCCGCTTCACCTGGCCGCCTGGAAGGGCAACGCGGAGTGTGTAGCTCTGCTTTTAGGCAAAGGCGCCGACATCAATGCGGAGAGTGGAGTGCTTAACAGCCCCTTGCACCTTGCCGCCCTCAGAGGCAGCAAGCCCTGCGTGGAATTGCTGTTGAAGGCAGGGGCATATGTCAACGTCAGAAATGCCGCGGTTGAGGCATACTGGCGCGAACGCTCGGAATGGATCAGAGTCCGGAACATCGGCGTTATAGAAACAGGTTTGCTTCCTTATGTTGTGGCGCCCGAGGGGGCCACATTGGCCGGTATCCATTTCAAGTCGATAGGGGCAACGCCACTGAACCTGGCAGCCAGGGGGCCGTACCCTGAAGTCATGCGAGTCCTGATCGAGCATGGCGCGAACGTCAATGCTCTGTCGCCCTACGGCACGCCCCTGCGGATGGCGTGTGCCCAGCTCTTTGAGGCGAGCTGGAACCCAAGGGAGACGACACTCGAGGATGTTCACCGGCGCGCCGAACAGGCAATACGTCTGCTCGTGGAGAAAGGCGCTGGTGTTGACCGACCGGGGATAGTCATCCGTGAGTTCTGGGTGACTGATCCTAATCAGACACGTTACCAAATGTCCTACGGCAAGACTCGAACTCCACTCTGGATGGCCGTACAGTACCAGAACAGGGATCTGGTTAGACTGTTTCTGGAGCACGGCGCAAATCCCAATGCGACCTGGGACGACGACGATCCTGAGCGGCCCCTCCTCCACGTTGCTGCCGCATCGTCTTCTGCGGACATCGAAATCGTCAGGTTGCTGATTGACCACGGCGCGGATGTCAACGCGGAAGGTCGGTACACAGGCATACTCGGACCCGAGAAGAGAACGACTCTGCGAGCGGCCAAGAACAAGGAGATCAAGGCCCTGCTTCGCCAGCACGGTGCAAAGGAACGATCCGAGTAGTGCTTCGCCTCCCGTGCCGTTTGCGTAGGGCGGCCATTGTGGGCGCCTGCGCAACGTCATCTTGAATTGCTGCTGCGTCGTCAGAGACACCAAGCAGACCCACGGCGGCGCAAGCCTGTCCTGCAAAGCACTGCCATCAGCGTTGATTGTGCACGCGAAAGGGCTGGCTTTTTGGCGTGAATTGGCATATGGTAGCGGGAGCCCTGCAACACGGGAACGTGGGGCAGGTTGAAGATCCGTTGCGGTCTGGAAACGGTTGATCTCAATATGGAGTGGTATTACTACATAGCCTGGGCGGCGATCCTGGCGCAACTACTCGTGGTGTACCACGTCGCACGCAATTACCGGTACGCCCTGTCCAAGTGTGGACGGACACGGCAGCCGACGCCCGGACTCCGGGTTGCGCTGATCGTCCCCTGCAAAGGCCTGGACGGGCCGTTCCAGGCCAACATTGCCTCGTTCCTAAAACAGGACTATGGCGACTATCGATTGTTCTTCGTGGTGGCGGAGGAGACCGACGACGCCTATGCGAGACTCTGCGAGATGAAGGAGGCGGCAGGGCGCGACTCAAAAGCGTCCGATATCCAAGTCCTTGTGGCTGGCCCGTCGGCCTCATGCAGCCAGAAGATTCACAATCTCCTCTATGCGGTGGGCCGCATCCCTGACGACACAGAGGTTCTTGCCTTCGCCGATTCTGACGTCTGCGCGCACGAGGGTTGGCTGTCCCACCTGGTCTGGCCTCTCCGCCAACCGGGACGGGGGCTGACCACCGGGTATCGCTGGTTCATCCCCACGCAGAACAACCTGGCAAGTCTCGCGATGTCGGCCATCAACGCCGGGATCGCCCAACTGCTCGGCAACAGCCCCCTCAACCTCGCCTGGGGCGGCTCCATGGCCATCCGGGTGGACGATTTCCATCAGCTCAACGTAGAACAGCTCTGGAGGAACACGCTGAGCGACGACCTTTCGCTCAGCCATGCCGTAAAGAAAGCCCGCATGAAGATCATCTTCGTGCCGGAGTGCATCGTCCCGTCCTTTGACCAGGTGACGTGGTCGCGGCTATACGAGTTCGCCCGTCGGCAGTTTCTGATCGCGCGGGTGTACGTGCCCGCGGCGTGGTGGGGTGGCTTCTTCGCCAACCTCGGCTCCATCGTGGGTTTCTGGGGCGGCCTCGCGCTGGCCGCTTATGCCGCCGCGACTCACGCCGAGCATACGCCTCTGTATGCTGCCGTCCCGGCGGTCTTCTTTGCAGGGCAGGTTGCTCGCGCCGTCCTGCGCCAGTTGCTGGCAGTGCAGATCCTGAGCAAATACAGCCCGCAACTCTGGTGGGCGGCGGCCGCCGATGTCCTTGGCTGCTGGTTCTGGTCAGTTCTGCTGTTTGTCTTTATCCTCTCGTCCGCCGTCGGCCGAACCATTCGCTGGCGAGGAATCCGCTACAGGCTCAACGGCCCCACACAAACCGTGGTCATAGGCGGTTGACCCCCGGTAGAGACGCAAGATTTTGCGTCTCTACTTCGTCCGCGTCGGTGGGTTAAAGACAGCCAGCGATAGTCACGGCGTTTGAGTCTGCGATTGGATGTCGACCAGCGCCCCATTGCCGCTTGTCTGCCAGATGCAAGAGGACTCCTACGGCTGCACTGCCTGATCGTAGATGCGCACGTCGTCGATCAGGCCGGACCAGTATGTGCCGGCGTCGAGGTCCTTGCCGGCGCCGATGTTCAGACCGCCCGTCGAGCCGCTCAACGCAGGCTGCGTGTCGCTCGCGACGGCGACTCCGTCGACGTACAGGGTCCTCTTGGTGCCGTCCGATGCAAAACCGACCTCGTGCCAGCGACCGTCGGCGACGACCGTCGTTGACGACAAGCTCGCACCGAACCGGCCGGTACCCGCGCCCCCCAGACGCGTCACGAGCCGACCCGACGGGTCCGCAGCCAGCCAGTCCAGCCCGCCCTGGCTGCCGTCCTGAGAGAGGACCACCTGACCCGGCCCGCCGCCCCTGATCCACGCAAAGACGCTCAACGGCCCGTCCGCCGGGTTCAATACAAAGTCCGTCACCACCACATCATTGGACCCGTCGAAGTCGAGAGCCCCGCCGACCTTTCCCGCATCCGCCTGCCACAGAGGGCCTCCTATCAAGAAACCATCGCACTCGCCCACGCTGTCCAAGGCAACGCGGCCTGCCGACTCATCAAACGCCCAGTGCGCCACAAGACCTGTCGTTCCCGGCCCGCCGTTCGTCGGCTCGGCCATACCGCTGACCATGACGGCTTTGATCTGCGTCTGGGAAAGGGCTTGGTCATAGACCCGGACGTCGTCGATCAACCCGTTCCAGTGACATCCCGGCGCTTGGGCGTTGTCAGCAATACAGACGTCGAAGGCGTTGGTGGCAATGCTCCCGGAGGCGGGAGCAACGACGTCGAGCAGGCCATCTACGTAGAGATAGAGTCCGCTACCGTCGTAAACGCCGGCCAGATGGTGCCACTGGCCGTCGTTGACGTTGACCTGGCCGAGAACATGGCCATGCGGGGTTCCCGGAACCGACAGACCCGTACAAGCAAACTCGATCCCGTTGTAGTAACCTGAGCGCTGAATCCGCCAGGCGCTGTCGCCCTTGGTCACGATGGCTTGCCAAGCCGTGTCGAAGAGGCCGACCTTGATCCAGGTTGTCAGCGTGATCCGGTCGGTGATATCGAATACAGGGTCGTTGCCGCAATTGGCGTAGTCATCCATGCCATCGAATTCCAGAGCGCCGTCGATCATCCCACCATCCGGCAGCCACACCGGGTTGCCGTAGAGGACACCATCGTTGTTGCCGGCACTATCGAGGGCGATCGGGCCTTCCGTTTCATCCAGCTTCCAGTGCGCCACGGGACCCGCCGTCGGCCCGCCGGACGCTGGCTGTGCGGCCGCCCCCGCCATGACCGCCTGGATGTCGCTCTCACTCAACGCCGACTCGTACACACGAACGTCGTCGATTTGGCCGGCCCAGTAGCGGCCGCGGGGCTCGCTGTTCTCCCCGATGGTGACCGCGTAGCTATTCGTGGCAATCGCACCCGAGGCCGGCGAGGATGTGTCCAGCACGCCGTCCACATAGAGAGACATCTTGCTACCGTCGTAGACGCCGGCGACGTGATGCCACTGCCCGTCGTTGACGCTCACATCACCGAAGATTTGGTGCATCGCGCCCTGAACGGCCACGCCCGTGCACGCGAACTCTATTGCATTCCTCAAGTTGTCCCGCTGTATCCGCCACGCGCTGTCGCCTTTTCCCACAATGGCCTGCCAGGGCTTGTCAAAGGCGCCCACTCGGATCCACGCTGCCACACTGATCTGCTCGGTCAGGTCGAAATCGGCGTGATCGCCGATCTCGACGTAGTCGTCGAGCCCGTCGAAGTCCAGAGCCCCGCCGATCGTGCCGCCGTCGGGAAGCCACAGGGGATTGCCTCGCAGGATGCCGTCGTATCTGCCCGTGCTGTCGTGGGCGATGCTGCCGCTGGTCTCGTCCAGCTTCCACTGCGCAACGGCCGCGCCCGGGGCCGGCCCCACGGGCGGTGCATCGGCACAGACCACCAGATCGACCGCCGAGCCCTGTGGGACGAACGTCCCTGCCGTTGGGTTCTGGCTGAGGACTTCTCCCGGCGTGGCTGTATCACTCGGCGCACTGCTGACAGTCCCGACGACGAGCCCGGCAGACGTAATCGTTGACTGAGCGGCCGCCTGCGTCATCCCCACGACATTGGGAACTGCAATCTTCGGCGATGTCGCTGGACCGGTGGATATGGTCAGTTCGATCGCAGAACCGTAAAGCGCTTGACTCCCCGCCGCCGGCTCCTGGCTGACCACCGATCGTGCGGGTACCGTGTCGCTCTCTGTGTACCACTTCGTCCCCACCACGAACCCGGCCGAGGTGATCGCAGAGACCGCCTCGGATTCGTTCATGCCGACAACATTGGGAATGTGGCTCAGGCATGGCCCGGAAGAGATATCCAGGCCCACCGGCCAGCCGGGGGCGACCACCCAGCCCGCCTCCGGATACTGGCTGCCCACCGTTCCCGCCGCCACATCATTCATGCACCGGTACCCCCGCTCCACAGACAACTCGGCCGAGGTGATCGCGGAGACCGCCTGGGATTCGCTCATGCCAACGACATTGGGAACCCGCACGAGTACTCTGAAGGGGTAAGTCTCCCCGCGATTGTTGATCTCATCGCTCTCGTCAATGTTGTTGTCAGGGTCAATCCTCCATGAGACCCAGTACTCACCAGGCGGAACAGCCACCGGAAAGACGCACGAGAACCCGCGCTCTTGTGCCCGGCCTGCGGCCACGCCATCGTACATCTCATCACAGAGATGATACTCCGGATTGGGAGGTGTAGAATCATACAGGTACACGCTCAGTTTGAACGGTCCGGCATCCCCGTCTCCGCTGTTGTCGATATTACAGCGTAGCTCAAGGGTCTGCCCGGGCTCGCCGGCGACCACAGTGCTTGGAGAAACACTATGAGCACCCGCAAATGTGAGATCGGGTTTGGGGACGTGATACAATATCTGCACTTCAAAACGTGTCAGCCGGCCGAGGCCAAGGGCCATGGAGCCGTGGATCCTGTTGTCGCGGACGGCCACGTACCATTTCTGGTTGACCGCGTCGCCGTCGAACTCTGTGTTCAGTTCGACGCACAAAAGGGAGATGTCACTGTCGTCGGGCGAGTCGTCGTCAGCTCCGCCGTCAGTCTTGCCGCCCTCGTGGTTCCAGAGACACCGATACCAGGCCCCACGCGTGTCGTTGCCGACGTAGATCTCATAGTCGCTGCACCAGAAGTTCCCCTCGTTGCCCTGGTCATCTACCACCACCCAGAAGTTAACGGTCGTCACGTACGCGTTGGCCGGGGCGCCGCTGAATTCCAGGTACTGCGTCACCTCCCCGCCGTGACCGGGAATGTCCAGTGTCCCGAACCACCAGCGGGAAATCGACTCGTCGCCCGAGGCAGTGCACGCCAAGGCTAACACCAGCACACACATCCATGGCAGATTCGTGGTCTTTCCCATCGTTCTACCCTTCCAAAGCAGGTTTCTATTGCCATTTCCCCAGTAAATTCAGGAAAAATTCCGGATCTTGCGCGAAATCCTGGATATTTCCGGAATCTATCGGTAAATTTTTGTCGGGTAGGCACTTGGCGCAAGAGCTACCGGGGGGCTTTGGGGTCCGGATCGGCAAAACAGACTGTCTGGGCCGAGACGAGAGAATTCAACAGACGCACAACGGTGGCAACTTCGATCAACCGTGTCATGGTCCCGCCCTTTCCAAGATATAGCGTTGTGTTGCTCGTCGGACGTCCTCGCCGGCGCTCCACCGATCTTCCAGCGACTCTGTGCCGGCAACGACAAGCCAGGCGTGCCCGAGGGCAGAAATGACCCCTGTCGCGCCGGCAGGGCGATACGCAGATCATTGTACCACAATGTCGGCCTGAATCCGTTGCAGAAATCGGGAGTTTTATAGGAACCAGGCAGATCTCCGACTGGAGCGCCCACATCGCCGCACTATCCCGCCGTGCAAGATGGGCCGGGAACACTGCGCGCGCATAATCGGCGGGTGTCAGGCCGGGACGCCAACGCAGGTCATCGCCGGCGTCTACCGACGGACTCCTGTGAACCGCTCCTGAAGCTACACAACCGCTTGAGGACCTCTTCTGTCTCTTCCTTGCCCCCGGTCAGTTCCACGGACTCGACCAGCCGGCTCACTAACTCAGCGGCAAGATACATCCAGATCTCGGACGAGGAGGCTGTCGTGACAGGCACCTCGGCCTTCTCCGCTTTCTTGGTCAGCTTGAATCGCCCGTCCCCCGCAGGGACCAGACTGGATTCGTTGTCCTTGAACCACGAGCGGAAGCGGAAAAGATGGGCGCTTCTCTCGAGAACCGCATCGGCCAGTTCCGGCCCGTCGCACAGCTCTCGCACCATGGTCTGGCGGATTCCCTCGGCCTCGGGCAAGGTGGCCGCACGCCGCAGACATTCGTTGCGGCCCGACCCCGCCAGGGCACGAATCATCTTCATGCGGTTCTCCGCGGTGGCATTCTCCCAGTGCAGTAAGGCACATTCCAGAAGATCCGCCCCCGGTTGGATTCCCACGCCGTCCCGGAACCAGGCATACGCCGCCTCGACTTGCTCTTGCGGCTGCAATGGGAACCAGCGGGTACGATGATCCTCCCGGAGCCCCGGATCGTCCCCCGAGATGCGGAGTTTCGCCCGGTACTCCCAACCGAGCGAATCCGCTTCGCCGCCCCCCTGTTGGCACCAGACCAGAACATCCGTGTAGACACGACCGAAGTGGCTCCTCTTGCCCCGGATCGGGTTGGCGTCCCGGGAACAATCGGCGGGAAACCAGCCGTACCCCGATAGAAAAACCTCCGTCCAGCGATGGAAGACCGTATCGCTGGCGGGAAGGTCGCGAAATCCGCTGGTGCTGCCCCCCACACTCCGTGTCGGCAATCCCGCGAGACGACACAAGCCGGACAGCACGTAGTTGTACTCGCTGCATGATCCGGTGCCGCGGGCAAGAACTACGGCGGCAGGGTCCCACGTGTTGTCGCGAACGTAGCGAATCTTGCCGATGACATAGTCGTGTATGCGGGTCAGCTTGTCGAAATCCGTCGTCGCGTCGCGGGTCAAATCGGCGGCGGCCTTGCGCATCATCTCGGCGTCCATCGAGTAGTTCGTCTCGGTTCTCAGATACCGCGCCCTCTGTTGAGGCGTGAGAACGGGCGCATTGGAATCTGCCGATTGCCCCCGGGCGTCCCAGCGCATATTTCGCAGGGTGACACCGGCAGCGAACCCCAGGTCCACCCACGCACCGGCTGCGAGACCGTCGAAGCAGTAGTGCGCCAGCCGCTGGCCGTGCGCATCGATGAAGATCCGTTGTTTGCCCTGCTGGGACAAATGGAGGTAGTGAATCTCCTGGCGCGGGGACTCCAGCGGCAGAGGCATCAGGACATCGATCTTGTCCGTGGGCTTGGACGTGGGATTCATGACGCGATAGTCGTACTTGATCGTCCGCTGAATGGCTCCCCAGGTGGTCCCCTTTCCCGTCCGCATCTGCGGCTGATCGTCCGGAGTCAAGGAGTCGATCATGGCCAGAATGGACTCGCACACCTTGCGCCCATTGTCGGAATTGGTCATGATGACGCAGCCGGACTGGCGCTTCAGGCTGAAGCGTGCGTGGCATCGAAAACCCGTTCCATTGCTGCCGCTGTGACAGACCCAACCGCCGTCTTCCTCCGGGGCGACCACCCAGCCCAGGGAGCGGCGCGAGTGTTCGTCGCCTTGCTCGGGCTTTGTCTGCAACGTCGTCATCTTCTCGATGGTCTCAGCCTTCACGGAATGGCCGGCCGAGCGGTCGCGCTTCATCATCTCGATCAGGAACAACGCGTAGTCCGTCGGGGTCGTGTACAGCGAGAAAGCCGCGTTCCCGCGGTCGTAGAAGCCTCGCGACTTCTTCAAATTCCCGTTTTTGTCGTGCCCGCCGGCGAAGTCATCCGCCAGAGACTCCCGCCACACATAGCTGCTGCGCGTCATGTTCAACGGCCGCAGCAAAGACTCTTCCATCCAGACATCCACGGTTCGTCCCGTCAGGCGCTCGATCGCCGTTTGGAGGTATAGGAACCCCTCGCCGGAGTAGGTGAACCGCGTGCCCGGCTCGTACAACACCGGCAGAGGCCCGCCCTTTCGCCAGCCGCCTTCCCGCCAGTTCGGCAGGCCGGTCCGATGGAGCATGACCATGCGTGCCGTGATTTGTCTGGCCAGGGGCTGGTCGGGCAGATAAGGCTCCGCAAGGCAGTCATCCAACGGGCGGTCGAGATCGAAACGACCGTCTTCCACCAGTTTCAGCACCGCGTAGGAAAACAGGGGTTTGCTCATCGAGGCGGCCTCGAAGACCGTCCCGTCATCCACCAGGTCCGGCTCTCCCGCCGCGCGGACCCCAAACGCGCCTTTCCAGACGATGCGGCTCTCCCGGATCAGGACCATGGACAGGCCGGGAACGTGCTCGGCCTTCATCCATTGCGGAATCCCTGCCTCCAATACTCCTATGAGCGATTCCGGCTCCTGAGCGCCCAGCGCGCCGGTCATGGCCTGCACGGCCAGAAGAATCATCACGCTTCGAGTCGATAGGAACATGGCCTTCCATCCCTTCGAGTCGTTCATCTCGTCACAAGCTGCCACTCGTCGGAGATCTGCCCTTCTCCGAAAGACCCTATCATAGCCGAATCCGCGTCAGGAGGAAAACGCCATAGGTGAAAAGGAGCAACAGGAAGAGAACAAGCGCATCCTGCTCGACAATTACCAGAGGATCAGACTCACCGCGAAAGCCAGACAACTGACCGGAGGACCTGTGCAATCCCTCCGCCAACCCCTCCTGGACACTTGCCGTGCGTCGGTTCCCACAGAGGCATCGTGATTGGGAGAATTCAAAATGAGCAGACGACCACTTGAACGTGCCACAAGAACGATTATCATATCTGGAGAGTTGGAGAGTCTGTTTCACGACTCGCATCTGAGGAAGCTTCATGGCGAAGCGGAAGAGAAGAGGCGCCGGTATGGGAAGAGGACGGGGCGGAGTTGGTCCCGGCTGTCAAATGCATCCGAGACCGATAGAAGATCTCGGCCAGTTCTTTGATGTGTTCAGCGGCATTCTGAGGCAGGACGCCGAATTCTGGTTCCGGGGCCAGGCCGACGCGGCCTGGGCACTCACGCCCTCCGCTTTGCGACATAGTATAGCCGCAAACAGAAACAGAGCCTTGAATCTGATGGCAGACTTCAAACGATTCGCCAAGATCAAGCTGCCTGATCTCCCGGCGCGTGATGAAGAACTCGAATGGGTCCAGCTTGCCCGGCACTACGGGCTCCCCACCCGCTTGTTGGACTGGACGAAGAATGCGGCCATAGCTCTCTATTTTGCGTGCTTGCCTGCACGCCTGCCGAATGGCAGCAGCACTGACGGTGCCGTCTTCATCCTCAATCCTATTGATCTCAATCGCGAAGCAGACCCAAGGAACGCACGGATCTTCGACGCGCACTCAGACATGGATCGCATTCGCAAATATCTGAAGCTATCCGGAGACAGAAATCCGCGTGGACTAAAGACGATTGCTATCAACCCCGTCTGGAATTCTAATCGGATCATGCTCCAACAGGGTGTCTTCACTCTGCACGGTTCCCGTGAATTCACACTCACGGCCAGGCAAGCCCCCTCCCTGGTTTGTCTACAAGTTCCCGCAACGGTGAAAGAGAACCTCTTGCACGAAATGGAACGTGCGGGGATCAATGAGATGAGTATCTTCCCTGAACCTGAACATATGTGCCGCTATCTGGTCTGGCGCGAGAAACTTGATGTGTTGGGAGCAACGCGATGACCGATTGCGTACCGTTTGTGAACACCGAGACCGACTGTGCAATTCTGAAGAGTTCTTATGCAGATGCCCGAGTCGTCAGAGTCTCGACAGAATCGGTCGACCGTATTAGGCAAAGCATTCCCGGTCACATCGGCCTATGGATCGATCCTGCGGTAGATGGATACCACCAGATTCTGACTGGAGATTGGCCCAAGGATAGGTCAAAGTGGAAGGATTGGCAAAAGTCGCTTTGGCAGAACTGGGAGAGACTCTTTGGTACTGTCCCGCATAGTCGGGTGTTGTTGGAGAAGAAACCCTGGGTCAAGGAGCACGAGGTCGAACTCGGCATGTTTGTCAGGGCCGTGCTGGACAGGTGCCTGCAACTGAACCCGTTGTGGGTGACGGTCCCTCAACTCCCCTTTACGAGTGATAGAGCAAGAGTCAACAAGTGTTTGGCCAGAGCCTGTGCTACTTGGCGAAGTAAGATATCGAGAGACATCAAGCTGATCCTGCCGCTTATCATATCAAGCCCGACTGTCCTAAACACAAAGCCTTCACGTGACAGGCTCCTTGCGATTGTGACCGAGTGCACCAATGATGCAGGTGCCGACGGCATATGGGTAGTAGATGCGAGCTTGAGCGATCAGAGCCGAAACACGCAGTATCCAAAGCGTTACGCTAAACTCATTGAATTTCATACCATCTTGAAAGAACGCCTTCCCCGGCCGATAATGAAGGTTGCAGGACCTTACTGGGCATTCAACCTCGTGCTATGGGCGCGAGGGCTCTGTGACTTCCCTGCAATGAGCTTGGGAACTGCGTACACATACTACATCTCCTGCGGACGCCCAAGCGCTCCCAACATACGTGTGGCAATACCACCGATCCGAAGGTGGGCGGTCGTAGGTCCAGACTTCAAGGTATGGCTGGACAAGGCTGTGGCGACACTCGACCCTTCGGACTCCACTTACAAGGAGCTCACACGCCTCAAACAGGATCTTGTGTCTTTGGCCAACCGCGAGGCAGCAGTAAGGCAAGTTGCGCGGTTCCACAGTGAGTGGTTGCGGAAGATTGAAGGTGCTGCGCCATCAGGGAGGGCTCTTGCCCTCTACCAAGACCTCTCATCGGCGTTTGTCGTGGGCAGACGACTTCCCCCGCTGCCCAAATCCGCGGTGCCCTACGCTGCGGCGGAGATACGCGAGTCGGGAAAGGTAGCTGAGCAGCTCATGCTTCAGTGCCTTTGAGGTAGGTAGGCCAGAATCGCTCGACAGAGTACGCTTGAATAACTGGGTCGGCCGTCGGCGCCTGCCTCCGAGCACGTAGGACCACGCTACATCGCTGGGCGCCAATCGCAAGAACACCAATGCCTCTGTCCTGAAAGTCCGACCGGCGCCGACCATCCATCAACCGATCCGCGCGATCAGACGGCAAGCCGACGTAGGATCCGTCAACGAACCCCAGATTGTTGATAGCCTGATGGAGGGCGTCATCAATCCGAGTCAACTTCAGCTCGATTGCCACGAGGCGTTTGTGCAGGGGCATCCAACCGTTGCGTTTGAAATATGCCCCATGCGAAGGCTGCTCGATGAAGCGGTCGCGTAGAAGACGATCCAACTCGATTTCGATCCGCTCGCGATCCAGGTAGCCAGTGAAGCTCTCATGCAACACGTCGATGCTCGCAGTCCTCTGATCAGTCTCGTCGGGTATCAGGGACAGCAAGTGTACGCGCAGCGAGGAGCGGATCGGGCGCGTCTGGCGCAGAGCAAGGCGCTTTCGGACTTTGTTTCTGTTTAGGGAACAGCCTACGAGATCACAGATTCCCCAAGGCGTGGGGAATTCCTTCTTGGTCAGCAGACCCTGGCTCCGCAGCCACTGCTCGGCAGGTGCAACCATCTGATTTTCGTATTCGAACATCATACGAATGCGACACACGGAGAACTGGCACGCAGTCCCGAACAGCACGATTCAATCTGGCACAAGACACCGCGAAGAGTTGACACAGAAAAACGTCCATCCATAGTCCAGGATACTTACACCAGCCATGTTGTTCAAGTTCAATATCGGCACAATTTCACATCGCACGTGACAGTAAATGGGGGATGTGTGGACCGAACCCTCACACCACACTCAATTACCCTTCCATCGCGGCGACGAGCTAGCGGGTCCCGGGGGGTTGATCCCGGCGGGCGGCCTATGAAGACGACCCCGGTTCGGGCTCCGTCAGGGTCTGCCGTCTGTCGCGGCCTTCGAGCTTGACGATCCGGCAGGCCTGGATCAGCCGGCTGGCGGTCCGGTCGTCAAAGGACTCACCGAGCTGCTCCAGGGGCTTGTTGGTCGTGATGAACGTCGGCCGGCAGGCCTCCAGCCTCTGATCGAGCAACACAAGAAAGGTCCGCAGACTGAAGTCGCTCTCCTGCTTGTCCCACCGCACCGTCGTGCCCACGTCCTCGATGAACAGCTTGTCGGCCTCGATCAGCGGTTACACGATGCTCAATTCCGTCTCCCGGCCGGCGGGTTTGTAGCTATCCCGGATCCGAAGAAGGAGCATCTCAAATCCGATTCGCTGCACGTCGTACCCAGCCGTCAGGTAGTGACGTGGCAGGGCCGCCATCGCGTACGTCTTGCCGGCGCCCGGCTGGCCCCAGAGCAGCAGGCCCTCGTCCCCCCTCAAATCCCGCAGGACGCCCTGCAGGCCCTCGGGGAGATGCTCCAGGCGAGCCGGCAGATAGCGTTGGGGAACCACCGTCGCAATCACCGCCTCCATCTCTTCGGCCGGAAGCGACTCATATGCCTTGCGGCGGTGACACACGGGACACGTATGCAGAACCGTCAGTGCTTCACGCCGTCCGCACAAGACGCACTTCTCACGCCTGGATGGTTTGACCGAACGCGGAATCCCCTCGCTGGCAATCTCGCCGATCGACTGTACGGCGGGACGGACCGCTTTCCATTGGGGTACGTTTGTCATAGACATTCCTGTTCTGTTCTTGCACTTTTGCATTCTCGCATTCTTGGTAGTGGTCGCGAGAGGGTCGCTCGTTTGTCGTCGGGTGGTCGCGAGGGTTGTCGGAGGGCTCCTGGTGGATGTCGTAAACATCGTGTCCGATGAGCTTTGCGATCGTCCCCTTGCTGGTCGCGCGGAACGCCGCAATGCCCCAGGTCGCAAGCTCCTTCTTGGCCGTGCGGTATTGGCACCGGCTCATTCCGTAGCTCTCGTGGTCGCCCAGCAGCGCCTCGCCCGGCTCCAGGCCGTGGATGTTGAAGGCGGTCGTGCGCTGTGCCCGGCAGGCGATGACGCTGGCCAGGGTGAAGGCGTTTGGATTCGCCATCAGGGCCAGCGTCTTGTCGCTGCGCATCAGCTTGATGAAGCCCTTGTCTTGCATCACGAGACCTTTATCGC
Organism: Sedimentisphaerales bacterium; assembly: GCA_016928975.1. Next base: position 17,411 of record JAFGJR010000227.1, on the reverse strand, counting down.
GGTGACGAGCTGGCGGGTTTCGGGGGACTGGCTCTGGTGGGCGGCTTTGAAGGCCTGGGCCTGGTCGGCGTTCTGCTTCTTGAACAGCTCGTTGCCCTGGACGATCTCCTTGAGAGCCTGGCTCTTGGTGCGTGCGTCCTGGAGGAACCGGACCGCCCGGGTGCCGCCGATACCGCCGAGCAGCGCAAGGATTCCGATGCCGACCTCCATCATCGAGTCGGCAACCTGCCAGGGGTCCGGCCGCTCACTCGACTGAGCCAGGGCGGTGCTCGCCAACTGCCAGCTCGATTGGGACAGGAGGTCCTGCGTGGTGTGGGCGGGCGGGTACTCCTTGGGCAGGCCGCAGTACGAGGTGAATGCCAGGCTCTGCTGCTCAGAGAGACCGGTCAACGCCTGCAAATCCTGCGACGCCGACTCCGTTCGCGCCATCTGCGCCGCGGCGGAGGCCGTACGCTGGTGCAGCCAGGCATTCTGCTTCTGCTGCTCGCTCGGCGCCAAACGCACGCTGTCACAACCGCATACGGTCAACGCCACAATGGACAATGTCACAAGTCGGATCGAAATCATGATTGCCTCCTGAATTTGAATGTGTCTTCGTGGATCGGCGTGCGTAGAATGGTCGCTCAGGAATCTTGCATAGGGAGACCATCGTGGACACGGCCAGAGCGTTCAAACCGAGTACGATTCTCTTGCTGCGAAAGCTGGAGCGGCATCCGGAAACCTCGCGGATCATCCGGATGTTCCCGGAGACCCCCGTGCAAATCATAGACCGCCAGCGAGATGCAGTTGTGCCCAAGCATCCGTCCCGGCACGCCGTCGTTGCCGGCAAACGAGTGCTGATGATCGGCGAAGCCTCCTCGTTCCTGCGGCACTTTGATGGCTGTCTCGGCAGCGACGTGAGGTGCGCGTCGTACGTCAAGCTCGTGCCTATCTCGAACGGCTGTCCCTACTACTGCACTTACTGCTATCTGTCGTATGTGTATCGCGATTACCTTCCTTTCATCAAAATGAACATCAACTACGGCAAGATGTGTGACGAGATCGGCGACCTGACGATGGGTGCTCCGAATGCGATCAGCTTCAACATGGGAGAGATGCTGGACAGCCTGGCTCTGGATCACGTCAGCCAGTTGACATCACGGCTGGTTCCTTTGTTCTCGCGGCTCTCCAATGGCTACCTCATGCTCCTGACAAAAAGCTCCAACATTGACGGCCTCCTAAGCGTCCCACCGAATCACCAGACTGTGGTCTCCTGGAGTCTCAATACGCAGCCGATGATCGACCTTTTTGAGATTGGAACGGCGGATCTTACGCAGCGAATCCACGCCGCCAAACGTTGCCAGGAGTACGGTCACCGCATCCGACTACGCATTGATCCCGGCATCCTTTGCTCCGACTGGCAACACGACTACGCGGAACTGATCTGCAAATCGCTTGCCGTCCTGGAACCGGAGAACATCACACTCGGCATGCTGCGCCTGCTACCCGGCCACTTCCGACTTGCCAGACAAGCCTACGGCGCTCGCGGCCTCCGCCTGCAGAAACTGGGTCTGACGAACAAAGCCTCCGACCACAAGTATCGCTATCCTCCCGAGCAACGCGTGCAGTTCTACCGGTTCCTCACCGACACAATCCTCAGTCACAAAAGACAGATGTCCATCAGCCTCTGCCGCGAAACGCCCTACGTCTGGGACCATCTTAAAGACCGCTGCGACCCTCGCACCTGCAACTGCCTCGTCTCGTGACACTCTGGTGAGTACATCACAACCGACTCGGATGATCGGCTTTTGCTTCGAGGGCTTGCAGGCGGTATTCGCACGATAGACTTCGTTCCGAGAGCGACTCGATCTTCTGCTGGAATTCCTTCTGGCTTTGCAGCAGCATGCCAACGTCATGCTGGAGCAGGTCAAGCTGCCGCTGGAGGTTCAGCCAGCTTCCGAGGATCAACGATGCGAGCACGAACAACTGGAGCAGTACAGAGAGATTGATCCGGCGGTCGATCCGCCAACTCGTTGGATTTTCTCCGGGCATCGTTGCCTCCTGTAGAATGGCCGTGCGTCTGCTATGGCACAGCGTAGAGAACGTTCGTCTCGCCGACGCGACTCATGGCCGCGTACCGCCCCGAGGGAACCGTGCCTTGATCCAGGAACGATTCCGCGAGATTGACCGCTTCCATCGACTCGCCCACTTCAACGGGGATCGAGCCGGGCGCGCCGACGACTACGGCACGGACACTATAGACGTTGTATTGGACGTGGCTCTTGATCGTGACAACCCGACCGGCGGTCGAGGCTCCCGGCGAAATCACCACCGCGCTCTCCTGCCGATTCTCCGAGCCGGTCCGAGCCAGCTCCGCCAAGAATTGCTGCTGATCTGTGACGTGCCTGTCGTTCATCGCAGAGGACTCCTCTTTCGTGCTCTCTACTCGTTCGGCACTCGCTGACGCACGAGTCTGAGGCGCGTACGCTGGTTTGCGAAATCCATCTGGACCTGCTCGATCCACATCAAGCTGCGACTGTCGCGCCGGCAATTCAGCAGGTCCCGGCTGTCCGGGCCGGTCGTCACGCGGTCTCCCGGCTCGAAGTGCAGAGCCAGCGTGGGTGTCTGCACGTCGGCGGTCTCAACAATGGCCGACGAGGATGCGGCGCGCTGGCGGACGAACTCATACAGAGCGGCGGTGTCGTCGATCTCGTTGGGCGGGCCGAACCCCGCCATCCCGGCGAGCACGCTGTATCCCGAGACTTTGCGATATTGGAACCGGCGAGGCAGCGTGAGGACGTGATCGATGACGGGGACCGTCGAGCCGACCGGGCCATCCGCGACGATGCAGGTCAGTCGCTCATCGCTCACGATCGTGGCGGTGACTCGAAATCTCAGCGTCCCGGCCAGAGCGGCCGCCCAGGTGTCCATGTCCAGCGGATCGCTGCTGAGCCAGATCCCGCATTCCTCCAGGAGGTTGTTGAAGGCGTAGGAGTATTGCCTCCAGGTCAGGCCGTCATCGTAAGAGACTTCGAGGAAATACCCCACCGGCCGGCCGTAGCTGTCGGTGCTCAAGGTCGGCCAGAACCGCCGTCTGCGGCACACGTAGCTCGCGCCTTCGAAAACCCGTGTGAGATCACAAGGCTGGCCCCGGTTGTAGGGCTCGCCCGTGTAGTCGCCCGCTTCATTGAGGCACCACTTGCGATAAACGTCACGCACCCGGTGGAACTGTGGATTCGTCGAGGGGCTGAACGCGTGATAGCCCGTGCTCTCCAAGGCAGGGTTCCAGGCCTTCACCAGATCGAACGTTGCTTCGTACACCTTGAAGTCGCCGCGGCCGATGTGTCGATGCGTGACGGGACAGGAGTCCCGGCGGCCGTGCAACGCGGCGACATTGGATCGCGAGAGGTTCAACCGCTGGCCCGCCGGCTGGCAGCTCAACTCGACGCTGCGACCCCGGCCATTTCGGTAGAAGACGATCGCCTGGCTCGGTCCCGTCTCGACCAGCCGGGGCACGAAACGAAACGCCAGGCCCGCCGGCTCACAGCCGCGATACAGGGCCTCCAACAGACTCAGGCCGGTGACATCCAGGTCGCGTGCGAGCCGACCCTGCGTCAAGGCGAGCAACTCCTCGATGTCCGGCCGACCCAATTGCCCGCTGGGCAGATACGCACTGAGCAGGTAGTCAATCACGTCCGCCAGGCGCCACGTCGTGGCCTTTCCTGCATTCGCACAGAAGGCCAGGCAGGTCCGCCCGCCGATCGCGACCGGCTCAAGGGCGGCATTGCCCCGGCCGCCGAGGTTGAACACTGTGTCCAGGCCCGGCAGGAAGATAGTGTCCCCGCCCTCCGCGCCGGCGTACTGCCCGTACACGGTGATGCGTTCGAGCACCGTGCTCGCGTCCCTTGCCACAAGCTCGACAGCCTCACCGTCAGGCCCCATCGCCGTCTCGATACCGTCAATTTGTCCCTCGAAGACAGAGAGGCCGCCAACAGCCGTCTGTAGCGGTCCGGCGTTGAGGAGCTGGCGCAGGCTGACCGACGAGCCTATCGTCCACTCCAGGTGCGAAGTCGCGCGAAGCACGGCCCGGCTGAATTGCGGCCAGCCGGCGCGAACGATCTCGACCGGCTCCAGATCGCCGCACAGAGCCCCGTCGACGAAGACCGCCACCGTGCCCGCCGGAAGGGCCAGGCTCGCATACTCCGGCACGAACAGATCGATCGTGTTCGTCATAAGCAATCCTCTTGAATGTCGGATTTCCGCAATCCGCCGTCGTCAGATCGCCTCCGCCCCGACGGCGTCCGGACCTTGCGACGTCGTGGCATTCGCGATCTGAATCTCACATTCGCGCGCCGGTCCTTGCGCCCCCACGGCGCTGGCGGCCTGCACCACGAAGCGGTACGTGCCTTCTTGCAGCGGCGGGCTCTGGCAGCGATAGAACTTGCGGCCTTCATAGGGCACACTCGCAAGTGGATGGATGTAATCCACCTCGCCCGTGCCGGCATCCCAATAGACGTGGAAGACCTGTGGAGCCGTCCCTTGATCGACAAGCCAGTAGAACCACTGCACAGATGCAAGATCCTGCGTGTTCACCTGCGCCCGAGTCACCTGCAAGGCGAAGCTCGCATTGGGTGCAGGTGCCGCCAACCGGCCATCTTCGGCAACAGTGACCCTGGTCGCGGCGTGCGTCGTACGATCCTGCTGTCCACACGCGTTGAACCGCCGAACGATGTAGTCGCACGACGAGCCCGCCTCATGAGGCAGGTACGCAGGCAACGCAACCTGCTCAGCATCCGCCGACACCACAGCCACCAATCTCGGATTGCGGATCGCCGATGGCGGATTCTCGCGGCGGTACATCGCCGAGGCCCCAGCCCGGCGCATCCAGAACCATCCCTGGGTCAGCACAGTCCCCAGGCGAAACGCGACATCGGTGGTCCCATGCAAAAGCGCCTCGCGCAACCAGGCCGGCTCAATCCCCAGCGTCACGCTGGCCCAGGGCCGGCCGGTGGGCCGGTGGCTGGCGTGGATGATGGTTGCGGCGGCGCCGGCCGAGGAGGTCGCGCCCGCGGACCCGGCGACGTCGCGCGTCGTGCCTTGCAGGGCGGGGATGATCGGCAGCACGATCGACCGGCCAGCAAAACAGAATGGCCGGCGGTACAAACACGCCATCTCCGACGCGCTCAGTGCGCGACGCCAGCAGTAGACGTAGTCACATCGCATGGTCGTGGGCCCACCGCCGGCGTAGAAGGCGCCGATCGCGCTGACCGCCAGCGCGTTGTTTGCACTGAGGTACTGGGGATTACCGAGCCGCAGGCCGTTCTTGTAGAACGTCACCAATTGCCCCTCTCGCGACACGCCCAGCCAGACCTCGTCACCGGCGGCGATGCCGTGTCCTACGCTGACGGCGCTGGACCCCGCCTGGTATTGCAGCGCTGCGCCGTTGAGTGCGAGCAGGTAGCCCAGATTGCTCAAGCCCTGATCGCCGACCAGAATGTCCCAGGAGGCCGGCCAGAGCCGACAGCGAATGACGCAGGCATTGGCCGTGCCCAGATCGATTCCAGCGGGCGCCGCGACCACGACGCGATCATTGACCCCATCGAAGTCCAGCGCGGGTCCGTGCGGGCCGGCGATCCAGCCGCTCGTGGGGTCCATCCCCATCAACGTCCCGATGTGGCCGCATCCGCTCGCGTCCCAGAGCGTGTCCCCACGTCCTTCGTGGAACAGCCACGCGCCCACCAAACCTCGGGTCAGCGGGTGACCGCGGGAGAGTCTCACTCCGTAGGGTGGTTTGATCTGCATAGCTTTCCTCCATCAGTCTGGAGTCTGTGGTCCGTAAGTGCCTGGTGCGGGCAGGTTTGCAACCTCCCCCTGCAGACTCCAGACTCGATTACACCTTGAGCGCCGACCCCACCTGGCCAGCCAGGGTGTCGACGGCCGGGTCTTGCGTGGCGGCCTGGTTGGCCTTGTACACGTAGATCGCCTCCTGCATCCGCGCCTTGAAGCGTGGGGCAGCGGAGGTCGCCGTCTTGTTCTCCTCGACCGGCTCGGTCATCTCGACGGTCAGGACCTCCTCCTCGCCGTCGAACAGGCGCAGTCGAAGACGGATCTCCATGACGTTCGCTGGACCGATCCTGCATCCGGCGTTTTCCACTTGTGCGGACAGCATGGCAACTCCTTTCCTGGAGTGCTGGCACTCCATCATTCGATAGACAGTAAGGAATTCATTCTCCCGCGCCCGGCGATCAAGCATCGCGGCCCAGTCGCGTGGCGCAGAGCGCGCCAGTCGCGCCGCAGCACGGACACCGCCGGCGCGGGAGGCGCACGGTCCCGCTGGGGCTGACCAGCCAGAACCTCGCTCGACGCCGGATCACCGCACCGTTGTACCCATCCAGCCAGGTTTGGCCGCATCGCGGACAATGCATCTCCAGCACGCTGGCCACCTTCCCAAACGCTCGCAACCCGTACATCCAGTCCCTTCGTCCCATCACAGAACCTCAAGAAGAAGACTACGCAGGCAAGAAGCGATCGCTGATCGGGAGCAGACATGTGTCTCAAGCGGCGACGATCTGGAACCTGGCGAATCGGGCATTGAGGTCGACGTCGAAGGAGTCGTTCTCGCTGGAGCAGAGGAGCCCGAAGCGATAGTGTCCGGGTCCGAAGTCGGGACCGAGGGCGATGGACCACAGGTCCTCGGAGCCGTCGCTGTCGATCGTGGTGCGGAGGATCTCGAGTTCGTCGCCGTCCCAGGAGCCGTCGAGTCGCCGGTAGAGGGTGACGATCAGGTCGCCGACGACGTTTGCGGCGTCGAACTTGATCTCGCAGATAGCGAAGAGGCTTTCCGTCAGGTCGAGATCGGCACTGAAGCGCATCGTCGTCCCCACATCTGGGTCGGCCCCCGAATAGGCGTCGGTTCGATAGAGATTCGTGCTGGAGGCATCATAGGCGTACTGCAGGATGTTGGACATCGCATCTCCTTTGGGGTTCGTAGTCCGCAGTCTGTAGGAGCAGGCTTCAAACCTGCCCGTACCCGGCGCCTACAGGCTCCAGGCTCAGGACTCCAGACTCAATTCAATGTGACTTCCAGGTCGCCGGGCGGGAATCGTACGGCGTCTCCGGCCTCCACGAGGGCCGGGCTCGCCAAGGGCCCGGACGCCAACAGGTGGCCCCCTACGACGGCGTCGTAGAGGGCAAAGTGGGTGATCGTGCCCCAGCAGGCACAGGCGGGCGCGAACTCCAGCGCGTCGGCGTTGCGGATCGCGCCGGTGCCGGTGCCCATCCAGTCGGCACCGGTCGTCTCGAGGCGCGCATAGGAGCCGCCCGAGGGCTCGGCGGCACCGGCGCCGGCGTCGCCCGGATCGGCACAGGACAGCGCCACGTAGATCGTCGGCGGGGCGTACACGCCCTTGTCGAACAGGTGGTCGAGCACTTCGTTTTCCCAGTAGTCTGAGAAGCCAGTCATGAGAGCTCCTTCACTGGAATGTTGGGTTGGCTTGCGTGCGCCCAGCACCCCATGATTCCGTAGTTCCATTACTCCGCCATTCTGATCAGAGCGCCTTGCGTGTCGCAGGGGGCCAGGGACAACAGGAGGGTCTGGCCGTCGTCATCATAGTAGTCGATCCGGCCGGTGACTTTGTCCATGACAGCCGGGTTCGCGAGGATCTTGGCGGCCGTCAACTCTCCGCTGCCGGTCCACAGAATCTGGCGACTGCTCACGAGCGGGTCGCCGTCGACGGGGGCAGCGCCGACCTGGCGAAAGACCTGGATCGCGTAGGAGCCGGCGGGAATGCCGCTATCAAAGGCGCCGATGTAGTGGCTGCCGCCGGTGTCGATCATCGGGACGTCGTAGTCGGCGGCGGTGTGGCCGGCGGCGCCCCAGGTCTCGAAGACCTGAGCAGCGACGCACCAGACCTGGCCGGCCGGGTTGCGAATCACCGCGTACAGGACGTTGCCGGAGTTGTAGTCGGCCTGAATCTCGTTGGACATCGAAATCTCCTTCGGAGTTGTCAGCGGACAGTTCCCAGTTCGCAGTCAGCCGAGAACTGACAACTGTGAACTGTCAACTCTCTTCGTTCCACGTTCCGTTCTTGGCGACGGTGGCCCAGTCACTGTTGGCGTCGGCGACGAGCGTGAGGGACGCGCCGAGGGTGGCGGCGGACTTGTACTTGCCGGCGGTCTGGCCGCTGTCGTCGCGGATGGCCGACGTGCCGGGCGCCACGCGCAGCTCGAAGGCCGCCTGGACGGCGAAGGTGAACATCGTTCCCTGCGGCGCGGAGGCTGGCAGGGTGAGCGTCACAACGTCCGCGGCGCCGAAGTTCGTGTGCATGCTGCCCGACTCGGTCGCCGCGAGCGTGTCGTCGCTGGCGTGGGCCTCGATGGACCGACGGATGCCGCCAGCAGCGCAGGGGATCGCGATATGGTGACCGCCTCGGCAATCGGTGAGCGAACTGATGTCGCCGTTCGAGGTGGTTACGATCGCCAGGCGTACGTGGGGCGTGACGGCCATGTTCGGAAAGCTGCTGTACTCGTTCGTGACGAGGACGCCCTGGGCGTCGAGGTAGAGGTAGATGTCGGACCTGTTGTCAGCCAGCGTGTTGGCGGAGGAGCCGCGGTACTCGACCAGGTCGGTACCCAGCCAGAATTGGCCGGCCTTGACGCCGATGTCCAGGCCACCTTCGTCATACACCCGCAGGTCGTTCGACCGGCGCAGACTCAGCAGCAGGCGGTAGAGCAGCTTTCGAAAGTGGAGGTAGTACGGCGCGGTGCCGGTGGGGATGTATTCGACACCCGTTTCCGCGTCCGATTGCAGGTTCAGCAACTCGTTGTCAGATGGATACACTTCGCTCATCGCAGTCTCCTGGCATGTGCCGTCAGGGCGTTACCGTCAATGTGAGTTGATGCGTGTGCGGATCGAAAGAGGCTACATCCAGTCCGGTGGCGGGCCTGGCGGCAGCCACTACAGGGACCGGGCCGGTCTCGACCGCCGGGCTCAGGTTGCCGTCCGCGTCGGCGATTCTGACGCCCAACCTATACGTGCCAAGGGGAAGCGCTGGACTGATCCACTCCAGACAATCCGCGTCCAGGCCGAACTGCCCGCGCCCCAGGGCACCTTTGCCGAAGCCGATCGATGCCGCCGAATCGTAGCCGAAATCCCCTGTGCCGAATTGCGCCGTTCCGAGGCCGGCCTTCTCGTGCAGGCAGGGCCAGAGCGGAATCGGTGCAGCGTTCACTGGCGTGGCATAATCGATCTGGCCGGTGCCATTGTCGTGATAGATGTCGGCAGTCGTCCCCAAAGGCAGGGTTTGGCTTCGCAGCAACGTCAAGCGGACCCGTCCGCTGGAGACTGCCGCTTGTCCCAGGGCATCGGAGAAGTCAAGGTGTGCATCCGTGGGTGCGACCGCGATCACTGTCACGCGCACCGCTGTCGGAGAAACGATCGGTGATTGCACGACCAACCGCCGTTGTTCCGCAGCACACGTGACACCGGCGAACCGGCCGTTCAAATAAACCTGGTGGAGCATGCCTGCCTGCGAGGAACGCCAAGTCACCAATGCAGCCGCGGACACCACAGCACATCCGCCATCGCCTGCCACCCCGTCGGGCAAAGCACACACCTGAACGTTCTCAATCCCGTCGCGAAAGAATGGCATTGCCGCTATGCTCCCAGTTGCGTGTAGATGATCTCGTACTGGACGATGATTCCCTGCCCGCCGGCACGCTCATCAATCTGCCTCAGACTGTCCATGCGGACGTTTCGATACTCCCGGCCGCCGGCAGCTCTCAACGTGTGTGTGCGGCCGTCCATGAAAGCGGCGATGGAGTCGATTCTCACTTGCATGGCCGCTCGACTCGAAGCCCGGAGGACGCCCTTCTGGCGAATCTCGCGTGTTCTTTCGCCCAGATCGATGCTCAGCATCCCATCCAGGCCGGGGATCGCCCGGTCGATGTGGGCTCGGCTGAGACTGCCGGTCTCGATCTCGAATCCCTGCTCATCAAACAGCGTGCTGTTGTCCAGTGTGACGCTCATGAATCACCCCCCGCCGGTCAGTCCCGCACCAGCCGAATCGCGCCGCCGATCCGGGTGAGATCCACGGTGCCGTCCGATCCCAGGTCCACGCTCACGTGGCAGCGCTGTCTGGCTTCTTCGAAGAGTCGCTTGTAGAGCTGGCTCTTTCGCCAGAAGGCCTCGCAGCGAGTCCGATCGCTCCACATGGCGTAGACGGCGGAGACGACCAACAGTGCGGAGGCCCGCCGCAGCCCCTCGGTATCCACGATGTCGTCGAGTGTCACCGCACTGTTCGGATTACCTGGCTGGATGCCGAAGTATTGAGTCAACTGAAATGCGGCGTCGGTCGCCTGGGGGCCGAACGTGCTGATGCGATAGGCGATATCGTCGGCATCCACAGGTGGAATCGGAGCATCCATTGCGTCCGACCGGAGCACCGAGACCGTCAGTTGGCTTGCCGAGTCTACGGATACGATCTCATATGTGCCGTCAAGCGAGCCCTCCGCCGATTGCAGGTGAATCACCCCGCCGGCACAGACGCCCGCCTGCTCAAAGTCTGCACCTGAAGCGGTCAGAGTCGTGCCACTCAGAACCGCACCGGTCCCGCTGGCCAACACCTGGGACGGCAAATGCAGCTCGCCAAACAGGATCGGCTCACACTTCAGGATGTCCGCGTCATTTGACAACATGACCATTTCTTCGATCTCCACATCCTGGATTGCGGATTGGACCGCCGGTGGCTACCCAATCCGCAATCCGAAATCCTCAATCCGCAATCAGGCTCAGCTTGTGGTCAGGTTGCGAATCAGCCCGTGCGCCGCCTCGTTCTTCAGTTCAAGTGTGTACTCGCCGATCAACTCGCCGCACTCGTAGTCGCCGGAGCTGGCCAACGGCTTGAAGTGAAAGCTTCGGCCGGTCAGCGGAAGGACGCTGATTCTGGAAGAGTCGAGGAACAACGCTGCATCCTGCGGCAGCCAGCGCGTCGTGACAATCCGACAGACGCCAAAATCCGACTCATAGATGCTCACCATGTCGGTGAACGTCTTGTCGGTCGCTCCGTAGCTTCGGCTTTCCGAACAGAAGGCGTTGATCTTTCGCTTCTGGAACCCTCCGACGACGATCAGATCCACGTTGCCGCTGCTGCTCTCCCAGATCTTGCGCAACACGTAATTCACTTTCGCTTCATCCAGGTCATTGCCAGCGGGGAAGCCGCTGTCGCCAGTGCTGAAGGCGTTCGTGGAAAGGTGCTGGACAATGCCCTTCATCGTCCTGCGCACCGTGCCGCTTCCTTCCGGATTGCCGGTGGGAAGGCCTCCATTGATGATCGTGTTCTCCAGGTCGCGGATCAGCTCGCGCAGCCGCTCCTGCTTTTCGAGATCCATTTCATCCGTAATACCCAGTTGCGTGGCCGCCAGGTCCGTGCCGCTGACCTCCACAGCGGCGGTGAAGATTTGCGTGTAGTTGCTGCAGCGCACGCGGTTCGTGAACCTGACGTTGGGCTTCTCGGCACCTTCCAGGGCCGCATTGCCCAGGATGTTGAGGATCTGATTGTCCGCCAGGTTCTCCGGCGTTGTTCCCGCGTAGCCGCGAATCACCGTCAAGGTGTTCGTGTCGACCGCCGCCACGAGAATCAGCTCTTCACTGCCTTCGACCTGGATCTGGTCGCCGATACGAAAGCGACTGCCGTGATCTACGACAAATTCCGTGTCCGACGCGGGATTTGACCATGTCGAATCGTTGATCGCATCCTTATTTGGCAACAACTCGTCCTCCAGCCACTCGTGGCGCGTACTGGTCGCCTCGCGCAGCGGATCGCCCAGCGCGTCCAGCAGCGGCGTCTCATCGGGCGAGATGATTGCGATGATATCCGACACGTCCTCCGCCAGTTCCGGCAGGGTCGTCCCGGCGGAATAGGTTGCTTTTCCGGTAAATGCCATATCTGGTTCTCCCAAAGAAGTTTTGAGTGTTCTGTGATCGCAAATCGTCGGTCACAGGAGATTGCGCCGCAACTTCAGATAGTGCTGGAGGTCCGCGCGTCGGCCGGTTCCTGCCGCCTTCTGAGCGGCCTGTTCCAAAGCGGTCTGTGTTTGTTTGGCTCGATCTCTGGCGCCGGCGGTCTTGCGGGCTGTCACCGGCTCCGTCGGTCCGCCAAACAGGTATGCCTTCTCCTTCCTCAACTGCTCGACGCACGCGTCGACGTCCGCTTCCCCCTTGCCCTCCATTCTCGCTCTGGCCACGAGCACCGCCGTCTCCAGATCGGTGGCGCCAGTCGCGGCGAGCTTGCGTATGAGCTTCTGCTCTACCTGAAGGTCGCTCAGGTCCTGCGACATCTGTGTGATCTTCCGGTTCGCCTCAGCCAATTCTTCGGCCAGACTCTCCGACTTCTTCTCGGCGCTCTGCGCCCTTCGCCTGTAGCGAATCGACTCGGTCACCGGGACCAACTTCGCGGCATCATCGCCATCCTGTTCCTGCTCCTGCTCCTGGCCTGCCTCCAGCAGGTTCTCCTCTACACGGTTGGGACCCATAGCACCTCCAAAGTTCGCGTGATGCTTCCGAATCAACGTTCTGTAGTCTCGTAACCCAGCTCTCTGAGCACCTGCTCAGAGGGCACTCCCAACTCTCGCTTGATCTGCGCCTCCTGGAGCCTCTCCATCATGTTCTCCGGTAGCGGGCTCGGGAAGATCACCTCCACGTCACGCTCCGCCTCAGTTGTCCTGAAGATGTTCGCGGTGTCCAGAATGCTCAGTGCCATGCGGCAGATTCGCCGGATCCCTTCGCTGTACGTGTGTCGTTTGCGCTCGTTCTTGCTGAGCATTCCCATGAAGGTCAGACGCAGGGCCACGGCGCTGGTCAGATTGCCGAGCTTGTCTTTCAGGACGCCGGCCACGGCCGGGGTCACGCCGCTGGTCTTGTCCAGCGCTTCGCGAATCTCCGCGATGTGCCGCTCCTCACTCGGCACCGACGCATCGCCGCCGAACTCCTGAATGGAGGCATCGGGATTGTCCGTGCACCACATCCGCCCCGGTGCAACCGGCTTGTTTTCAAAACCTTCGATCCCCTTGCCCAGGTACATCTTGAAGGACTGAAATGTGATCCGGCTGGCACGGTCGCTGAGCCTGGTGTTGAGCTCGTCCTGCAGCGGGATCATGGCCTCCACGTCGCTGACGCCCTCATAATAGTACGGCTGCGCGATGTTCTGGATGTGTACAACCGGTAGAAAACCCCAGAGGACGTCGCCCTCGGCGACAAGCTCCTGGTCCTCGTAGCGCTGCCAGTGCTCGGGCGAAGTGATCTCCGTCACGGCGACGACCTGCCGCGTATCGGCCGAGCATCTCGACGCTCCGAGAATCCGCGAGAGGAACGAATTCTTCCGCTGGATGGTGTTCCTCTTCTGGTGGAAATGCTGCACGTAATAGCGGATGACGCGGTAGTCATCCTCATCCAGAACCGGCAGTGCTCTCGGCGCCTCAATCAGCTCCAGATCGATTGCTCCTGCCATCGCAAGGGCGTCGTCGAAGGGAGGTGGTGAAGGGGAAGAGGGGTGCGGGCTGTCGGTGAAGGAGGGGCGCAGGAAGCAATCGACGAACCCGTAGACGCTTCCGAGCACCGCCATGTCCTGGAGGAAGCCAAGGCCGCCGTTGGCCGCAAAGACCGCCTTTATCATCGCCTCAATGTTGCTGCGTTTTTGGCGATCGGCGGCCTTGGAGAGAATACGAATCGGTTTTCCGAACAGAAAATCCGTCAGAGCATTGATGCGCCAGGCGATGTCGTTCTCGATGACGACCTCCTTGCGCTGAATGTCCCGTACGCTCTGGGAGCCGAACAGTCCCGTCTGGGTCGAATGGACCAGGCCGGTGATCCGTGAAGGCAGTCCATACTCCTGCGCCTGGACGTACGGATGGCTCGACTCACTGACCTTCCGGTCGGTCACATTGCCCCCCACCACATCGACCATCGGATTGGTGTAGTAATCCCACAGGCGAGAAAAGTGCCGGCCGACCGCCGCCGATTGCTCTTCCACAAGCCATTCGAGGTACTGTCCATCGAGCCCCTTGTCCCCGAAGATGTCCAGCTTGAATCCCATGATTCTCCAATCTCGAATTCCGAAGTTCGAATCCGGAGCTCACCGCTCCGTCGGCGGCAGCCATTTCTGCCTGCCTCCACAATGGGACGCAGGTGCGCGATTCTGTCAAAAAAAGGTGGCAGCAAGGACCTTCCAGACGCCTCTAAATCCTTGCGACCCAACGAGTAGAAAAAATCTGACGTGACAGGCCTTTCCTGTGGTAGACCGGTACGCCGACGAAGCAGAAACTGACACGAAGTGTGCCACCGGTGGGGCGATGTGCTGGTGCCTGCCGTGCACTCCCGCATGTACGCGCGAAGGCATGCACGAGACGGCTGGCGACGCCACTACACGCGAGGCACTACCCCTGGTATCGCCCGGCCCTTGGAAGCAAATCTCGCGGGCCGGGGAACGCGATCCACGTACACGGAGATGGCTGTAAGTGGCCGCCGGGACATGTCTTAGGGGCATCCCGTGCACTCTCCAGACGAGCTACTCAGAAGAAATTTTACTTAATATACAACAAAATGCTTGACACGATTGCGGCTCCGGATAGAATGCGAGACATGGTAAATTGTACATATCACAGAACCGATTCGGACAGGAGTTGGGAGAATGAGACGTCGGAATGAGGATGAGGCGGCACAGGTACGGGGAGCCATCGAGGCTCTGCGGATGCGGGCTCATCTGCTGGCGGGTGAAGACCGCGCCCTGGCGGAGATGTATCTGGAACATGGCAGCAGCCTGCGCCAGATCGGCCGGCTGATGAGACTGGCCCACCAGAGCGTGGGGCGGCGGATTGGCGGAATCCTCCGGAGACTTGCGGACGACACCTACGAGATTTGCTTGGCCAATCGCGACGATTTCAGCGGTCGTGAGCTGAGCATGATCAAGGATCACTTCGTCGGTGGCCTGCCAGCCACGAGAATCGGCCGCCATCACGGCATGACGCCATACCGGGTGAGGGCAATCTTGCGGAGAGCACGCAGGTATGCCGCCTCCGTGAAAGAAAGGAGTGCACGATGACCACGTATTGTCTCTCGAAACGATTCCCCTGGCAGGGTCCGTTGTCCAAGCGAGGCATACAGCTTTGCCGCATGTTCGGACTGACCATCGAACGGCTCGCAGACCGGATAGCGATCCATCAATGCCGCCTGAAGATGAGGCCGGGGGATATTGTCTACATCATGGGCCCGTCCGGCGCAGGCAAGAGCGTGCTTCTGCGCGAGCTGGAGCAGGCTGTGCCGCCCGGCGAGTCGGTCAATCTCGCGAACATCCCTCTTGCCGAGGATCGGTCTGTGATCGACTGTTTCGACGACGATGTAGTCAGGTCCCTCAGACTGCTGGGCGCGATGGGCCTGAGTGAGGTCTTCTGCCTTCTCAATCGGCCCTGCAACCTCAGCGACGGCCAGAAATATCGGTTCCGCCTAGCTCAGGCCCTCGCCAGCGGCAAGTCGTTCGTCTTCGCCGACGAGTTCTCCGGTGAGTTGGATCGCGTCACCGCCGCCGCTGTGGCATTCAACATACACAGGTTCGCCAAGCGCACGCGTACGACATTCATCCTGGCATCAAGTCACGAGGACGTCCTGATGGACCTTGTGCCCGACGTGCTGGTCGTCAAGGACTTCACCGGCCCGGCAGAGGTCATTTATCGAAGTACAAATCATGATCCGTGATTTGCGATTCGGGGATGACGAGAGCCTCAATCATAAATCATGAGATGAAAACCACGAATGGAGGTCTACTGTGCACGCTTGCTCCTTGCACCACAAGATTGAGATCGTCGCCGGCGACCTGGCCGACTATCAGCGGCTTGCCTATCATCACTATCGTGGCGGCTCCCCTGTCGCGGTGAAGACCGTCTTTGTCGCACGGCCGACGACGCCCCTGGGCTCGTTCCGCAAGAAGCCCGCCGGAGCGATTGTCTATACGATGCCGGTTCCCTGCCTGGCGCTGCGCGACGTCGCCACCGGCGATATCTTCAAGGGGCTCGACCGTCAGACACAACTGGCGATCCTCAATCGCAATATTCGGCGCATCTCGCGGGTCGTCGTCGAGCCCCGTTTTCGGGGCATCGGTCTGGCAACACGACTCGTCCACGAGACGATGCCCCGCATGAACGTGGCCATCGTGGAGGTGGTCGGCGTCATGCCCCTGGTGAATCCGTTCCTGGAACGCGCGGGAATGAAGACGCTCGCGCCCAGGCTTCGTCTCGAACACACGACACTGGTCGAGGCGCTCAGCATCATCGGCATCGAAGAAGACGACCTGATCGACCCGGCCGGCGTGCAGAAGAAGCTGGATGCGCTGCCGCAATCGGCGGCGGATTTCATCGAAGCCCGCGTGCAGCGATTCCTGAACAGCCACGGCAGGCGAAGAACCATGCCGCCCGGCATGGAACGCACGCGCTACGTTCTGAACGCGCTGACTGAGCAACCAGCTTATTGCATATGGTTTCATCCCACATTGGAGGTCACACTGCCATGAACACAGAGATCACACACATCGCCCTGGAGCAACTGGTGTCCCACCCCGACAATCCGAACCACATGAGTCGTGCGAGTTTTGCCAAACTGGTGCGTGGTATCGCGCAAACCGGGCACTATGAACCCCTGGTGGTCCGGCCCCATCCTGACAGGGCCGGATGCTTTCAGATTATCAACGGTCAGCACCGGTGCGACGCACTCAGGAAGCTCGGCTACGAGACGGCGGACGCAGTGATCTGGAATGTGGATGATGCCCAGACCGCCATCTTGCTGGCCACCCTCAACCGGCTCGGTGGCCGGGACTCACTCGAGAAGAAACTGACTCTCCTGCGCCGCCTTCGCGCGTGCATGTCCATCCCCGATCTCGCGAAGCTGTTGCCGCAAACGCGTGGCCAGCTCGAACGGCTCCTCTCCCGCAGGTGTCTTTCCCCCGAGACGCCTGGCAGCGACAGCCCATTCTCAGTCCCGGTCGTCTTCTTTGTGAGTGAAGCGCAGCAGGAAGCCATTGAGAAGGCTCTACGGCTGGCCACCGATGAAGCCTTGCCGGAGGACATCTCGGCTCCGCCAGCGCCGAGCCCGGCTCGGGGCAACACCCGCGCCGGCCGCCGAGCGGCGGCACTAACCTGCCTGGCAAACCTGTTTCTCGATCTGACGCAACAGGAGTTGAACCGATGAACAAGATGGAGTGCCCCTGGCGGTGCCAGGACAAGATTCAGCAACAACAAGCCGTCTGGCCAGCGCCGGCCCGTCCTCCGCCTTGCCCCCTGCGCTCTTTGACAAGTTCATAGCGCGAATGGCACTGCCGTGGGCAACTCCTTGATGAGTATGGGGTTAGGTTTTGCCGAGTTCCGCTTGTAGCTGAGTCCGCGGCCGTTTC
>JAFGJR010000226.1 GCA_016928975.1 Sedimentisphaerales bacterium | reverse complement strand
TCAAGACGAAAAGTAACATAAATCCATACAAAATAAACACTTATCACATCTTCTTGCAATGTCCCGACTTTTGACGCAGGCGTCAAAGAACGGACCTGGCGTGAAATCTTTGCGATTTTGATCCGACCAATTTGTTGATAAGACTATACGTAGTGTCATCGTGGAGGGGCCGCAGGCAGAAATGTCTATGCGCACGCGGCCTGTGGCTGGCCGGAATTGCAGGTTGGGGGGACTGAATGAAGAAGGTGGGATCGGGTTGGGACGTGCGGAACGTGAAGATGACGATCTTGACTGCGATGGTGGTGTTGCCGACGAGTGCCGGCACGGCCAGTCCGTGGTGGCGCCACAGCACCACAGTAGATGCTTCTCAGAGCGTCCCACGCAAGACCACCGTGCAGCTCTCCGGCACAGCCGGCGGTCAGTTCACGGGGTACTACATCTGCAACGGCAAGCGGACCACCGTGTTCGGCGCGCTTCCAGCCACGTTCAGCGAGGCTGGCATCTCGCAGTGCGAGTTCCGCAAGATCCGGCGAAGTGACACCCTCGTTCTACAGGTGCGGGACGGCCGCTCCTACCTGCACTTCGTAGCCCCCGCCGGGACCCGGGGGCTGAGGGCGGATACCACCGCAGGCGGTTGGAACGCCGGAACGATCAAGAGATGAGACCGGCGGACGCACACAGGACGGCGTCGATTGTTGTGCCGGATCGGCATTGACATCTGCCGGTCCCAGATATACAGATGTAGTGCCGCCCGCATTTCGGGGGCGGCGCAAGAAGAAGCGGATACGAGCCCGGTGATGGCGCGATTCAGCCGTTGTGCCGGCTCGGTTTCCCGGGCGGGCTCGTCGCATGATTCGGATCACCGGGCATCACGGTCGAACATGGAATGGACAAAGGAATGAACAAGGGATTGTACGCACGGACGGCTCTGGCTTGCCTGCTCACTCTCACAGCGTTTCTCACCACATCCTGCATCGTCATCAGCCATCACTCCGAGAGGGTTCGGTGCGAGAAGGAGGTGCCGCTGTCGGCCCCGCTGCAACCGGGCTCGTCGTTCTCCGCCAGCACGGACGACGGCTCGGTCACCGTCAAGGGGCTTGATACGAGCGAATGCAAAGTGCAGGCAAAAGTCGTCGCCTATGCCGAAACGCAGGAAGCCGCCGAAGAGCTGGCCCGACAGATCGACATCAGACTGGAGCCTGCCGGCAACGACCTCAGGGTGGTCATCGACAGGCCACCTGTCATCCGAGACGCCCACTTCAGCGTGTCTCTCGATGCGGAGGTGCCCACCCAGACCAATCTCGCCTTGCAGACGAGCGACGGGGCTCTACGAATCACGAACGTGACCGGCGCGATCGACGCGAAGACTTCGGATGGCAGCATCAAGGTGGAGGGCCTCCAGGGCAGCGTGAAACTGAGGACCTCCGATGGTGGAATCGACGTCAGCGAGGTCCGCGTGGACAGCATCGAGCTTCGCACCAGTGACGGTTCCATCCGATGCCGCAACATCGTTGCCCCGAAGATGGAATGTCACACCTCCGACGGCGCCATTGAGATCGAATTCGCTCCCGACGCCCCGAAGGCGGTCAACGTGGATGCCACGACGTCGGACGGCAGCATCACGTTCACCGCCCCGCCCGGACTATCGGCGGCGATTGAAGCAGACACCGACGACGGCTCGATCCACACGCAGTTGCCCATCATCGTCCAGGGCAAGATCGGCAAGTCCCTGCGCGGAACCGTCGGCGCCGGTGAGGGCAAGGTTCGCCTCCGGACCAATGACGGGTCAATCACGATACGCTGAGTCTTTACTTGAAGGGAGGAACTTCAATGGCACGACGTAGTCTGATCAAGAGCATCGCGGCAAGCCTCTGTGCCTTGCCGTTCCTGATGGCAGGATGCGTGATCCACCCCGGCGGCTGGAATCAGGCCAAGTACGAGAGAACCGTCAGCCAGCAGGCGGTCCTCGGGACCAACACCGCCATCGACGTGGAGAGCCGGTTCGGGTCCATCACGATCGCAGGGGCCGAGACCGACGAATTCGACGTGACCGCCACGATCACCGGCCGCGCGCCCACTGAGGAGGAGGCGCAGGAGCTGGCCGAGAAGACGCAAATCCGCCTGGGTTCATCCGGAAATACGCTACAGGTCCGGGCCGACACGCCGACCACCGGCAACAATCGCAGCGTCAGCGTCAGCTACGTGATCGCGGCGCCCAAGCGGATCAACGTGAAATGTGAAAGCGCCTTCGGCAGTCTGCGCGTCGCAGGTATCGAAGGGACTGTCGCAGGCAAGTCAAGTCACGGCTCGATCGAGATCGAGAATATCCGTGGAACGGTCAACGTGCGTACCTCCTTCGGGTCCATCACCTGCACGAATGCCACGGGGCAGATGATCGATCTGCAAAGCAGCCACGGCTCCATCAACCTGGCGGACATCAAAAGCTCGGCGAAAGTCCAGACCTCGTATGGCTCCATCACCTGCGAGGACTTCTCCGACGGCGATTTCCACTTGAGGTCCGGCAACGGCAGGATCACAATGAGGCATGGCTCGGCCGGCGAGTGTGACGCCTCCTCGTCGTACGGCGCTGTCGCCTGCGACGATTTCAAGGGCCAGACGCTCAAGCTGAGCTCGAACAACGGCAGCGTGGAGGCTACGGACGCAGAGGCCCCGACGGTGGGCTTGTCCACATCCTATGGCGCCGTCAAAGCCAGGCAAGTCACCACGGCCAACGTCACGGCTCACTCGAGCAACGGGAGTATCGACATCGTCTGTTCCCATGCCTGTCCCGGCGATTTGAAGGCGGAGGTCACGAGCAACTACGGCAGCATCGATTTCACTGCGCCGCCGCAATTCGCAGGCCAGGTACATCTCTCGACGCACTATGGGTCCGTCCAAACCGCCCTGCCCATTACCGTGAGCGGCCGGATCGACAAGAAGAACATCTCCGGCGCCGTCAGAGAAGGTACCGGCTCAATCCACCTGGAGACCGGCAACGGATCGGTGGTGCTGAAGTAACGCGCCCGCACAGCGAGTAACGGTCGCCCCACGGCGAGGTTTTCGCTTGTCGCCGGCACGGTGACGGACTATAGTGGCCGCCATGACAAGACAGATGCGGTACCTCATTCTCGTCGTGGCGGTTTTGGCTTGTCCCCTGCTGGCGCAGGAATGGCAGGCGCTGCCTTCCGATCCGCACTTCTCCACGTACAAGCTGCTCAACACGCCGCCGTCCAAGGAGCCGATGCTCAAGACCGGCGACCGGCTGGCCATCTGCGGCGACTCGATCACCGAGCAGAAGATGTACTCGCGGATCATGGAGACCTACCTGACGGTGTGCGTGCCGCAGTTGCAGATCGCGGTGCGCCAACTCGGCTGGAGCGGCGAGAAGGCCCCCGGCTTTCTGGCGAGGATGGAGCAGGACGCACTGCGCTTCGGGCCGACGATCGCCACGACCTGTTACGGCATGAACGACCACAACTACCAGCCCTACAAGGAGGAGTACGCCAAGGTTTATCGCGACGCCTCGCGAGCCGTCCTCGAAAGATTCAAACAGCGCGGGACGCGAGTCATTCAGGGTTCTCCGGGAACCGTGGGCAAGATGCCCTCCTGGGTGCAGCGGGCGCAGGGCACGGTCGAGGACCTCAACCACAGCCTGGCGCAGTTCCGCAACATTGGCGTCACACTGGCCAACGAAGAGCAGGTCGGATTTGCCGATGTCTTCAGCCCCATGCTGGTCGGCGGGTTCGAGGCCAGGCAGCGCTACGGCGGCGACTACATGATCGCCGGTAAGGACGGCGTGCACCCCGGCTGGGCCGGACACCTTGTCATGGCCTACGCCTTTCTCCACGCGATGGGTCTCGATGGCCAGATCGGCACGATCACGATGGACCTGGCCGACGGCAAAGCCGTCGTGACCGAGGGGCATCGAGTTCTCACGGCGGGACCGGGGCAGGTGGAAATCGAAAGCAGCCGCTATCCGTTCTGCGCCACAGGTCCGGCCAATGACGATTCCAGCATCCGTTCGGGGATGACCCTGGTCCCCTTCAACGAGCAGTTGAACCGCCTCATGCTCGTGGTCCGCAATGCGGCGCCCGGCCGCTATAGCGTCTCCTGGGGCGACGCATCGAAGACATATTCCGCCGAGGAGCTGGCCAAGGGCGTCAATCTCGCGGCGGACTTCGAGGTCAACCCGTTCAGCGAAGCGTTCAAACGGGTGGATGAAGCGGTCGCGAAGAAGCAGGCCTACGAGACGAGACAGATCAAAGACCTCTTTCACGGACCGGAAGGACACGCGGACATCGACATGACCGCCACTCTCACGGAGAAGGTCCGCACGCCACTGGCCGATGCGATCCGCGCCGCCTTCGTCCCCGTCCGACACACGATCACAGTCCAGCGCAAAACCCAATGACGAACTGATTCACCCGCGATGGAACAGACAATCACCTTCGAGCTCTGGCAAATACAGATATTGGGCCACAGATCGACAATCTCTGATCCGAGATGAGCAATGGTCTGAGGACGAGCCAACATCGACGCCGGCGTGGACGACGCTGCGATCTCGATGATCACCGGGACCAACCCCATCCGCGTGTTCGGCTCCAAGACGAATGAATAGGACCCGTGGGTGAGGTCGCAAAGAAAGGTGAATTCCCGCCCCCGATCAGCGCCTGCCCTCGACTTGATCAACGGGCAGGCGATGCACGGGAATCGCTAGCACCAATGCTGTGGCCCAAGTGGCGTCCAATTCTCAGCAGAAAGCCGATAATTCTCGCCGGATTTTTCTTGA
This sequence comes from Sedimentisphaerales bacterium, assembly GCA_016928975.1. The sequence continues at coordinate 5,846 of JAFGJR010000226.1, read as the reverse complement.
CAATGGACCGGCGGGCCGTGTACGCTCCCCGTGGCATGACCACAAACGGAGGCGTGAACGCCATTTCACATTATTCACGCACTCTCAGCAGGTGGAGGCTACGGAGGGCATTTCCCGACAGGGCAGTCTGAAGCGATGAACGTGCGCGCGCACGCGACACGTCTATCGGAGGCTGAGGCCTCGGAGGAACGACGATGAGACAGCAACGTGCCCCGCCGCGATCCCTGCGCCGGGCGCACTGCCTCTGTGCGTCATCGAATTGGGCTCGGTCGGCTTGCGCCGGCGTCGGCACACGGGCTAAGAACGTAGCCCACAACGGTCCGTACAACTCTATGGAGAAAAGTAGGAGGAAGAAAGATGAAAAGGTCTGTGCTGGTTTCGGGTATCGTTGCGATGGTGTTTGGTCTCCACGCGGCCGATGCAGCTATCACCAATTTCCAGGTTGCATCAAACGTCGCAATCGATGGCTATTTTGGTTTCTATGGGGACAACGTCGCGTACAAGGGTACTGATGGTTACGTGAAGATCAAGAATCTCTCGTCTGGAGCGACATACAATGTTGCCGTCTCTCCCAACACAATGATAGACATCTCTGCCTCGTATGTCACCTACATGAATAGCGCGGGATACGGAGATATATGGGCTGCACAGATCAATCCGGATGGCTCCCTGGCTTCAGGTCTCATTAAGCTTGCCGGACCCGGCGACCAGTGGTGGCCAACCATTTACGACAATACGGTTGTATGGATGGACAAGCGAGACGGTCAATGGGAAATATACAGCGCTACGCTTGCCGGGAGTTCGGTCAGCCAGACGGTTAGACTGACATACGATAGCAATCACGACATATACCCCCAGATTTATGGGGATAATGTCTTTTGGCAAAGGAGGAACGCGTCCAATCAAACAACAGGACTGTTCGGAGTGAACACGAAGACCGGGGAGAACTACACGATCTACGAAGGCGATGCCTTTGGCAAAGGCATCTTTGAAGACACAATAGCCTACAATGCTGACACGCCCGCCGACGTCTATCTATACGACATATCAACCAACACCTCCAGAAGGATCACGAATGAGAGTTCTTCGCAGTATTATGCTGACATCTATGGGGACACTGTTGTCTGGCAGGACAACCGCAACGGCAACTGGGATATATTCTCCTACAATCGGGTAACCGGGCAGCAGACTCAGTTGACGGACAATGAACTCGATCAGACAATGCCTGTCATCTTCGGGAACACTGTCCTTTGGAATGACTGCCGAGACGGAGGCTCGATTTACGGCACGCAAATCACTCCGGTTCCTGCCCCGTCAGCACTCCCGCTCGTCGGATCAGGCATGATCGCGCTTGCCGGTTTCCGGAGGAAACTGCTCAGGTGAGTCGGAGGGCACCCTTTGACTCCTTGCAGCGTAGAGAGTAATCCCATCCGAGAGTGCGTGTGAGAGCCTACTTTGCCGTAGCACGGGCATCTTGCCCATGAGCCTCAGGCCAATCCCCCGCTCCGCGAGGGCAGGCCTGGCCCTGCATATTCGTGTCTTTTCATGGGCGGGACGCCCATCGGACACACGGGCAGAATGCCCGTGCTACTTCTCACACACCGTCCGACAAACACGAAAAAGTGTCTCAGGGACTCCACAGGGACATGCTCGGCCGGTACAATGCACGCTGGTTTTGTTGAATGCGCGTTGATCCGAGTTGTCGCCCACCTGCGATGAAAGGAGCGCTATGGAAACGAGTATTCGTCGCGCACATTCCCGCTACATGAATTCCGTCAAGGTTTGCGTCCTCATTTCGCTGGTATTGGTCCTGGCGATAGGCGGCTACGCCGCGCAAAAGATCGCGTGCAGCGACCGCGTGCAGGTGTACACCGCGACCTGGACCGGGGAGCGCCTGTCGGACGGCCGGCCCAAAATCTCCGACGATATCCTGCGGAGGATGAAGAATATCTCCATCGAGGAGGCCTGGGCGCTACTGCGCAACGAGGGCTATCGCAATCAGTTCGAGGGTAACTGGCAGATCCTGCACCAGGACGTACCCATTGTGGGCCGGGCGTTGACGGCACAGTACATGCCATCGCGGCCGGATTTGAAGAAGATGATCGACGAACAGGGCAAGGCGGAGGGACGAATCGGGGCCTCCAACTCCTGGCCCATTGACATGCTCCAGAAAGGCGACGTCTACGTCGCCGATGGGTTCGGCAAAGTCATCGACGGCACCCTGATCGGCGACAACCTCGGCAACTCGATCTACGCCAAGAGCGGCAACGGCGTCGTCTTCGATGGCTCCGTCCGCGACATCGAGGGCCTGGGCGAGATCGAGGGCTTCAACGCGTTCGTTCGCGGCTGGGACCCCTCCTTCATCCAGGACATGACCCTGACCGGAATCAATGTGCCCATCCGCATCGGACGGGCGATCTGCCTGCCGGGCGACGTGGTCCTCGCCAAGCGGGAAGGTGTCATCTTCATCCCCGCTCACCTAGCCGAGAAGGTCGTCAAGAACGCCGAGGCCATCATGCTCCGCGACCGCTTCGGCCATCAGCGCCTCAAGGAGGGCAAGTACACACCCGGCCAGATCGACGGCCGATGGTCCGAGGAGATCCGAAACGACTTCCTCGCCTGGCTCAAGGAGAACATGAACGACCTGCCCGTGCCAAAGGAAGCCATCCAGGAAATCCTTGACAAGAGGACCTGGTAACACGGGAGAAATCCGAAATCTGAATGTCGAAATCTGAAACAAGCTCGAATGAGCCAAGTCCAAGGGTATCAAACCATGCTGGAACAGAGAACGGATAGGGACAGGATTTCATCGTGTTCGCGGCGCTCGCTGCTCAAGGGCCTTGGCGGCCTGAGCCTGGCGAGCATGCTCGGCGCTTCCGTCGAGGACCAGGTTGCTTATGCGTCGCAGGGCGTCAGCCGCAGCTCGCAGCCGTCACAGTTGAAGATCACCGATCTGCGGATCGCGGTCATTACCGGTCTTCCGTTCACGGTCCCGCTGATTCGCATCGACACGAACGAGGGCATCACCGGCTGGGGCGAGGTCCGCGACGGCGGCAGCAAGAAATACGCGTTGATGCTCAAGAGTCGTCTGCTCGGCCGCAACCCCTGCAACGTGGAGTCCCTGTTCAAATCCGTCCGCCAGTTCGGCCATCACGGCCGCCAGGGCGGCGGCGTCTCCGGCGTCGAAATGGCCCTGTGGGACCTGGCGGGCAAGGCGTACGGCGTCCCGGTCTACCAACTGCTCGGCGGCAAGTACCGCGACCGCGTGCGCCTGTACGCCGACAGCGGCGACGGCACAAGCAAACAGGACTACGCAGCCAAGCTCAAGAAACGGATGGAGATGGGCTTCACGTTCCTCAAGACGGACCTGACGCTGCGCTGGCTCTACAACGAGCCGGGGACGATGAACAACCCGCCGGAGAGAGGCTGGGAGCGATCCCGCTCGATGCGTCCCCCGGTCTCGCGAATCCAGCTCACCGACAAAGGGATCGGCATTCTGACCGATGTCGTCGCGGAGATCCGCAAAACGGTCGGCCACGAGGTCCCGCTGGCCGCCGACCACTTTGGGCCCCTCGACGTCAATACCTTCATCCGGCTCGGCAAGGCCCTGGAGCCGTACCAGATGGCCTGGCTGGAGGATATGGTCCCCTGGCAATTCACGGATTCGCTCAAGGAGATCACCACGGCGATCAACGTGCCTACGTTGACCGGCGAGGACATCTACCTCCTCGACGGCTTCAAGGACCTGATCGACCAGCACGCGGTGGACATGGTCCACCCGGACTTAGCCACTGCGGGCGGCATCCTGGAAACCAAGAAGATCGGGGACTATGCCGAGACGCACGGCGTGCCGATGGCCATGCACTTCGCCGGCTCGCCCATCTCGTTCATGGCCAATGTGCACTGCGCCGCCGCCACGGAGAACTTCGTCGCCCTGGAGCACCATTCCGTCGACGTCTCCTGGTGGGAGGACCTGGTCACCGGCATCGACAAGCCCCTGCATAAACAGGGTCATGCCGCCGTGCCCGATACGCCGGGACTGGGCGTCGAACTGAACCTCGACGTCGTCAAGCAGCACCTGAGACGCGGCGAGGAGTGCTTCGCCCCGACCGGCGAATGGGACAACCGCGACTCCAGCGACCGCCTCTGGAGCTGACGTGGCTCAACTGCGATACCATCACGTGGGCATCCCGACGGACAGGCCTTTGCCGCGCGAGGACTACAGCGAGAAGTACAAGATGTATGCCTCGGGATACTTTGAGAGCCCCTACGGCGTGGAGTGGGTGAAATTCCACCCCGACTGCCCCTTGCCGGAATTCGTCAAGACCGTCCCGCACGTGGCCTTCGTCGTGGACGACCCGAAGGCTGCACTCGCCGGCAAGGAAGTCCTGATCCAGTCCCACCGAAGGCGTGACCGTCGCCTTCATTGTCGATCACGGCGCCCCCATCGAGTTCCTCCAGTTCGACCGCCCCGAATCCGAAATCTGGCCGCACAACGCCAAGTTCAAAGAACCGATGTGAGTCGCCCGTCCGTGACAACGACTGAGTCTTGAGCTTGGCACGCCCGCAAGGAGAAGGAGGTTCCACACATGACGATCACATCCCACCTCTTCGAAGCTTATCTCAAGTGCCCCACGAAATGCTGGCTGCGGTCGCAAGGCGAAGCAGGTGACGAAAACGCCTACGCGCACTGGGTGTGGACTCAAAACGAGTCCTACCGCAGCGAGGCCACTAAACACTTGCTTGAGGGCATACCCCAGAATGAGTGTGTCATGGCCCCGCCGGCACCACAGAACCCAAAGTCAGCCAAATGGCGTCTGGTCGTGGACCTGTTGGCACAGACACAGGATCTGGAGTCCCGCCTGCACGCAGTGGAACGCGTGCCCTCCGAAAGCCGAGGCAAGCCCGCCCAGTTCATTCCCGTTCGTTTCGTGTTCACCAACAAGCTCAGCAAGGACGATAAGCTGCTGCTCGCGTTCGATGCGCTGGTGCTCTCCGAAGTGCTCGGACGCAAGGTGAGTCTCGCCAAGATCATCCACGGCGACAACCACGCCACGCTCAAGGTGAAGACTTCGGGCCTGATGGGCGAGGTTCGCAATCGCATCGAGAAGATGTGTACTGTGCTCTCCGGTTCTTCGCCGCCCGACCTTGTGCTGAATCGACGTTGCGGCGAGTGTGAATTCCAGACACGGTGCCGACAGAAGGCAATCGAGAAAGATGACCTCAGCCTGCTGGCCAGCATGAGCGAGAAGGAGCGCCAGAAACTCCGCAGCAAGGGTATCTTCACTGTCAACCAGCTTTCCTACACGTTCAGACCAAGACGAACTCCCAGGCGTGCGAAACACCCAGCCAAGCCCCACCATTTTGCCCTGCAAGCTCTCGCCATCCGGGAGAACACCGTCTACATCCACGGCACTCCAACGCTTCCCCAGGCAAAGACACAGGTGTATCTGGACATCGAAGGACTTCCGGATCGCAACTTTTACTATTTGATAGGAGCGTTAATCGTTTCTGACGGCCACGAGGTCTTCCATTCATTCTGGGCCGACGCCGAGTCGGACGAACCAGCCATCTTCACTCGACTCGCCGAAGCCATCAGTCATCTTGGCGATTTTCGGATCTTTCATTTCGGCGATTACGACACCGTCGCTCTGAAGCGGATGAAATCCCGTTTGTCAGCAGACCACAAAACGCAGATTGACATGATTCTCGGAAAATGCACGAACACCCTTTCGGCGATTTACCCGCACGTGTATTTCCGTAACCGTCCGGCGGAGTACATGGGGGTAGGAGGGACGCCATCTTGATCGACGGGTTGTTGGATGAAGGCTGCGGGAAGGACGCGG
>JAFGJR010000225.1 GCA_016928975.1 Sedimentisphaerales bacterium | reverse complement strand
TGACGTGCTATATTGAGCTTCCGGCGGGCCATAGCATTGGCGACATCGACGTGAGTGCTGTCAAGCTCAATGATGCTGTCTCAGCCGAACGCCAGCCCACCACCATTGGCGACTATGACAGCGATGGCATCAGCGACCTAATGGTTAAGTTCGACATGTCAGGTCTCCAGGGGACATTGCAGATCGGTCGGGCCGAACTGTCAGTTAGCGGGAGACTGGGCGATGGAACGCGATTTCACGGTGCCGACATCGTTGGAGTGATAAGCAAAGGCAACAACTAATCGACATGACTACGTGACTTGCCGTCGGTCTCTTTGTCCGAGCCAGACTCGATGGCGATCCTCAAGGGCGTCAATGATGTGATGCAGAGCGGCATCGTGGCTGGATTGCCCATGCAGGACATCAAGGTCTCCATCACCGACGGCAAGTATCACCCGGTGGACTCGAAGGAGGTCGCCTTCCGCACGGCGGGCAAAGGCGCGTTCATCGACGCCGTGAAGAAGGCCAAGCCCGTCCTGCTGGAACCCATCGTCAATATCGAGATCACGATTCCCGCCGAGAACGTCGGCGATATCGCCGGGGACCTGTCCAGCAAACGCGGCCGCGTCGTCGGACAGGACATGCTGCCGGGCAACTACATCATCATCAAGGCCCAGGTCCCGCTGGCCGAGGTGGCCCAGTACACCAGCCAGCTCAAGAGCGTCACCGGCGGCCGGGGCAGTTACACGATGGCACCGAGCCACTACGAGCCCGTGCCCCCGAACGTCCAGCAGCAGATCATCGCCCAGTACGGCAAGAAAAAGGAAGAGGAAGAAGAGGAGTAGAGACGCAACATCTTGCGTCTCCACCGTAACGATTTGCATCGGACCCGGCAACTACGCAATGCCGGGTCTGTCTCCCTTCACGACGCGTTCCGCGAGGATGCGTCGCTCTCTCAAATGTGATTCTGCCACTTCAGTACTTTTTCCGCTTGACATCTACTACGGTCCGTAGTACTGTGCGCAGGAGTAGTTGAGATTCGCGGCTCATTCACATGGAGACGAACGTCATGACGCCTAAATCACTGGACGATCTGGGAGAGCTTCAGCGGGCGGTTCTGGAGACGGTGTGGGAGATGGAGGAAGCCAACGTCCACCAGGTCCGCAAGCAGCTCGGCTGCAGGAGAAAGCTCGCCTACACGACGGTGCTCTCGGCGATGCAGAAGCTGGAGAAGGCCGGCTGGCTGAGACACCGGGCCGAGGGCAAGACCTATGTCTACGTGCCGACGCAGACTCGCGAGCAGGCCGGGGCCGGTTCCCTGCGCGGATTTCTCCAGCGAGTCTTTGCAGGCGACGCGGTGGCCATGTTCCAGCACCTGATCCGGGAGAGCAACCTGAGCGACGAGGATCTCGGCGAACTGCGAAGGATGATCGACAAGAAGCGAAAGGAGAGACAGTCATGATCGGCGGGATCATCTCTGAGAGTCTGTGGCTGCTCCTGCTGGTGCAAGGCACCGCCTGTCTCGCAGCGGGCCTCGCGACCAGCCACCTGATCCGCCACAGAGCTGCGAGAGCCCATCAGGCCCTGCTCGCGGCGATGCTGGCATCGGTGCTCATGCCGAGCCTCTACCTGCTTGTGAGACACTTCCACCTCGGCGTGCTGGCCTCCGAAGCGCCCTTGCAGCCACCGGACACCATCGCCGTGCGAGTGCTCGACGCCGCTGTGCCGGCCGGTGCAGTCGCAACAGAGAGCGAACGTGACACTATCGCACCCCGGGTCGCCGAGCTTGGCGTAGCAGTGGCGCCCCAGGAGACGGCCGCACAGCGCGTGCCGTGGCGTGCCGTCGTCCTCGCCTGCTGGGCGGCGGCGGCCGTGCTTCTCCTCGGACGGCTCATTCTCCGGTTCGTCCTTGGACTGCACCTTCTCCATGCGACCGATCCGCTGGAAAGCGAGCCTCTCCAGCGTGCCGTGGAGGCAGCGCGAGCCAGGCTCGCAATCCGCAGGCCGGTCCGCATTCGATGCAGCGAGAAGGTGCGAAGCCCGATCATCTGGTGTTGGGCCCGCGAGGCGACGCTGCTCGTGCACGAGGCGGCCGCAGAGCGTGAGGACGGCGCCGACTGGGCGGGCATTTTCTGTCACGAGCTTGCCCACGTGAAACGGCTCGATCACATCAGTGAGCTCTTCGCCGAAGTGCTCACGGCGTCGTTCCCGTGGCATCCCCTCGCGTGGTGGACCAGCAGGCGATTGGCGAAGCTCAGCGAACAGGCGTGTGACGACTGGGCACTGGCCGGCGGGCAGATCGGAGTGGACTATGCGGAATCGCTGTTGGACCTCTCGCCGCAGAGATCGACGGTGGTTCTGCCAGGCATTGTTGGAAAGGAAAAGGCCATGAAAGAGAGAATTCGCAGAATCGTACAGGACGAAAATGGCAATCCAAGGGTTGGCGTGCGATGGGCCCTTGCGGCGGGCGTTTTGACGGCGCTCGTCAGCGTGGGAGCGGCCTTCGCACAGCGGCGACCCGCCGAGCTCGCGCCCGGAGAAGGCCAGCCGCCGCGACCGGAGCTCCGACAGGAGCGGGCTGAGCGAAGGCTGACGATGGCCGGACGCAGAAATGTGCTGACCCGGCTGCGGGACCAGCTCGAGGAGCAGGCCCGCAACACCGAAGCCGCGATCCGTGAGCGGGGCGGCGACATGGGAGAGGAGGGCCGCGTCCTGCGTGCCGAGCTCGACACCTTGCGCGAGCAGATCGGAATCGTGGAGCGGCAGCTTCGCGACCTCGAACGAGGACCCGGGGATGTCGAGCGGCGCGCGAACAGGATCGACAGGCGGCGGCAGCCGGAGCTCGAGGCCCGGTCCGAGGACCTGAGACGACGTCAAGACGAGCTGATTGAGCAAGTGCGACGCGCAGAGCAGGCTCTCAGAGAACTCGGGCCGGACCAGGAGGCACAGGCCCCTGAACTGAAGGCGCGACTGCGGGAACTCCGCGAACAGATGGGTGAGGTGGACAGGCAATTGGCAGAGGTCCGGCGGGCACGCGAGGAGGTCCGAGTCGGCGAAGCCAGGCGACCGGAATTGGAGGCTCGATCCGAGGACCTGAAACGGCATCGCGAAGAGCTGGCCGACCAGATGCGACGCGCAGAGCAAGCTCTGCAGGAACTCACACCTGAGCAGGATGCAGAGGCCCGTGAGTTGCGAGCCCGGCTGCAAATGCTCCGCGAACAGATGGCCGACGCAGACAGGCAGCTCGCAGAGCTTCAGCGTTCACAGGGCGAAGTCGAGCGGCGGGTCCGGCAGAGTGCCGAGCCGAGAGCCATGATGGAGCCGGCGCAGAACCGCAGACTCGAAGCAGAGGTCGAGGATCTTCGTAACGAGATGCGGGGTCTGCACGAACAGATGCAGCAGATGCAGAGAGTCCTGGAGCAGGTCGCCGAGCGGAGTCGGGCAGGCCGTGGAGACGAGCGAGCTGAGCGTGAGCGGTAGCACCTGCCGAACCAGCACGGAATAGATGCGAAGGCCTCCACGGCCCACCCCGTGGGGGCCTTACTCGTTTGTGAGCAAACGAGCCACCCTCGCGAGGATGGGGCCGACATGCTCTTTACCCCCAGTCTCCCCGGGAATCGTTGAAAGAATCTTCTCCGAAGTACGAATTTTTTCGTTGATTCATTACGAATTCCTTCGTATTCTGCCGATATAGAGCACGATAAGGGAAGACACAGGAGAGCAGTCATGGCGAGAAAGAAGACATCGGGTCCGACGGATCGGGAGCTGGCGATCCTGGGCGTGCTGTGGGACAAGGGCCCCAGCAGCGTGCGGGACGTGCACGAGGCGCTGCACCCAGAGGACGAAACGGGCTACACCACGACGCTGAAGCTGATGCAGATCATGGTGGACAAGAGCCTGCTGGTGCGGGAGGACGCCGGACGCAGGCACATCTACAGGCCCCGCGCCTCGGAGGAACGGACCCAGAGGCAACTGATCGGCCACCTGCTCGACCGGGTCTTCGCCGGCTCGGCGGCCAAGCTCGTGATGCGGGCCTTGTCCGCCCGCAAGGTCTCGCCGAAGGAGCTGAAACGAATCCGAGAGATGCTGGATGAAATGGAGGGATTATGATTATGTCGCTGTTGGAGAGGCTGCTCTCGCAAGGGATGGTGGAGAGGTTGGGCTGGATGCTGGTGCATTTCTTGTGGCAGGGAGTTGCCGTGGCGCTGCTGCTGGCCATCCTGCTGCGACTTCTGCGAAAGAGCAACGCGAATGTGCGATATCTCGCCGCCTGTTCGGCACTGGCGCTGATGGTCGTACTGCCCGTTGCGACGGTCCGACTCGTTCAGGTCACGGGACCTGCCGCGGAGGCAGCCCGCCCGCCGACGGCTGTGTCCGCCGGCGCACCGCTGGGGCAGATACAGGCCGTTGATCCACTTCCCGCGTCAACACAGCCTGCGGATTCCCTGCCCGACACGGATTCGACGTCAGGCGTCGCATGGGGCGAGCGGATCGCGTCTGCGCTGCGACCTGCCCTTCCCTACGCCGTGTTGGCCTGGCTGGCAGGAGTGTTCGGCCTGTCCGCCTGGCATCTGGCCGGATGGATGCAGTTACAGCGCTTCAGACGCCGCATGGTTCACGGCGTTGACGCTGTCCTGCGACAACAAATGGTGCAGACTGCCGAACGCCTGGGCGTGCGTCGGGCTGTGACGTTGCTCGAATCGGCCCTTGTCGAAGTCCCCACGGTCGTCGGCTGGCTGCGACCGGTCGTCCTGCTCCCTGTTAGCGCCCTGAGCGGCCTGAGCGCTGATCAGTTGGAGGCAATCCTCGCCCACGAGCTGGCACACATCCGCCGATGCGATTATCTCGTGAACATCGCTCAGACGATCGTGGAAATCCTCGGTTTCTATCACCCGGCCGTATGGCGGGTCTCGCGCAAGATCCGCATCGAGCGTGAGAATTGCTGCGACGACGCAGCGGTGCGAGTCTGCGGCGATTCCATCCGCTATGCCCGGGCACTGACCTCTCTGGAGGCAATCCGCCACAGCCAGGCCGAACTGGCGATCGCCGCCACTGGCGGCAGTCTGCTTGACCGTATTGCCCGCCTGCTTGGCCGGCCTGTGCCGGACGACAGGCGATTGGCCTGGTTGCCGGGCCTGATCGCCCTGCTGCTGGTCGTCGCCATCACAATCCCCGCCGCTCTGACGCTGGCCGCTTCAGCGCCGGACCAATCCGACGCGAGATCCGCTGACGCTGTCGCCTCGATACCCCAGGCACAGGACGGGACGCAGGCGAATGACCCGAATGACCTGCCGTTTCTGCTGGACTTCATCATCGCCGAAGTCTTCTCGGACACGAGACTGGATCAGGACACGGCCGCGAAAGTGGCCGGTCTGCTGAGACACAAGCCGGCCGGTGACACGCGGCGCACCGCTGGTCTCGGCACGCCGCCCACCATCGAAGAAGTGCAGCAGCCCCTGGGGGACGTACTCGCCAGGTTCACACCGGCGCCCGGCAAGAGTGAGCATTTCATGGATTGGCTGGTCTCGAGAGGTTACGCCCAGACCATGTTTGCTCCCCGGCTGGCCGTCACGGCCGGCCATCAGGCGTCAATCACCGTCGGGAGCGAGCCGGATCCCAACACAGCCCAGCCCCGCCGTGGCGAGGTTAGCTTCCTGAGGCTGAATGTCACAGCCAACAGGGTTCGGGACCCCAACGCCACCCTGCTGAGCGTGGACTTCACCATGAGGTACTTCCCATCCGATGCTGGCGATCCCGACAGGGAAACGACCACGTCGCACGTCAGTTCCATGCTCGTCGTCCCCAACAACCAGTACAGACTCATCTCCGACCCGACCATCATGCGAGTCGATGAGAACGGACGGAAACACCAGTCCATGCTGATGGTGCGTTCAGCGATCCTGCAGGAGCCACAAGCATCGCCGCCGCAACGAGCCGACGAGTCGCCGGCATCCGAGCCCAATGCTCCGAAGGTGAACGTGACAACGGCCACTCCCGGCGAGCCGAACGCCGCAGAGGTAGACAAAGCTCACATCCAGGTGGCTGTCAAGATCGTCAGGGCCACCGACGGCAAGGAGCTGGACCAGAAGGCCGTGCTGCGGGTAGAGAAGATCCTCGGCAAGCGTGTCCGGCCCGAGGGACAAGCCGGCGAGCTCGGGCCGGGATTGCACCTGACCGTTGGCGAGGTCTTCCGCAACCACATCCTCGGGCAACCGCTGCCGCGCGAGACGCTGGACGCACTTCTTCCGGCGCTTGGGGACGAGGACATGACGGTCCTGGCCTGCCCGCAGGTCACCGTGCGAGACCAAGAGACGTGTCAAATGAAGATAACAGATCGCGAGCACTTCTATCCTGCCCCCTCCGCTGGAGGTGCCCCGGACCCGACGAAGTTGGAAAAGGTAGAGGCCGGCACGACCGTGGAGGTAACGCCGCACATCACTGACCACGACAACGTCACGATGGATATCACAGTCGAGACAAGTGACTTCGTTCAGCCTTCCGCTGCCGCGGAGGTGCCGATTGTGACACGACAAACGACAAAGGTCATCGTCACCACGCGGAACAGTGAATGCGTCACCCTCAGCGGGATGAAGGCGGACAACGAGTCTGTGTATATCATGGCGATCCCGACCATCGTCAAGGCCCCTGCCGACGGCAACGACGTGCATGGGCCTCCCATCGGAACGGGAGGTATGGGCGGATTCGGAGCGCCGTCCGATGAAACCGGAGGGTACAGAGTGTCCCCGATTGAGGTCAACACTCGGGCCGTGGCAGACCCCGTCTCCACCAAACAATGGACCAGCGAGCGCACAGCCTATGTGAACTCCGATCCCGTCTACAAGGAGTTGGCCAGAAGCTGGGTCGAGCTCTGGAAGGAGCTGGCGGCCGACAGGCAGAGATTTGCCCCGGAACACCCCGAACTCATCCGCAAACAGTCGCTGCTCGACGCGCTCACCCAACAAATGAACGAGACTAAGAGGAGGCTGGAGCGGGAATTCGACGAACGGCTCGCCGCACAGACCGCAGCGCCCTCGGTGAGATAGAAGATGGATTTCGCACCGCCATCCATCCCGACATCTGGTATAATCAGCGAGTCGGATGATAGCTGTCTGGCTTGTGATAGTCCGGAGGTGCGGCTGTGCAGAATGGCGGGTGTCGCAGGGGATGGATCGCCGTGGTCCTGGCGTGCGTCGCGCCTCTGTCTACCCAGCCGCGAGTCTGCATCAATGAGTTCATGGCTTCCAACAGCACGTGCCTGGCCACCAACGGAGGCCGGTACGAGGACTGGATTGAGCTGCACAACCCCGGGTCTGCGCCGGTTGATGTCGCCGGGATGTTCTTGACCGACGACCTCGACGACCCGACCCAATGGCGCATACCTACTGGCCGGACGGACGAAACGACGATCCCCGCCGGTGGCTTTCTGCTGATCTGGGCCGACAACAATCCCAACGCTCCGGGCCTTCACGCAAATTTCAAGCTCAGCAGCGACGGCGAGGAAATCGCGCTCTTCGACACCGACGGCGTGACTCTCGCGGACTACATCGCCTTTGCTCAGCAGACCTCCGACATCTCCTTTGGCCGGTATCCCGGTGCAGGGACCGACTGGATCCCGATGGCAGGGCCGACGCCGGGGGCTGCGAACAGCCAGACGTTCGCGGGCTTCGTGGCGGATGTCACGTTCAGCGCGGAACATGGGTTCTATGATGAGCCCTTCGACGTGACTCTGACTACCGCTACGGAGGACGCCCAGATTTGGTACACGCTGGGTGGAACGGCGCCCAAGAGGACCGAGACCGGACAGTTCGACGCGCTTCCGTATGACGAGCCGATTCGCGTCGAACACACCACGTGCATCCGAGCTATCGCCGCAAGGCCCGGCTGGAAAGACTCCACCGTGACATCGTGCACGTATCTGTTCATCGATGACATCCCCGGGCAGCTCGCCACGCCTACCCCCGAGCCGGTCCCGCCGGTGCGCAGACGATCCCTGCCTGGTGGGAGCCTCTTGCTTGCTCAGAGCAGCACGGCGGACCCTGCCCTGCGAGCGGCCCTCACGGCGATCCCCTCCGTGTGCATCGTCATGGAGCCGAACGACTTCTTCGATCCGCTGACCGGGATCAACGCCAATCCGACGAGGAGGGGAATCGAGTGGGAGCGGCCGGCGTCGATCGAGTGGGTGGACCCCGTCGATCCTCTGTCCTTCCAGGTCAACGCGGGCCTGCGCATCCACGGCGGAGTCAGCCGCAACACGCCGGGAGGCAAGCACTCGCTGCGCATGCTGTTCAAAGGCCAGTACGGACCGTCCATGCTTGACGCGCCGATCTTCAAGGACTGCAACGTCACGCAATTCGACTCGCTGATCCTTCGCTGCACTCTGCACGACTCGTGGACCGGGGCCATGGGGGGCCGGCCGCAATACATGCGCGACCCATTCTCGCGGGACACGATGCGGGACATGGACCGGCTCACTCCCTACGGGCGCCCCGTTCACGTTTACATCAACGGACTCTATTGGGGTCTGTTCATCCTGACGGAGCGGCCGGACGATGGATTCGCCGCCGCTCACCTCGGCGGGGACAAGGAGCAATACGACGCCTTGAAGGCCAGGAGCGTGTCCGATCCCGACCCGTCCGTCGTCGAGGTGGTCGCCGGCGACCTGGCGGCGTGGAATGCCATGTTCGATCTGGCCGACGCCGGCCTGGACGACCCGATCCGCTACGACCGCTTCTGCCAATACCTGGACATTCCGTCGTTCATCGACTACATGCTCATGGTCTTCTACATCGGCACCACGGACGGTCCCTCAGGGTTCGGCGGCCCACCCCGCAACTTCTGGGCCGTGCGCCCCCGCACGCCGGGAGGCGGATTCATCTTCCTGGCCTGGGACCTGGAGTTCAGTCTCAACAACCTGAACGAGAATCTCGTGACGGTGCCAGGCGCACAGGACCCGCACTTCCTGTTTCATCAACTGGCGATGGACCCGGAGTTCCGAACGCTCGTGGCCGATCACATCCATCGGCAGTTCTTCCACGGCGCCCTTACATCACAAAGCTCCATTGAGCGTTATCTCGCGCGTGCCGCTGACGTCGAGAAGGCGATCTGGGCAGAGGCCTTTCGCTGGGGCGCCGATCAGCAGCCATCGACAGTGAACAACCTGTGTAACAACTGGAGGGCGGAGCGGGACAGGATCATCGAGGACTACTTTCCTTCGCGAGGCGGGATTGTTGTCGAGCAATTGCGGCAAGCGGGACTCTACCCAAACGTGGAGGCCCCGGTGCTCGAGATCGAGGGCACAGAGCAGTACGGCGGGCCGACCCGTGCGGGAGCATCCCTGGCCATCGACAATCCGGACAGCGAAGGGAGGGTCTATTACACGACGGATGGCTCTGACCCCCGGACCACATCCCACCCGGCGGACGTCAACGCATTAGTCCCAGTCGTCCCGGCGAACGCCGAGAAACGCGTGTTCGTTCCCCAGCAGGACATCGGCAGGGACTGGACAGGCGGCAGTGAGCCGTACGACGATGCGAGCTGGACCGCAGGCACACCGATCGTGCCCGGCGCAGGCGGCGCCGTTGGCTACACCGGAGGCCGGGTTCGGGATCCGCGCATCAGCTACAATGTTGCTCTGGCCATGAGCAAACGCACATCCTGCTACGTCCGGATTCCCTTTGCGGTCGCCGGGGCCGACCTGCCCGGCATCTCGCACCTGGCTCTGCGAGTCCAGTGTGACGACGGTTTCATCGCCTACATCAACGGCGTCGAGATGGCTTCGATCAATAGGCCCGCCGCATTGGCGTGGAACTCCACGTGCTCGGACCGGCCGAACACGGCCGGCAGCGTGTGGGTGGCGACGCCCGGTATTGCCAACCTGCTGCATCCGGGACACAACATCCTGGCGATTCACGCCCTCAACGCCACCGACGATTCGTTCTTCCTGCTGGCCGTGGAGATGTTCGGCAGCGACGAGCCGATCTTCGGAGAAGGGATATCCGCTTCCGCTTGCGAATACGCCGGACCGGTCGAGCTGACTCGAAGCGTGCAGATCAAGGCGCGTGCGTACCAGGGTGGTCAGTGGAGCCCGGTGGCCGACGCCACCTTCGCCGTCGGGCCGGTCATGGAGAGCCTGCGAATCTCCGAGATCATGTACCACCCGCCGGAGCCCAACGACGAGTTTGTGGAACTGGTCAACACAGGCGCCGAGAGTATCGACCTGAGCATGGTCCACTTTGCTGGTGGAATCGACTTCGTCTTTCCGGGCCTTCTGCTGACGCCCGGTGAGCACACGCTGGTCGTCCGCGACGTGCAGGCATTCACCGACCGGTACGGCCCCGGCCTGAACATCGCAGGGCAATACGAAGGGGCTCTGGCCAACGAGGGCGAGCGGATCACCCTGCGGGACGCCATCGGCCGCACGATCCTCGACTTCACCTACGACGACGCCTGGTACGGCTCGACCGACGGCAAAGGCTACTCCCTGGAATGCCTCGATCCCAACGGTCCTTCCGACAAAGATTCGTGGCGCCCCAGCCTCCAGGCGGGTGGATCGCCCGGGCGCCAGTAGTGCGCCTCCACGATCCTGCATGTGTCACGTCAGCATCGCCTGCGTGAGCTCTTTGCGGTAGCGGCGGAGCCACTTGGTCTTGCGGACGATCATGTCGAGGAAGCTCAAGCCGCTATGCTGGCCGAAGAAACCCGTCGCCGCCACCGGCATCACCGCCTCGGCAATCATCGTCTCGATCATCAAGTCCACGAGGCTGTGCAGCTTTCGCTCGCTCAGGCGCGTGACCTCGCGATAGCCGTCGAGCAAGCCGAGCAGCCGGTCCCGGTCGAAATGGTCGGGCCAGCCGGCGGGGTCCGTCTGGTCGCCCACGATGGAGAACTGGAGCATGCCGTTGGCCAGGTCGGTCGGCGGCGGCGCGATGCGAATCGAGTCGAAATCGAGAATCGCGACGATCCTGCCGCCGGCGAAGAGCAGATTGCCGGGGTGCCAGTCGCCGTGAATGACCTGCCGCTTCCAGGTGGCGAAGCCGAAGCGGTCGACGCGGGCGCTGGACCGGTCGTAGCGAACGAGCAGCGACTCGACGACCGCGCGGGCCTTGTGCCGCGACCCGGTCCGCCGGCCCGAGCCGATCAGCTTGAGATGACGCCGGACCGTCGCGGAGTCGTGGAAGCATGCGTCCATCGCGCAGACGCCCCCGGTTACGTCCACGTCCGTGAGCGTCACGCGCGCCAGATGCCTATGAAGCAGCGCCAACTTCCGCCCGGCTTCTCGCGTGGCCTCGACCGAGCCGTCGCAGCGCGAGCCCTCCACGAACCGGAAGAACTCGTAGATGTGGTTCTCAAGGCTCAGGGCCGTCCTGCCGTCATCGACCGTGGTCAGCAGGGCCGTCACCGGGAAGGACCGCTCGGCCAATTGCCTCCCAATCGCGTGCGCGAAGGTGACGCGCGCCAGGTCGTCCCGGCGTCGCGGCCGACGCTTGAGTAGAAACGTCCCTTTCTCCGCCGCCACCACGACTTTCGGCGCTCGCCGGTCCCCACCAGTCAACGGCGTCACCCGGTGCACCACCCCGATATCGTAGTGGCTCAGCACCTTCACCAGCTCCTCTGAAGAGAAATGTGCTCCACCTTTGACCATACCTCCATTATATCGACCCAAAACGTCAACGGGTTTCCTGTCCGCGACAGGCAACGAATTTGCAGCGTGGGCTGCGACCGCAGATTTCTGAGACGAAGGGAGTCCCCTGGCCCTTGACGTGAGGCGTATTATGACCTATCGTTCACGGCGCAGTCGTACTCAATGTTGCTGTGATGGTCACGCCATGTATTCGGAGGTCATTATGAGATCGCGACCGGTGGTGCTGGGTGTCTTGTTGGCTTGGTTGTTGTTGACCGGGGTCGTCTCGGCACAGGGCAGCTTCTATCTCAAAGACGGCGACCGGGTCGTCTTCTACGGCGACAGCATCACGGAGCAGCGCCTTTACACCACGTACGTCGAGACCTACGTGGTGACTCGCCTGCCGGAGCTTGAGGTCAGCTTCGTGCATTCCGGCGTCGGCGGCGACCGCGTCACCGGCGGCTGGGCCGGCCCGATCGACCTGCGCCTGGCTCGCGACGTCTTCGCGTACAAACCCACGGTCCTGACGATCATGCTCGGCATGAACGACGGCAGTTACCGGGCGTTTGACGATGGCATCTTCAACACCTACTCCAGCGGCTATCAGCACATGCTCGACAGCATCCAGAGCACCCTTCCCGGCATCCGGATCACCCTGATCCAGCCGTCGCCCTACGACGATGTCACCCGGCCGCCCAACTTCGAAGGCGGCTACAACGCGGTGCTGGTCCGTTACGGCCGGTACGTCGAAGAGCTGGCCCGCAGGCAGAAGTGCGACGTGGCGGACCTGAACGCATCGGTCGTGGCCGCCTTGGAGAAGGCCAAAGCCGCGGATGCGGAAACCGCCAAAAAGATCATCGGCGACCGGGTCCATCCCGGCCCGAGCGGGCATCTGCTGATGGCCGAGGCATTGCTCAAAGCGTGGAACGCCCCCGCGATCGTTACGGCTGTAGAGATCGACGTGACCAAGGGCCAGACCCTTCGCGTGGAGAACGCCACCGTCTCGGACCTCAAGGCCTCCAACGGCCTGACCTGGACGCAGAGCGACAAGGCCCTGCCGATGCCCCTGGACCTGAAAGACCCGGCGATGAAGCTGGTGGTGCGAAGCTCCGATTTCTTGCAGGCCCTGAATTGGCAGCCCCTGAAGGTCACCGGCTTGAACGGCCGGAAATACGTCCTCAAGATCGACGGCGACCCAATCGGCGCCTTCACCGCCGGCCAACTGGCGGAAGGCGTGAACCTCGCGGAGTTCCCGACCCCGATGGTCCGCCAGGCCCAGACGGTGCACGACCTGACGATCAAGCACAACAATATCCACGCCGCACGCTGGCGCGAGTTGCAGGTGTTCCTGGCCCAACTGTCCCTGCCCCACGTGCCCCAGGCCATCGAAGCCCTGGACGCCGTGGAAGCCGACATGGTCGCCCAACAGCGTCTCGCTGCCCAGCCCAGGTCCCACAGTTACGAGCTGCTCCCGGCGGACTAGCGGCCCCGCCCGGAATTATGTGACGCAGGCGCCGGACCCTGCCAATTCCCCGCAGTCGCCTGTTCGACCGACCCTCTCCGTGCAGAAGGCGCCGGTGCCGGCCGCGACGGATTCCACCATCTGCTGATTTTCGAAGAGCAGGCAACCGCCGGTGGGATTAGCCATCGCGGCCGTCCTCCCTCTCAGTTCCGTGAAGAAATCCGACCGGAGTATGTCGATCAGGTCCTTGTCGCGAACGTTGTCTTTCGCATAGTGACTGAATGGGCAAGGTTCCACGTTGCCGTCCGCGTTGATATGAATGAAGCCTCTTCCCGCTCCCTGGCACACCGAGTTGATGTACTCGCCGGCAGGGAAGTTCGTAAGCAATGGGCGTCCCTCGCTGTTCAGGACCTCTACGATGGGCTCTTTTTCCCGCATGTCTTCTTCAGTCAGCGCGAGTTCGCCGTTCCGGTCGCTCGGGAATGGGATGTAATCGATCAGGAAGCCGTACCGGGCGCCGCTGTCCCACATGGTGTCCATCCACTGTCTCGACAGCACCGTGCGCAGGTTCGCGTGAGTGACCATGGTGGAGAAGCCGAATGCGATATTGGAGCCGGTCAGGAGTCTCATCGCTTCGTTCAGACGCGCGCCGACTCCGCTGCCTCTGCGGCCGTCCGTAATGCTCTCTGGCCCCTCGATGGAGAGAATCGGGAGGATATTGTAGGTCTTCGAGAGGATCTCGGCATGACAATCGCGAACCAGTGTGCCGTTGGTGAACAGGAAGAAGAACGCCTGCTTGATGCTCGCCAGAATTTCAAGCAGGTCAGGAACCAGAAGCGGCTCTCCCCCGGCAATCATGAAGATGTACGTCCCGAGTTCGCAGGCTCGGCGGATGATCGCCTCGATTTCCGGGATCTGAAGGTCGCCCTGGGAAGCATAGCGTCTTGCATAGCACCCGACACAACGGAGATTGCACTTCCAGGTCACGGAGAAGATGCAGAAACGCGGGATGGGCGTTTGGTAACGTGACTCATTTCCTAGCCGTCTCTGTTCCCCCTGCCGGAAGATGTCGAGGAGCCCTTGCGGATCGGACAGGAGATTCTGCTTGCGGAGCTGGTCCGCCGGGACCTTGCCGATTGTCTTGCGAAAGTCTTCGATGAGTTTCTCCACAGGCCTCATGATCGGGACTCCAGTTGCTTTTCGTGCCAACTCGTACCTCAGGGACAGTAGCCACGAGCTGCTGTCCACCCCCTATCTACACGGCCCGGGGCAGAACCTTGCGCGCGGCATCGGTCTTTTCCTGATTTTTAGCAAAGCAAGACGCCTGCGTCAAAAGTCGGGACATTGCAAGAAGATGTGATAAGTGTTTATTTTGTATGGATTTATGTTACTTTTCGTCTTGA
>JAFGJR010000224.1 GCA_016928975.1 Sedimentisphaerales bacterium | reverse complement strand
GACGAAAAGTAACATAAATCCATACAAAATAAACACTTATCACATCTTCTTGCAATGTCCCGACTTTTGACGCAGGCGTCTTGTTTGGTGCACTCGCCCTTCACGTCGCCCTGGCTCCGGTGGGGTGGGCACTGCCCACCTTCCATCCCCTGCGATTGGGTTTGTTTGTCGCCACCGGTCCCGTTCATGGTGACGCCGCAAGGCGTTTCCGCAGCGTGGGCGTCTCGCCCATGATCCGTCGTCACCGGCAAACCGCCACCGGTCTCGGCCGGCTCGATTGGCTTTGTTTGGCGCGCCGGGCCCAAGTCGACCCCATTTGACACTTCACACTTCAAACTTGCCCCTCCCCAATTGGCTTTGTTTCCCGCGCCCGTGATTGCGATGCCGGATACGCATCGTTCAATCCGCATTCCGCAATCCCCAATCCGCAATCCTGGGGCTCCCAGCCCCCCAATTGGCTTTGTTTCGCATAGCGGCCCATTCCTCATGTAGCCCAGCCGCCCTCGGCTGGGATCACCCCCGAGGGCGGGGGTGCTGCCTGCCACTTCCGTCCAATTGGCTTTGTTCGACGATTTCGCGGCCGGCTCCACTTGACACTCCCCCACTACGATCCCTGCGGGCCATCCCGTCGCCGCCGATGCGGGCAGGCTCCTCCGCGAGTCCCGGGCCGCCGGCCACACACCGGTACTCCCGCGTCGCCCGTCCAGACGTTCCATATATTATACCCGATACAATGAAGTTTGTCAAGCGAAAAACATACAAAGTTTACCAGGTGTATGTAACGCCGTGTGCCACCGGGGTTAAGAACCTCCATTACTGCACTGACCCCCCATCTTCCCCCCTCGGTTGAGATCTCCTGGTTTCCCACACGGATATGTCTACCATTCGATCGGTTTGCGAATCACGCCACCCCGCCCATCAGGGAATTCCGCGGGGAATTGACAGACCTTCAACAAAGCTTGTGGAAAGGTCTTGTGCTTGTCGGCCGCATTCCGCAACTCCACCGCCGCGCCCCGCAGAGGATGTCGGGAGGGCACGTAGACGACCAGACGCTTCCGGGGCCATTGCGCCTTGACCATCTCCAGCGCAGGTACGAGGTCCGAGTCGCCGCTGATAATGATGAACGGATCGGCTCGGTCGTGGTTGGCATCGTCCAGCAGTTGCAGGGCGATATTGACATCCGTGCGTTTCTCTTCCGGCACATCGAATACCCGGGGACCAGGGAGTGTACAGCCCGGCACGGTGCATTTGACCTGCTTGAGCTTGAGCTTGCCGGGCATCACCTGCACCAGCGGCCTGGTCGCGAGTGCTCGCAAGTAAGGCTGCTGACGCGCTCCTTTTGCTCCATCCACCAGAGCCGTGAAGTACCATATCCGCCGGACCTCGTCGTCGGGACGCAACATGAGGAAGCACTTCTCCAGGTCCAGCCATTTGTACGCCGTGCCGCGCATGGCCCCATAATAGAAGTTGAATCCGTCCACATAGACAATCGTGCGTGGCCCCACAGGAACCTCCCGACACCAGCAGCGGGAAAAAAAACAGGCAGCCATATAGGCTGCCCAACCCGCTCATCGCGGGGGAGTCGTCTAGTAATTGTATACGACCGCTGGCCTCACAAGTCAACTGAAAATGCCTGACTACAGGCCCTTTTCCTGAAAATATGCCAGCGGACACTGGCAGACACTACAGAGTGAGACCGGCGCCGCCTGCTCACAGACCCCCCTCACCATCCCTCGACCCTCCCGACCCTTGCAGTCCGCCGGGAAGACCAGTGGCCGTTTTTAGTCCCCCCTCTGGGTACTGTGGAGGCCACTCTGCTCATAGCGGCAGTGGCAGCAACAACTGGAACTGGGCTGGGTGGACTACGTCCAGGGTCCGGGCACTGCCCCGTCGCCGCCTGTGCGGACAGGCTCCTCCACGCGTCCCGGGCCACCGTCCACACGCCGATAGTCCCGCGTCGCCCATCGCGACGTTCGACAAATTGTACACGACACGAGTAGGTTTGTCAAGGAAAGAACATATACGCATCACCAGGTGTATGCAACTCCCTGTGCCACAAGGACTAAGAACCTCCTTCGCTGCAAATTGCAGACCCGACTTTCATCTCCTCGCTGTCGAGAAACGATTGCTACGGGACGCCTATCCGCCGAGGCCGAGCAGGTCGGTCAGCTTCTTGATCAAAGGCTTGAGCAGAGCGTCCTTGGTGGCGTTCTTCTTGAGCTTGACAGACCACCGACCCTCCTTGTCCCGTTCGAACTCGAACTGTGTTTGCAGAGCCATGAGCAGCCCGCCGATCAGCAGGGCGCCTTCCACGACGCCGGGTCCCATGGACTTCGTCGCCGGCGCGTGCACCATCGCTTTGATCTGATCGGCAAAGCGAGGGTCTTTCGCCAGCAATTCCATCGCCGCCGCGGCCGCCTGTTCGTCGGTCGGACAAGGCGCATCAGTCGAATCGAGGGCCGCCGCCATCGCACGAACGAGGTTGTCCCGATCCTCGCCGGTCGGCATCTCTCCTTGGTGTGCCTCGCCCAGGAGCCCCACAATCCGCATGGCCTGGCGATTCGTCATTGCTCGGATTCCTCCATCAGTCATCTTCAGGTGTCTCCTCAACCCTTGGGCAGGTCCCCCAGTCCCGCCTCTTGCCACAGCTTCAGCATCTGAGCTTTGTCGGCCTCCGCCGCAGCATCCAGGGCAAGGACGAAGTTCCGCGTGTTCCGCGCAACAGCGTGCGCATCACGGCAATTCCGGAAGGTGCCCACGCACTTGATCAGCCACTTGGCCGATTCGACAAAGCGCCCTTGGAGAGCCGCTATGATTCCCAGTTGCCCGTAGGTGCTGGCCGCGCCGTGCTCGTTGCCGAGCTTCTCTGAGATTTCGAGGCTCTTGAGATACCACTTCTCGGCGTTGTCGAAGTCCCGACGCTCCTGGGCGATCCTGCCCAATTGGTGGTAGGTGCTGGCCGCGCCGTGCTCGTTGCCTTGCTTCTCTTTGATTTCGAGGCTCTTGAGATACCACTTCTCGGCGGTCTCGAAGTCCCGACGCTCCTGGGCGATGATGCCCAATTGGTGGTAGGCACCCGCTTCGACTTTGCTGTTCCCGCGCACACGGTCGTGCTCCGCGAGCCGCTCAAACAACCGCTCGGCGGTGTCGAAGCTCAGCGTGTTCTGGGCATAAGCGGCCAAGGACTGTGTCAGGGCGGCGAAGGCCACACTATCCAGGGATTCCGCCAGGGACAGGGCTGCATGGAGATTGGCGCTGTGGATGTGGAAATAGGGGCGCTGCTCGTGGAGCTCTTTCGGCGCCAGGGCATCGGCGAGTCTTCCCATGACATCCACGAAGGCACGTTGCCAGGATTCCCGTTCGCCAGCGGCGACCTGTGTCAGCACCGTTGATCGCAGGAAGCCTGTGAGAGCGGGGTGAAGCTCGTAGATCGCTTTGCCGCGGTCTCGGACCAGTCCCGCCGTCGCCAGGGCGGACAGGAGGCGGTCGATCTGTCCTCGTGTGACTTGTGCTTGATTTGCGCCTTTGGCCATAGCCTCCAAGTAGTCCGCATCCGCGAAGCGGTCGTGCAAGGCCAGAGGGGTGAGTAGAGGACGCAGGTCCTGGGGCAAGCTATCCTCAACAAATCGCAACGTGGCGTAGACCTTCTTCTGAGTCGGGTCGGCACTCGCCTCATCCGCTGCCAGATTGCCCTGCAACTCCTGGAGGATCGACCTGGCGGAGCGTCCACCTTCCAAACGCGGCAGGACCGCTCGCATGAGCAGGGGATGGCCATCCAGGGTGTCCATCAGTGCGCCGAGCTCGGGGTCTTCCCGGTTGGTCTGGATACCGAGGTTGCGGAGGATAGCCGTACAGAACTCCCAACGGGATTCGCCGGTCAGGCCGCCGAGAGGCAGCTTGTAGCGCAGGTGAGCGGGCAACCATCCTTCTTCGCTGCGGCTGGTGATCAGGACTTTGCTCCGCCCGCCCTGGATCGCCTGGAGGAAGCGGCGCAGGAGTTGAATATCGTCAGGCCTGAGCAATGGATCGATGCCGGCGGCCTCATTGCCCGAGGCGGACTCGAAGTTGTCCCAAACGAGGATCAGGCGGTTCTCGCGCAGGGCCTTTCCCAGGAGGTCAAGCTTCTGGTCCATCCCCAATGGAATGAACTGACTGCCGAAGATCGCTGTACCGATGGCGTGGAGGACATGCTCGGCAGTGTGGATGTCGTTGAAGGTGAACCACATGCACCCAGCGCCGAGGCCCTCGGTCTGCTTGAGCCACTGAAGGAAGCCACGTGCGAGCGACGTCTTGCCCACCCCGCCAAGTCCATGGATGAGGATCGTAGGCGGGTCGCGCAGGAGGGCCCGCTCCAAGGCGAGGATGGCGCTGTCGCGGCCGATGAAGCCGTAGGGGTTCTCCTTGTCCGTCGCCTCTTCGGGCAAAGACGCGGTCGCCTGTTCATCCTGCTTGGGCTTGGCTTGTGTGACAAAAGACAAGTCCGCCGGCTGCTGCTGATAGACGACGGGGACGAGCCAGTCCTTGAGAGGGTAGGTCCCCCGCGCACAGACCCGGCCCGGATGGGCGAGCATAGCCGCACGGCCTGCGCGCGTCGGCTCGGCCACGTTGCCGGTTTCAAGCAGGCGCTTGTAGAAAGCGGGCAGAAACTGCTGGGCGCCGCTGACGTAGAGCGACCAGGCCATCGCCACGACAGAGCGGATGCCGGCTCGGACCAGGGAGGCGGCCACCGAGGCGAAGGCGTTCTCGCCGTGCTCGTCAATCGTGCCCGACTGGCAGGCGTTGAGGACGACCATCGGGACGCGGAACTCGTGGAGCGTAGCGCTGAGCGTCTCCGCGGGGACTGGGTGCGGCTTGCCATCGGCGGTTTCAAAGACGAGGCAGCCCTGAGGGCCTTGCTGATAGGCGTGAGGATTGACCGCGTCGGCCAGCGTGGGGGCATCAGCCGCGTCGTCGGCGATGATGCCGTAGCCGCCGTGGCCGTCGAAGTGCAGGATGTGATAGTAGCCGAGCCGGCGGCCAAGCTCCTCCCGGAGTGCGTCGAATCTCGGCGGGCGCAGCACCGTGACGCAGGCGGCCAGGTTGTTCTTCTCGATCTGCTCGACCAAGGAGCGCGAGATGGAGCGATACTCCACATCCCCCTCGAACGGCCGGGCGGTGACCAGCAGGATGTTGAGCCGGTCACGCGGGAGGTTCTCAGGCAAGGGGGGCGGGTCCGCCACGTTATTGAGCTGGCGTTCGATGTGGCACTTGGAGGCTAAGTAGCCCCGCTCGGGATCGTACAAAGCCTCCCAGGGCCACGCCAGGACACTCGGCTCGTTGGCGACGATGCGCAGGTGCAGGTGTTCCGTGCCATCGCGCACGACATCGTGGTACCAGTCGCGGGCCTTGCCGCCGTGGAAGAGGGCCTTGAAGGCGTGTGTGCCCCAGGCTTGCAGGGCCTCGGTTGCACGCTCGGCCCGGTCGGTGTTGGGCGGGAAGGGATAGTCCAGGAACTGCTCCAAGTACCAGCGCAGCTCGCGGCGCAGGTCGCTGCCGGGCAGTTGGTCGGCCCCGAACTGCTCGGGTGGCGTGATGGGCGTCACGTCGGGCGAAACCTGAGGTGGATCGCAGCGGACCACCCTGAACGCCGGCGGATGGCTGTCGGGAACATGCTCAATGATCAGGATTCGCACGGATCGGACCTCCGCCTCTAAACGTCACGTCAGACCGTTGTCATCCACATTCGTCTGCCTCGCCAAGCGAACCGCTTCCCGCCTGGACATGTCCCACTATCGCGAATGTCTCCTGCCGAATCAAGAAGAAAACCATCCGGCGCAAGGGGCCTCGTCAGGCGGGGGAAATTCTTGCTTGTTGAGTTGTGCGGGGCTACAATATTGCTGATAAAACCCTGTTACCTGACGAATCTGATTCGGGAGTTGAAGAACATGGCTGGAAAACGCACAGGAAAGTGGCCGGTAGCCGGTCGGCAGCAATTGTCTTGGGTCGCATTGACCGCGTTTCTGGCGTGCGGGGTGTTGCTGTTGCAGGTCGGCTGTCAGCAGCAGGCCGGAGATGCCAAGGCGCCTGCCGCCCAGGTGGAGCCGGTGCAAGCGACGGCACGGGCGCCTGTGGCCAGCGAGAGCCAGCCGGCTCAGGCCGTGTCGCAGAGCGGTCAAGCTCAGCCGCAGTCTGGTGCCGAGCCGAAGATCGAGGTCAAGACCGCCGAGCAGGACTTCGGCGAGATCGG
Organism: Sedimentisphaerales bacterium; assembly: GCA_016928975.1. Next base: position 21,907 of record JAFGJR010000224.1, on the reverse strand, counting down.
GCCGGAGACGAGCCACACGACCCAATTCGAGTTCAAGAACGTGGGTAACGCTCCCTTGAAGATCCTGCGTGTCCGGGCCTGCTGCGGCTCTGTGACTCGGGGCGTCAAGGCGGGACAGCAGTTCGCGCCCGGCGAGAGCGGGGCTCTGGAAGTGGAGTATCACACCGGCAACTATCCCGGCCCGCTGACTCGCCGACTTTCCATAGACACGAACGATCCCGACCAGCCGACGACAAACTTCACGATCAAAGCCGCCGTTGTCTATCGGATCGGACATTCCCCGAGCCGGGTGAACCTTTTCCCGAGGAAGGAGAATGCCGGTTGCAGCCCGATTACGCTCAAGAGCACCGATGGCAAGCCATTTTCCATCGTGAGCTTCCGGGCGACGGCCAACACGCTCACGGCCGATTTCGATCCGAATGTCAAAGCCACGGAGTTTGTCATTACGCCCAAAGCCAACGTGGACAGGCTCACCCGGAATCCGAAAGGCCAGATCAGCATCAGTCTGACCCATCCGGAATGCAAGAACGTGCTGATCCCGTACGATGTCTTCCCTGAGTTCTCGGTGACGCCGCCGCAGTTCACGCTGTTCAACGTCAAAGCGAATCAGCCCATCCAGCGGGACCTCTGGATCCTGAGCAACTACGAGGAGGATTTCGAGATTGAGTCGGTCACATCGCAGAAAGGCACGATGAAGATCATCGAGAGCAAGAAGATACCGGGCACGGAAAACAACCTGGCCGGGGCGTCCGCTGGCGTCGGGAGGGCCGGTGCGAGATACCAGTTGCGAGTGCAGATCACCCCGCCGGTCGTGCAGGGCGAGCGGTCCATCCTCGCGGATATCCTCGAAATAAAGATCAAAGGCGGCGAGACGTTGACGGTGCAGTGTCGAGGGTTCTATGCGGCGAGCTGATCTCCCGTGTTTGTGAGGGACAGGGCAGTGGGGCTTGGGCATAGGACGGCATCCAGCGGCACGCGCATAACGCTTGCAGCGGTAAGCATTTGCGTACTGGCCGTCAGCGTGTCGTGTCCTTCGCGGCGGATGCCGTCGCCGCCCGCGGTGGTGGCGGCCGAACGCGACGAGATCGTCGTCTTCTTCACCGGAAGTGTGCTTGGCGCCCTGAAGCCATGCGGCTGTTCCGGGGGGCAGTTGGGCGGTCTTGAGAGGCGGACGAGTGTCTTCGCCGCCGTGCCAGGAGCCAATCGGCTGATCGTTGACACCGGCTCGCTGGTCCAAGGCGACGGCGAGCAGGATCTCCTGAAGTTCCGCATCCTAATGGAGGCGATGCGACAGCTCCGCTACGATCTCGTTCACCTCAGCCCCGAGGATGTTGAGATAGCCTCGAATCTGAGCGTCCTGAACAATGCCGATGAGCCGTTCGATGTGATCGCGGCGGGCGGACAGGGCGCCGGTCTGTCGCAGTCCTTTTCCAGGCAATTCACAGTCGGCGACCGCACGATCTCCGTCAATATTGCGGCCTTTGACGCCCGGACTGGCTCGGCGGAGCAGGTGACAGGGCTTTTCCCGGACAGTGGCTCCGTTCAGCCGGTCAATATTCTGATCCTGGGAGGTTGTGAGGGGCAGGCGGTTCAGGACCTCCTGCACATGATGCCTCCGGTCATCGATTGTGTCGTTTGCCCGTCCGACGCGGACGAGCCCCGGCTCCTCAGTGGGCCGGACGCCAGGCCTCTGGCTTTCACCGTCGGCCGGTTTGGGCGCTACGTCTCTCGGATCACTGTTCGCGCTTCGATGCGAGAACGACAGCTCGCGTTGCGGTTCGCGGACACGCCGATTGTGGAGAAAATAGCGAAAGACGAAGCTCTGGTCCGTCTTTACCGGTCTTATCAGCAGCTTGTCGTCGAAAGCCGTCTGCTTGAGAAGTACCCGCGCATCCCGCTGCCCCAGCAGGATGTAACCTTCGTTGGAACAAAGGTTTGCGCGCGGTGCCATGAATATGAACATGAGAAATGGGGTACACAGGCCCATGCCAGCGCCTTTGCCTCGCTGGAGAAGGTAGGCTCCGATCGCGATCCGGAGTGCGTGGTGTGCCACGTCGTGGGCATGGAATACTCCGGCGGTTTCGTCACGGCCGAACAGACGCCGCATTTGAAGGACGTCGGGTGTGAGGCCTGCCATGGGCCGGGCTCCGAGCATGTCCGGGCGGCCGGCCAGGCCAGGACCGGAGAACCCCGAAAGGACTGTCTCAAGTGCCACACCCCCGAACACAGCGGTGAATATGCAGGCCACGAGGAGGAGTTCATGAAAAAAACACTGCATTACCGGGAACCATAGGCCGCTAATCGTGTCAAACACTACTGAAAGTAGGACTGCCTATGGTAAGACTGTTGCAGATCATTGGCGTTGCCGCGTTCGTCTTCACCGGCCTTGTGCTGGCATCCATCAAGTGGCCAATGGCCCGGCTGCATCTGGGCGTGACACAGGATCGCGAGGTCGCCAGTTTCCTGGAAGGGCCCCGGGCTGTCTCGCGGTTCAACGACCTCAAGGATAGCCAGGCCGAGGACAACGAGGGCGACAAGACTCCCCCTTTGGTGCGTGAAGCACAGACACTGGAAGGGATCATCAATCCGCGTGTCTCGCCGCCGACGGAGGCTGCGCCGGCCGTAGCCGAGACGCGCATCACGCCGACGTTTGTGAAGCCTCTGACACCTTCCACCGCCAAATTCGATCTCGTGGGCATCTGCTACTCGCCTGCCAGTCCTGAGAGCTCGTTTGCCTACATCCGTTTGCCCGATAACAGCTACCAGTGGATTCAACTGGGCAGCGAGGTCGGTCATTTGACGGTCAAGCAGATCAAGAACGGCTCGATCATCTGCTTCGATGGGCAGAACCTGAACGAGATGTCGGTTGAGCCGGCGGTCGATACGGCGAGCATTCTGGAGGTGGGCGGTGTTCCCGTTGCGTCCGATCAGGGCGCCGCAGGGAGTCCCTCCGCATCGGGCCGCCTCACCGGACAGGACGAGTCCAGTCTGAGCGAGCTGGTGCACAGGCTCAAGCAGGAGCTCCAGAAGGAGTCGAGATCCGATCAGGCTGACGCCGACGCGGCCGGCGGTGACAAGGCCGCTGAAGTGGGCAAGCTCATCTCGGAGTACAAGTCATCTCGCGTCAGTCCCGAAGAGGCCCAGAAGCTGGAGAACCTGGGCGAGCAATTGAATGGCAACAAGAGCAGCCCAGCGGAGGAGAGGCGTCGCGAGCTCATACGGCGGATGGGGCAGCCCCGTCTGCCGAAGTAACGATCTGCGACCTGATCCCTGGGACTTGCTTGTCCCCTCACCATCGTCACCCTCGTTCGATGTCAAGGTGCCGCGCCGTCGATTATCGAACCATCAGCGATCTCGAATTCGAACGTCATCCACATCCGATAGCCGCCATCAATCCACGCGGCCGGCGTTGCATCCGCCAGTGCTGAAAAGTATGTTTTTTGTGGGCGGATTGGGAACTTTCGGCGCGGCGCGCTGTCTGACTATGTAGATGCTGTTGTGTGCTTGGCTGTCCTCGTAACGACGGCGAGGTCACGGTCTTATCAGGCACGGCCAGTCATTGGCCTGCAAGAAGGGCGGTCCTCAGGCGCGGCAGTGGGCCGTCCCTGAGTGGTTGCTTTGAGATCCTGCATCTTAGAAGTACGAAAGTAGGGTGATCTAGAACGAGGTAACACGCAATGACGGAACGGCATTTGTCCTATGAGAGACGCCGCAGAGCGTTCGCTTCAATCCTGCTTGCCTTTCTCTTCTGCGCCGGTCGACCTCTCCTGGCGGCCGACTGGAGTGTCCCTTCGGGCACGTTGGATTACAAGATGGTCTCCCTATCCTGTATCGCCCCGGAGCGGGCCAAGGAGTTTCTGGCCAAGCTCGGGATGGGGACAGTCTCTCAGATGCCGGGGACGAAGTCGCTGCTGGTCACGGGAGAGGCGGACAAGCTTCGCCGGACCCTCGCGGTGCTGGCCCTCGTCGATGTGCCGCAACCGTACGATGTGGCGCAACTCGGGCCGGCGACCTCGGCGAGCACGCTGCCATCCAATGAGCGGATCGCCGAGGCGGTCGGCAACATCAACATAGGGACATTTGCCCATCCTCCTCTGGGCATCGAGAAGGGCAAAGCGCTGATCGACGTGCACGATGGGGTCGTCGTGGCCGTCGCTCCGGTCTTCCAGCTTCAGGAGATCAAGCTGGCCGTAGAGCTGGGGCCGGACGTCCTGAAGCAGCGAAAAGAGGAATCGCGATATGCGCAGGCCGGCGCCGCGGCGCCCACGTTGCAGGCAACGGATCTGGCTCAGCCTTCGGTCGGCAAGAAGTCTGCGCAGGCGGACAGGACGCCGGCGCTGCCCAAAGACGTACAGGACAGGCTGCGCGAGCTGGAACGGCGTGCGGCCGAAGTGCGGGCGCAGCGGAAAGCCGCGGCCCAGGCTGCTGCGCAACCCGTACCTGGCGCAACCCCCGGGCAAACGCCGCTGCCCAGTGCTTCCTCTCTCGGTCAGGTTGACGATCCACCCGTTGACTCGAACTCCCCTGCCGCGCCGGCGACGTCTGTGTCTCTGACGACGCCGGAATCCCAGCCGGCGCCTGCGCCGACCACTGGCGACCAGGCGGCCCTTCAGCCGGGACAGACGGTGCCCGTGGAGCCGCAGCAGGTCTCTTCGCCTGTGGACAAGCCGGAGGACGAGTCCCTCAAAGCCGTGGAAGTGCTCGACACCCAGACCCTCAACGCCGGGACGCCGGCTTCCCATGCGCCGACCACGTCGGACGCATCCCGTTATGATCCACCGGAGTTCCCCAACGGGGACCAGGTGATCAAGCTGACGTTGCCCGAGCGATTGCCGGTCATTCAGTTGCTGGACCTGGCGGGCAAGTATCTGAACCTGAGCTACGTGTACGACCCGGCCAAGATCACCGGCGACGTGACCTTGAAGCTCAACGGGAACCTCCAGGGAACGATGAGGGTCAAAGACCTGTACTACCTGCTGGAGTCGGTGCTCCAGTTCAAGGACCTGGTCATGACCCGTCACAAGGACAACGTCGTCAAGATCGTGCCGAAGACGGAGGTCATGAACATCGATCCGGAGCTGGTGACTCCGGAAGTGAAGGCGGTGGAGGCGGGGGACACCGTCGTCACCCGCGTCTTCAACCTCAAGCACATCGACACCGTCAGCGTGGAGAACCTGCTGAATCAGATGCAACTGTCCGTGGGCCTGACGTCCATGGCGGAGAGCGGGACCGTGATCGTGACGGCCTACTCCCATCGCATGGCGCGCATCGAGAACCTCCTGGACATGGTGGACAAGCCAGGCGCTCCGCGGAAGTTCAAGTTCCGGCAACTACGATACACGATGGCACAAGCGTTGGCGGAGAAGGTGAAGGGCCTGGCGGAGCAGCTCGAGAGCGTCTCCGTGACCGTTGGAAGCGAGGGTGACAGCGGGACGACGACCCAGGTGGCGCGGCTCCCCGGCGAGTCCGAGGCGGCCTGGCGCGCCAGGCTCGTGCGGATCAAGGCCGCCCAGGCCCAGGCGGCGGCGGCGCGCAGTCGTATAACGCCCGGCGGGCCCCCCAGCGCGAAACCCGGGGTCTATCTTGACGCCGACGAGCGGACCAACCGGATTCTCATGATCGGAGAGGAGGAGCAGTTGCACACCGTGGAGGAGCTCGTCGAGACTCTCGATGTCGAGCAGCAGGATTTGCGCAGGCTCGAGCTGTACCGCATCCGCCATGTGGATGCCGATGAGGTGGCCCGCAAGCTCCAGGAACTGGGAATCATCAGCAAGCTGCCCGAATCGACTGCCCCCGGCGGCCGGATCACCGGCTCGTCCAGGACCACGAGCCCGACCGCGGCCCAGGCGGCCCGGCAGGTCACGCCGACCCCGGAAGTCCCGGTCGTGGCCGAGGTCACCGAAGCCGGCATCGTGGGCGAGCCGCAGGTCGTCGTCGTCGAATCCACGAACTCGCTCCTGGTGAACGCGACGGCCGAGCAGCATGCCGCCATTGCCGCCATCATCGAGTACGTGGATAGTGAGATGGACGCAGGCGAAATCCCTTACAAGATTTATCCGCTCGAAAACTCGACTCCGGACCACTTGGCCGAGGTCCTGGAAAGCCTGATCCAGGAGACGGTCGAGCAGCAGAACAAAGAAGGCAAGATGGAGAAGACGGTCGTCGGCCGGGAGGAGAAGATCAAGATCGTCCCCGACCCGAACACTTATTCGCTGGTCGTCTACGCGAGCAAGAAGAACCAGGAATGGATCTCGGCCCTGATCAAGCAGTTGGACAAGCGAAGGCCGCAGGTCCTCATCGACGTGACCCTCGTGGAGATCACCAAGAACGACTCCTTCAACTATGACCTGCAGTTGGTCGAGGGCATTCCCAATCTGCTCGACTCCTCCGGCGCGTTGGGTGCTGCGGCTTCTGTGCCTGCCAATGTGCTTGCTAAGACGAAATCGGGTGAAAAAGACCACTTCCTGGATCTGTCGTCGATGGGGGTGGACGGAACCAATCCGCGAACCTTCAAAGGCTATTACGGCGACAAACACATCAGCGCCCTGCTGACCGCTGTGCAGGGGAAGGGCTACGGGCGAGTTCTGGCCAAACCCAAACTGCTGGTCAACGACAACGAGCCTGGCAATATCAAGACCGGACGAACGATGTATGTGGAGCAGCAATCCTCCATCCCCCTCGCCAATGCCGGGACGGGCAACACGGCGCAGCCCTTCATCACGACGTCGACGGAGTTCAAACCCTATGAAGCGGCGATCGAGATGAACATCACCCCGCACATCAGCGAGGGCAATCTGCTCCGCCTCGTTGTGGAATTGAAGCGGTCCGATTTCGATCTCTCCAAAAGCACGGATGGCACAAAGCCGCCGGAGACTACGACGAGCGAGGTCAAGACGGCGGTGACGGTGCCCGATGGAAGCACGATCATCCTGGGCGGGATGTTGAAAATGAGTCAGAATAAGAGCGGGTCCAAAGTGCCGATATTGGGGGATATTCCGCTCCTGGGCGGCCTATTCAGGACTATCAATGACTCGGACGACGAGAGTAAACTGTATATGTTCGTGAAGGCGGAGATCATCCGACCGGCAGGAACAGAGAATGAGAGCATGGAAGACCTCAGGCAGATCTCCGAGATCAACCGGACGGCGTTTGAGAAGCATGAGCTGGAGTTCCAGAACTACCAGAGCTGGCCGGGCGTGAAGACAAAGCCGGTGAATCCGCCGAAGGTGCTCGACGCATACTGATGATCGGTTGTACGGGAAGAATCGGGTGATATGAAGGATTTGCTGATCCAGACGGCGAAGAGGACGGGGCTGGTAGACCCGGAGCGGCTGGCCAGGTTCATTGAGGAGAACCAGGGCCGAGGCCGCCTCGACGAGGTTCTGCTGGCATGCCCGTATTTCACGGAAGACGTGATCCTCAAGCTGTTTGCCGAGGCCCTCGGCTGGCAATACCTGGGTGAGATCTCCGACCAGTCGGTCCCGCGGGAGTTTGTCCAGGCGGTCCCGGCGGTGTACGCGCAGCATCACTACCTGGTCGGAGTCAAGCCCCAGCAGGGCGACGGCGAGCTGACGGTCGTCCTGTCGCGACCGCTGGACACGAACATTCTGGACAACGTCTCGAAAATGACGCGGATGCCGGTCACGCCGGCCCTGTCCACACGGGCCGCCATTACGTCGGTCATCGATAACGCCTATCAACAGCGAAACACCGTCATCGAGGAGGTCGCGGAGGAGCTGGACTCGCAGAACCTCGATCAGTTGGTCGATGAGGTGACGGCCTCGGATGACCTGCTCGACGTGGTGAATCGCCCGCCCGTGATCCGGCTCGTCAACGACATCCTGTTCCGGGCGCTGCAATTGAGAGCGAGCGACGTTCACGTCCATCCCTATGAGTCGAAGATCCAGATTCGTTACCGGGTCGATGGCATCCTCTATGACGTCTTGAGCCTGAATCGAAATGTTCTTCCCCTGATCATTTCGCGTATCAAGGTCATGGCGGGCATGGACATCGCGGAGCGGCGTCTGCCGCAGGACGGTCGGTCCAGCGTCCGGCTTGGTCAGCGGGAAGTGGACCTGCGTGTGAGCACCGTCCCGACCAGCTTCGGCGAGCGCTGCGTGCTGCGTATCCTCGACAAGAGCACGGGCGTGTTCGCCCTCGATGAGCTGGGGCTGTGGGCGGACGACCTGGCGAGGCTCGATTCGCTGCTGAACCGCGCGCACGGCGTGATCTTCGTCACCGGGCCCACCGGCAGCGGAAAGAGCACCACGCTGTACGCCTGCCTCAACCGGATCAACTCGGCGGAAAAGAACGTGATCACGATCGAGGACCCCATCGAGTACCAGCTTGAGGGGATCAGCCAGATCCAGGTCGCCAGCAAGAAGGGTATGAACTTCGCGACCTCCCTGCGTCACGTGCTGCGTCAGGACCCCGACGTGATCATGGTCGGCGAGGTCCGCGACGTGGAGACCGCCCGCATGGCGATCCAGTCCTCCCTGACCGGCCACCTGGTCTTCAGCACGCTGCACACGAACGATTCGGCCGGCGCCGTGAGCCGGTTGCTGGACCTGGGCGTCGAGCCCTATCTTGTCAGCTCGTCGTTAATTGCTATCATGGCCCAGCGGCTTGTCCGCCGCGTATGCCCCGATTGCCGGGAGCCGTCGACCCCGACGGCCCACGAGCTCAGCGAGCTTGGCCTCGGGACTCCGGAGCAGAACAAGGACGCCAGGTTCTACGTGGGGAAAGGCTGCGAGCGATGCTTCCAGACGGGCTATCGCGGCCGGACCGGCATCTATGAGCTGATGCTCATCCACACGGATATTCAGGACCTCATTTACAAGAGGGCCACCGCCGGGTCGATCAAGAGACTCGCCCTCCAGGCGGGCATGCAGACCCTGCGAATGGACGGCGCTCGCAAGGCCCTGGCGGGTATCACGACCGTCGCCGAAGTCCTGAGAGTGACCCAGGCGGATGTCACGTAAGATGTACGACAAGATGAAAGTGGAGTCTGGCAAAATGGAAGTCAGGCTTATATTATTCGAGGAAATCGGTTTCACGATTTCCTCGAATGATCTCCAGAGCCGATCATACGCCGGGCGTGTACCGTTTTGGGAAGGAAAAATCAAGAGTACGATTTTTCCTTCCCAAAGTAAGCCTGACTTCCATTTTGCCAAACTCCACGAGTGGTTCGTGTAGCGTTTCGGATTTCGCTATGCCACGATATGAATACATGGCCATAACGACCGGCGGCAAGAAGACCAAGGGAACGATCACCGCCGAGAGTCCCTTTGCTGCGCGCAAGCAGTTGAGGATGCGCAACATCCATCCGTCCTCCGTCACCGAGGTGACGTCCGCCGTCGAGAGCCAGCGTGCCCTGTTCTCCATCCTGCGTAAACGCAACAAGACCCAGCTTGTCGATTTCACCAAGCAACTGGCGACCCTGCTGACCTCCGGCATCAAGCTCACGGAGGCCCTTTCCGTGCTGATGATGCAGAGCACGGACCCGCGGTTCCGCAACGCCCTGACGGAGATTCGCGATCGGGTCGTGACCGGCGAGTCTCTCACGGACGCGTTGAAGGACTACGACCAGTACTTCGACGTCATCTACGTGGCCATGGTCCGCGTCGGCGAGGTCACCGGCACGCTGGGCGGCAGCCTGAAGACCATCGCCAACTTCATGGAGAAGCGTCAGCGCGTCGAGGCCAAGATTCTGACGGCGATGATCTACCCGATCGTGCTGGTGGGCTTCTGCCTGCTGGCGGTCGTGATCCTGACCACCAAGGTGATCCCCAAGATCGGTGCGCAGATTCAAAGGACGGGCCAGGAGCTGCCGTGGATCACGAAGCAATTGATGAACTTCAGTCTCATCCTGACGACCTGGCGGGTGCTCGTCCTGCTGGGCGGGATCGCCGTGCTGGTCGTCGCGCTGCGGCGTTTCTTCAAAACGGAGCGGGGGGCCTATGTGCGCGACAAATTCCTGTTGTCGCTTCCGGTGTTCGGCCCGCTCGTCAGGCAGCGGGTGGTCGCCCGGTTCGCCTCGACGCTCTCGACGCTGATCGGCTCGGGACTTTCGATGGCCGAGTCGCTGCGGGTCGTCGCCGAGACGACGGGCAACTCTCTGATGAAGCGGGCGGTTCAGCAGTCCCGGGAGCGCATCCTGGCCGGCGCCGACATCGCGACTCCCCTTCGCGACAGCGGCGTGATCGATCCGGCCATCGCGCACATGGTCTCCGTCGGCGAGAAAAGCGGCGAGCTCGAAACCATGCTCAAGAGCATCAGCGAGAACCTGGAATCATCGACGGATATCGTGATCGAGCGTCTCAGCGCCGCCGTCGAGCCGCTCATCATCATCTTCATGGCGGCCGTGGTCGGTGTCATCGCCTACGCGACGATCCTGCCCATCCTGAGAATCTCATCCATCAAGTTCTGAGGTTTTGGAGAAGACGGATTATGAAGGAGAATCGAAGGTACAAAGCAGCGGCCGGCTTCACGATGGTGGAGCTGATGGCTGTGCTGATCATCCTGGGCCTGCTGTTCGCCGTGGTCGTCGGCAACTTCGTCGGCCACACGGACAAGGCGAGAGTCATCACCACCAAGGCCAGCTTGCGATCGCTGCACACCCTGGTGAACCAGTTCAAGATGGACACCGGCCGGTTCCCGACCGAAGAGGAAGGTTTGACGGCCCTGCTGGAGCAGCCTACCGACGTGCAGAACTGGCCCGCCGGCGGCTACCTCGACACGACCGAGATCCCCAGGGACGGATGGGGCAATGACTTCATTTACGAGCTCAATCCCGCGAGCGGCAAAGCATTCGTTATCAAGAGTCTGGGCGCCGATGCCCAGGAAGGCGGCGAGGGATATGATACGGATCTGCTCAGTACGGATTCGTGATCCCATCGGCGCTGTCCGGGGTGAGGATGTGCCGGCCTCGCGCGGAGCAGCCGAGGCGCATGCGGCTCGCGCACGCTCGCGAGCCTTTGTGCTTGTGGAGATGATCCTGGTCGTGTCGATCCTGGCGCTCTTCGTCGTCATGGTACAGACCAACCTGTTCGGCACGATGCGGCGCAGCCAGTTCAGGGCGGACATGCAGGAGTTCGTCTCGTTGATGCAGATGGCCGCCTCGTCCGCCGCCGAGAGCAGCCGTCGGTACGGAATCATCATCGACATGATCGAGCAGACGTACCTGCTGCATGAGATCGCCTCCTCCAACCTGGATACGGTGCTCGACGAGAAGATCATCGCTCAGGGGCAGTTCAGCGAGAGCTGCCGGGTCGAGTACGTCGAATTCGACTTCGGCGGCCCCGACGACAAGTTCACCAACCGCAAGGCCACGTTTGTCGCCGGGCACGCGGGCTGGTTCTACGGCGGCAAGATCGTCTTTCGAGACGAGGATGAGCAACCTCACGCGGTATTGGTCAGCCGGATCACGCCGATCATCGAGGTGGTCGACGGTGATCCGCCCCTGATGGCTCTGAAGGCCAAGGATGAAGTGCCGTTTCTCTAACGGCGGCGACTCGTGGACATAGTGCAATCTCTGACCCATATGCGGAATACAAGGACCGACAACACGAAGGCAGGGCGCCGGCTGTGCGAGGGACCTGGCCGCACCGGTTTCTCCTTGCTGGAGGTCATGACGTCGCTGGCGATTCTGGCCCTGGTCGCCTCGAGCATCTTGCTCGTCGTGGACCGGTGTCTCGGTTCGGCTGCCGATTCCGCCCTGCGGATGGCGGCCTACCAGTTGGCCCGGGAAAACATGGAGACGATTCTCTCGTCCAGCTCGGTCAAGGAGACGGTGGACTATGGCAACAGCGACCGGTATCCGGACCTCTCCTGGCAGACGGTCGTCGAGGCCTTCTCCGAGCCGGTGTCGGGGAAGATGTGGATTCGCGCGGTCTGCTCCGCGGAGTACCCGGACTCCACCGGCGAGAAACAGACGGTGGAGCTGGAGCACTGGATCACCGAGCTGACCGACCAGCAGGCGAATCAGCTCGCCGGAGAGCCGGGGAGCATCGAGGAGCTTACGGCGGAGCAGGTCCTCGGGACCTCCGAGGCGGCGGCGGAGTATGCCGGCGTCGATGTCGAGACAATCGAGAAATGGGTCGACGAGGGGTTGGTGACCCTGAACGACGGCTCCTTCCTCAAGCACAATGTCGACGTGTATGTGCGAGCCGACGGCAAGCCGACCGCGGCGGAGAGAAAGCAACAGGTCGAGTCCATCGAAGAGCTCGCGTCGATGATCCAGAGCCGGCAGGAAGAGGGCCAGGAGACGACCGGTCAGATTCGCAGCTCCGATGGGAAAGACCGCCTGACCGGTCTGCCCCAGGAGCAGTTGGACAAGATGGGCGTCGGCGACGTCATGAAGCTGTTGAACGACAGGAACAAGAAGAGGTAGCCCCACGGAGCCGATCGGGCAGACTGAGTGCTGTATGAGAATACCACGGACAGGATCGCATGATCGAGCCGGTTTCTCCTCCCTTGGAGAGATGATCGTCGCGCTGGTGATTGGTGCGATGGTGCTGACGGCGATTCTGACGGTCTACGGACGTGCGAACCGGGCGGCCGACGCGGTTCTGGCCCAGGTCGACGATCCCAGCGCTGCCACGGCCACCGAGGTGCTGCAACTGCTGGCGGAGGATCTCGACCGCGTGCTCGGCAGCGAGCAGGGGTACAGCGTTGAGATCAAGAGCGGCCTCGACAATGGCTTCCGCCGGTCCCAGTTGGTGTTGCGTCGAACGATGCGCGACAGCAAGAACGAGGAGAAGGTCTTCGAGGAGGTCACGTGGCGAGCCGGCTACGACTATGAGGGGGACTCGGCCGGCCTGGTCATCTACCGCGGCCATGAGGGGATCGACGCAGAAGACAAACTGCTCGATTCGAAGAGAGACTCGCTGGAGGACAACTATCCCCTGGTTCCCCTCTGTCGCGGCGTGACGTGCTTTCTGCTGGAGATCCCCAAGGGCGAGGATGAGTTCGTGCAAACGTGGACGGACGCCACGTTGCCGCCGGGCGTGAGGGCCAGCATCTCGTTTGCCATGCCTCACGAGACGGTACGCGGCACGATGGAAGTATACGATGAGGAGAAGATCTACCGCACGATTGCCATCGACAAGACCCGGAGAATCAGGTTCATCGTGGCAGCCGCGGAAGGGCGGGGGGACAGCGGTCCAAACCCCGATACCCAGGAGCAGACGTCGGAAGCAACCGACGAGCAGAAATCGTCTAAGACAGGACAGACCGGATCTCGGACGACGAATGAGCGGGGCTCCCGAGCGACCGGTCGGTAGGCCTCTCAGAGAACGAATGAGCCAATACCCTACAAATCTGTTCGGCCAGTGCCCAGGACGACCGGGCGGACCCGGCCGTAGGAGCCGTCCCGGCGTGATCCTGATGATCACGCTGGTGGTCCTGGTCCTTCTGGCGACGCTCGGTTACACACTAACCGCCCGGGTGGCGGCGCGCCGCCATCGGGATCAGTACGTCATCGACTACAGCCAGGCCCGGTACGCCTGTGCCTCGATGCTGAAGTACGCGATGACGTCCATCGGCAGTCTCCAGCCGCAGCTCATCAGCCGGCCCAACGAGCCGGACTTCTCCGATGTCTTCGCCATGAGTGAGGTGGACTACCAGAAGTTCCTGGCCCAGTTTGCGCTTGAGCATGCGGCCGACGCCAATGGCTCCGATGGCAAGTCCCGGACCCTGGAAGGCGAGGACGATGCCAACAGCAAGAAGAACTCCGATCTCGCCGCCAAGACGAGGCGGGATGCCAAGAACAACGTGAAGCGGAACGCCAGGACAAGGAAGACGCAAGAGGTCGAGGATGCCCGATATGGAAGCGACGTCAACGACGTCAATGATGTCAACGACGTTGGTATAGTGGAGGTTCCGGGTCCCTATGGGCCGCCCTGGCCGCTGGCGACGGAGGCCCAGGAGTGTGAGATCGGCTCGGCCAAGGTGAAGATCGAGATCGAGGACGAGAACGCCAAGTACCCTCTGAACTGGGCGTTGATTGCGGATGAGCAATGGCAGCCGCTGGCGGAGACAGGGTTCGTGGTTTTTTGCGAGTGGATGGGTTACGCGCCCACCGACATCAAAGACCTGAAGGACGACCTTGAGAAGATCGGCCAGTTGCGGCCGTACCAGCTCGAGTTCAAGCCGCTGGCGAAGACCGTCGAACCGCCGGCGAGTCTGCGAAGCCGGGTCAGTCGTACGCCGAGTACGGCGAGTCGGGCGGCGCCCGCACGCCGTACCCTCACCAGGACCATCACCTCCCCGGCCCAGCAGATGGAGCAGCAGAGCGAGGACTTCGTGAAGCTCTTTCACAGCTCCATGGTCAATGCGGACCTCTTCCGTCGGCCGAGCATCCCCAGCGATACCCGGAACGAGTCGGCCATGAAGTACCTGGGGCTCTGGGCGGTGAGGCAGGTCAACGTCAATACCGCCCCCCGGCACGTCCTGGAAGCGGCCCTGACGTTCGGCAGCGCCGCCGACGCTCCCAAGATCGCCGAAGAGATCATTCGCGTGCGACAGACGAAGCCGTTCGCCAACATCGACGAAGTGAAGAAGGCCGCCTTTCGATACTCCGATTCCATCGACAAATGCAAGGATTTTCTGACGACCGCCAGCAGCATCTTCACGATCCGGATCACGGCCGTGAGCGGCGTGGCCAGGGTGGTCGTCGTGGCCGCCGTGAGTAAAGAAGGGGATAAGGTAAAGCCGCTCGGCGTAGTTTCCGACTAAACAGTAACCGATTTTCGGTTTTGCGCCGCCGGATGGCGGCCGCCGACAGTTTTGGGAGATCATGGAGAGTGGAGTCTCATAATCACTTAGGAATCTATCTGAGACAGGATCGGGCCACGGTGGTCTGCGTGGCTCCACAGGGCCGTGACAGGAAACTGCTGGGCTGCTTCTCTGTCTCGGTCGAGGACGCGGGCGAACAGGCGTACCCGACTCTGGCGGAGCGTATCGCCGACACGTGCGCCGAGCAGGGCCTGAAGTTCGGGCAGGCGGTCGTGGCACTGGACTGCGCCATGTTCATGCAACATGCCGTGCACAGCGAATTCACCGATTACAAGAGGATCGCCGCGACGGTCCGCTTCGATACGGAGGAGGCTCTTGCTACGGACGTGGCCGACGTGGCGGTGGCCTTCCGGGTCGTTTCGAGCGACGAGGGCGGCTCGAGCCTCGATGTCTTCACGGCGCAGCGCGGCGTGCTGACGGAGATCCTGCTTGCCTTGCAGGCGGCCGGGATCGATCCGGTCATCGTGGCTCCGGACAGCTACTGTCTCTCCCGTTTTCTGGACACGTACGAGGCGTCCGGTGAGCCGTCCGAGCACAGCCCGTTGTATGCCTTGCTGTCCGACTCGCGTGGCTACCTTCTCACCGCGCCACGGGCGGGGCAGGCGCCCACGATGCGGGCCTTCCCGATCGCACAGGCCCAGAACCGGGGCCAGTTGCTGGCGAGGGAAGCCCTCACCACGGCCGCGCTGGCGGAGACCCTCGGCCCGGTGGACCACCTGTGCCTCTATGATGCGCAGAATGAGATCGAGCCAGAGCAACTCGCAGAGCGGACCGCCCGGCAGGTACGAGCTTGTGATCCGGCGGAGATGGTTGGCGCGGGGACGGAGGAAGTCGCCGGATGTGCCGGTGCCGTCGATCTCGCCCTGGCGTACGGAGCGGCCTTGACCCTTGCCGAGAAGGACAAGGGCGTCAATTTCCGGAACGACCACATGCCCTACCTGGGCGCGAAGGTCCGCATGGACCGGGCCTTGAAGTTCCTCAGCATCGCGATGACGATCCTGATGCTTTCCATTGGCGTGCTGTTTCAGGCCCAATGGATGCAGGTGAAGAAGGCGCGGGCGGACATTCGTGCGAAATTCGAGCCGGACTACGTGGCCGTGATGGTTGGTAAGAAGTTCCCCACCGCGATCACCAAAGCCGTCAACGACGTGAGAAAGGAACGCGCGAATTTGATGGCCGACAAGGGGATCAAGGGGGCGTCGCAGGAGTCGATCTCCGCCAAGCTGACGCTTGTGTTGCGAGCGCTGAACAGTTGTGCGGCACAGACGGGCCTGGCCGTCGATACGATGAGCATCACGACGAATGCGATTCGCATCAATGGCAACACGAGCAGCCGCCGCGGCACCATCAGCGTGTTTGACGCCTTGAAGAAGTTCGGCCTGAACGTCGACGACAACCGCGTCGCGCCCGAGAGCAAGGGTGACCGGGACAGCTTTGACGTGACCGTGAAAGTGGAGGCGCAGAGGACGCCGGAGAAGGGCTGACCATGCAAGACATCTACAAGAACCCGATGACGTACTACCTGGCGGCCCCGATCCTGGCGGCGGTCTGGCCGGCCTTAGTGGTGTTCTGGTATCTGCCTGCTGCCCGCGACAGCATGGAGAAGGAACGGGCCCTGTGTATCGAGGGGCAGACGTACATCCTGGATATTCTCAAGTATGATCCCAAACGGCTGGACTTCTCCCCTGACAAGAGTGTGTCGGGCGAGTTCTCGTTCGACAAGGCCATCGATCGGGTAGCGAACCTGTGCAGCATCCGGTCGGCCAACTGTGACTACACCAGCGGCGGGATCGCCGGGACCGACAAGGAATCGCAGAACGCCAAGGTGACTCTCAAAGCAGTCGGCATCGTGCAGGCCGCCACGTTCCTGTCCTATATCCAGTCGATGTGGGTCGGTCTGAAGTGCGACCAAGTCAAGTTAACCAAGAAGGAGGGGGTGCCCGATCAGTGGGACGCGGAGATGAAATTCCGGTACTCCTACTGAGCCGAGCCCGTTGCCCGGCCATCCATGCTCTTCGGTCAGGGGCGTTCCGGCCCTTATGACGGTGGCAAGGATAACACTACATATGGTATGCCTCCCTCTTTCTGCGGCCCACGGCGGGCGCTGGGCAAGGAGAGACTGCCCTTCGTTCACGGCACTGATTCACCAGCCTTCCTAGTATGACAGGGACGCTTTCTGAGCCCTTTGCAGCCGCGTTCTGGGGGCCAAAACTTATCTTTGCTCCTCAAAACTTCTCTAAAGTTTTCCCGATCTTTGTGTCGATATCAGTAGTGATTTAGGCCCCGGCAGGGACTCGCTGGGTACACAAGATGTAGTGGTGTAGGATTCCGTTCACGGCGGCGGGGCGGATCATTCGGAGCGACATTGGTTAGTAAGGTAAGCCTGATGCCGGATGCTGGTTTCAGCGCGTTTGGGCAGGAACACAATCGCCGGGTCAACCCGCTCGCAATGGGTCCATCCCAAGATGAGGATTCCGTTATGGAGCAGATCTTGGACAGCATACAGAGCACACCTCTGGGTGTTGTTTTGAAGAGGATTGCCTCTCTCCCGGAGGTTCGGCAAGAGAAGGTGCTGCGAGTCCGCCGGCAGATCACTCAGGGTCGCTACGACGTCACCGAACGCCTGGACATGGCTCTCGAGAGAGTGTTGGAGGACCTGACGGCCTGAAAACGGGCGCACCCCGGTTGCGAACCTGCGACTGGCCCGGCATCATCGGACTTCTCCAGAATCGGCCTGTCCGCGGGGCAGGCGGCTTCTCTCCACTCCGTGATCGCCCTGATGACCCTACGAGACGGTCTCGGGGATCTCATCGTCCGGCTCGTCCCACGAGGGGGCCTCGTAGCCCGGCAGCGTGGACCTCCTCAGCTCGTCCTGGAACGCCGCTACGATTTCCTGCTGGATCGCCTTTCTGCATTGGATGTTGATCGGGTGGGCGATGTCGGCGTGCAACTTCGTTCGGCCCTCGGGGCTCTTCCTGACGCGGCCTTCGGGCAGGGCAGCCCCACACTGGTTACAGAATCTCGCTCTCAGGTGGTTCTTATACCCGCACTTGGGACAATGGTCGCTCATCTTGCGCGACGGCATGGCCACGAAGTACCCGTCTTCCCCCTCGATAACCTTGATGTCGCGAACGACAAACTCATCGTCCAGGGTCATCGAGCAGAATGCCTTCAGCCTATCTCCCTTGCCCGTCACCAGCTTGATGCGAACCTCGGTAATTCTCATCTTGCTCGCCTCGCCAAGTCATTACCATCCACTGTTCCCCACGACAATGCTCCTGCAACCCAGTCGGTGCCTTATGGCCTCTCGCAGATTGTCCAAGCGTCCTGTGTCCCGGTCGCTCAGGATAGAGTACATAGCCGAGCCGCTTCCACTGAGGCAAATAGGCCCCAAACCAAGCGATTCGATCGCCTCTTCGAGTTCGCCAAGTTCCTCAAAAAGATGAAAACAGGTTCTCCGCAGCATATTTGCGCACATCTTGGCGACTAAATCAACCCTGTTTTCGCGTATATATGCACTGATCTGGTTCTTCCACTGTCGCAACAGGTCCGGCTCATGAACGTAGTGCGCATAAACCTCTTTGGTAGAGACACTTACAGGCGGCAGGATCAGCAGGGCGGTGAAGGGGAAACTCTGGAATAATTTCTCGATTTTTTCGCCTCGCCCGGTGCAGAAGGCCAGCGGACCATCGAGAAAGAAGGCCACGTCGCTGCCGAGCTGGCCGGCCATCTCGGCCAGCGAATCCGTGGGCAGGCGCAGATTGAGGTGTCTGTCGAGCCCCATCAGGGTCGCCGCCGCATCGCTGCTGGCCGAGCCCAGCCCGGTGCCGGCAGGGACATTCTTGACGAGGGTCAGGCGGAGGTCCGCAGCTCGGCCGCTCGCACGGAGGATCATCTCGGCTGCCCGGTACACGAGATTCTCTTTGCCTTGCGGCGCCCACTCAGGACCCCGGCAGACCAGCTCGACCCCGGTCCGGCCGC
This sequence comes from Sedimentisphaerales bacterium, assembly GCA_016928975.1. The sequence continues at coordinate 3,130 of JAFGJR010000224.1, read as the reverse complement.
CCGGCTCGATCAGCAGCTCGTCATACCAGTCGATCTTGGCCATGATCGTCTCCAGCTCGTGGAAGCCGTCCGGACGCTTGCCGGCGATCAGCAGGCTCAGGTTGATCTTGGCGGGGGCTCGCACGAGCAGGCCATCCCCGACTCGTTCAAACTGTTGCACGTCTGCCATGTTTCTCGATACTCCCGTGAGGAATCCGCCCTGTCCGGCGGCCAGCGCGGCGGTCGCCCATTTTGAAGATTGACATTATAACAGGGCGCTTCTATCTTGAGTACCCGGTCGTAACCGGCAGCTTCCCGGAAGCAGGGCCCGACAGAAGGAGCGTCGCCCAACGGTCGCCTTACCGGACCTTGGCAACGGCAAATTATGGAATTGATTGGCGGTTTTGTTGATTTCATTCTTCATCTCGATACACACCTTGACCAGATTCTGAGAGATTTCGGCCCCTGGTGCTACCTGCTGTTCTTCGCGATCATCTTCGCGGAGACGGGCCTGGTGGTCACGCCGATTCTGCCCGGCGACTCGTTGCTGTTCGCGCTAGGCACATTCGCCGCGCGGGGCTCTCTCCATGTCGGCCTGATCTTCGTGCTTCTGGCCGCCGCCGCCGTGCTGGGCGACAGCGCCAACTACACGATCGGCAAGTACTTCGGCTCGTGGATCCTGAAAAAGGAGGGCGCCTGGTTTCTCAAGAAGGAGCACATCGACCGAACCCACAGGTTCTACGAGAAGTATGGGCCGAAGACCATTGTCCTGGCGAGATTCGTACCGATTATCCGGACGTTCGCGCCTTTCGTGGCCGGCGTGGGCAAGATGAGCTACGCTCGCTTCCTGACCTACAATGTGGTTGGCGGCGTCCTCTGGATCGCCGTGTTCATCTTCGGCGGCTACTTCTTTGGCAATATCCAGGTCGTCAAAGAGAACTTCACAATCGTGATCTTCGCGATTATCATCGTCTCGGTTATGCCGGCGGTGATCGAGGTCCTGAAAGAAACAAGGCGGAAAGCCCATGAACGAGGCTCAGAAGAAACAGCTCCTTGAGATTGCCCGCGACACGGTCCGGGCCGCGATTCACAGATGGCCCGTGAGCAAGCCCCATTCCCACGACCCTGTGCTCACCGCCGGGTGCGGGTGTTTTGTGACGTTGAAGAATCGAGACCGCCTCCGCGGCTGCATCGGCCAGTTCATATCCGACAGGCCGCTGGTCGAGCTTGTCTCGGAGATGGCCAAGGCCTCCGCCACGAGCGATCCCCGCTTCGTGACCAATCCCATCACCGCCGGAGAGGTGAATAAGCTGCATGTGGAGATCTCGGTCCTGTCGCCGCTTCAGCGCGTGGAGGACCCGCTGAGTCTGGAGCTGGGGACGCACGGAATCTACATCAAGAGAGGCTATGCGTCCGGGTGTTTCCTTCCCCAGGTCGCCGACGAGACCGGCTGGAGCAAGGAGGAGTTCCTGTCCCAGTGCTGCTCCCACAAGGCCGGCCTTTCCCCCGACGCCTGGAAGGACCCGAAGACGGAGGTCTATCTGTTCACGGCGGAGGTCTTCGGCGCCCCGATGAGCGAGATCTGAGTGACTGACCAGGCAATGCCTCCCCTTGACCCGCCGGCGAGCCCGGCAGCGCAAATTGGCTTTGTTTGGCGCAGCCACCCCTTGGCTTGACACTTGACACTTCAAACTTGAAACTCCTCCCGAATTGGCTTTGTTTGACGCGCCCGACAAAAGTCCGGGTCAGCGGACCTGATCCTTGGTATTGTCCCAGAAACGCGGCTCGGAACCTGATTTCGGGACTCTTGGCGCAGGCGTCTTGTTTCGCACGCTCGGTTTTTGGATGAGACCGCCGCCCACGAGGCGGGCTTCTCCCCAAATCTCCCATCCTCCCCACATTTGGCTTTGTTTGGCGCGGCCGGCCCTCGTAGGGTGTGCCATGCACACCTTCGCCATCGCCGGCCGGTTCTCTCATAACTCCCGTGCCGGCCGGCACTTCGGCGCCAATTGGCTTTGTCTTGCATTTCGTGTATCATCCGCTTCACACCGCACACCTCAAACTTCCGTCCAATTGGCTTTGTTTCGCACAGCCACCCCCACGAACCGTCTTGTCAGATAGGCTCTGTCCACCTCCCAGCTTGACACTTGAAACTCCAAACTTGACACTTCCCCGATTGGCTTTGTTTCGCAGGGGACGAGTTTGAAGTGTGAGGTTTGAAGTTTGAAGTCGGACAGTTCGCATGCCGCCTCTCAGGCTTGACACTTCACACGTCAAACTTGACACTCCTTTCCAATTGGCTTTGTTTGTACAATCCCACGTCTGACCCCCGACCCCTGATCCCTGCCTATTGGCTTTGTTTGCCAGAATCTGCCTCCTGCCTGCGGGCATTGCCCAGCGAAGGCATGGGAATACCGGAATATTGGAACACTGGAATAGTGGGTTCATCTGGTCATTTCCATCATTCCATCATTCCATCATTCCACCATTCCATGATTCCGTTGTTCCCCGAAGCTCCCCATCCCTCCTGAATTTGGCTTTGTTTCGCACAGCGGTTCCCGGCTCTCCTCAATCCGCATTCCTCAATCCGAAATTCGCAATCCCAAGGCCCCCGACCCCTGGCCTGTAGCTTGTTTCGTGCTTCCGATTTCGAGATCGGCACTTCACATCCATCCGCTTCCCACGATCGCTATTCAGTTGTCAGAATACTGTACAGAATGCGTTGTTCTATGTCAAGAGAATTCCGGGAACAGGGTGACGTTTCCGGAAAGTAGTGCTGTATTACTGGGATTCGGGCGCGTGATCCTGAGAAGCTGCGGGCACATAGGCCCCGTGTGAAATCTGCGGGTTTGACCGCCGGCCTTCGGAATCAAGAGTCCCTCGCGCCAAGCCGCCAAGCTTGCCCTCGCGCAGGCGGGGGAGCGCAGCGCGGCCTGCGGCCGCAACCAAAATGCTTTTGAACCACGGAGACCACGGAGACGAAACCGAAGACATCGGAGGGAACGAACGTGGGGTTTCTCTGCGGTTGATGTCGTGGCCTTGAGGGTGAAGCCACTCCTTCTCCGTACTACAATCCTTCGAAACGTTGTTTTTCATGCTCGATTCTTGCTTTGAGCGTTTGTAACATCTTGATACGCAGTATGTTATGAGG